>PYGV01000003.1 GCA_003022385.1 filamentous cyanobacterium CCP3 | reverse complement strand
CGCGACTCATGTTTCTGCCGCCTTATTCGCCGGACTTCTCGCCCATTGAACCGTTTTGGTCAAAGGTCAAGACCATCTTAGATTCAGTTGGCGCACGGACTTATCAAGCCCTAAAAGAAGCGATTGAATCTGCTTATTCTCAAGTCACTTTAAAAGATATTCGCAGCTGGTTCACAAATGACTGTTACTGTACCTCATCCGAATGAGAACCGCTATAACTACTTCTGTCAGGCAGTCAGGAGCTGGGGTAGAGGTGATTAAGCATAGTTAATACGCCATTTGGCAGCGCCCCCTGTCATAGACCTCGGCCCCATAGCGAGTTTGGCTGCAATGCCTGATGTTTGGTACTGACTGTAAGAAAATGATGTGCTTTTCAAGTACCTAAAACAGGAGCCTTGGTCTTTATAGCCTGCTCAATAATATCGGCTGCACGGAATACACCACCTGATTTTTGAATCTCAGCGGATAATTTTACGGCGTTATTTTGGTAACTTTGAGTGAAAAGTACTTTCTCGATACAGGCTCTCAATGTAGTTACGCTTAAATTACCAAGAGGGACAACTTCGCAAGCCCCGACGCGAGCAACTCGAGCAGCAATTCCAGGGTGATCGTTGGTAATCGGAATAGCAACCATCGGAACTCCGGCTTGCAAACAATTAATTACGGTACTTCCCGCATGGGTAATTACTAAACTGGCTCTGTTGATGATTTTTTGATGAGGTGCAAAGGGCAAGACAATAGCCCCTGGGAAATCAGCTTTCGATGTATCTACCATGGGGTTTCCTAAGTCTATAACAAGTTGAACATCTAACTCCAGACAAGCCTCTGAGATGGTGCGGAAAATCTTCCAATCTCTGTTATGAAGAGTTCCTAGGCTAGCATAGACCAGCTTCTTTTTCTCAACAATCTCGAATGAAAAATTTTGGTTATCAGAATAAATCGGTTCGACCCCAGATGGGTTTTTAAGAGAACCTACGTAGTGAAACCATGGAGGCAGATTTTCACGGGGAAAATCGAGGACTTCTGGAAATTGACAGATTTGAGCGAGGGGCGAATAAGCATTTTCTCGGCTATGGTAAGCAGTTAATTTCCATTGTTCTCGCTGCTCTACAATAAGTTTCCAGATAGGGCGAGTTAAATACCTCAACATCTGATGGCCGAATTGATTACGCAGCGTAGCCCACCAAACTTTTCGGTACGCCCAAAGGGTGTTGCTCGGCGGAACATTGGGCTCCTGATTAAGGGGGAGACCATTGCAAATCGTGATGAAGGGTAAGCGAAGATAATCTGCAATGGTTCCACCCGAAAAGGTAACTTGATCTACCAACAGAAATTCAACACCTGTGTTGCGGAGAGCATCTGGAGCTTCCCGAAACATCATCCTCGTCGCTTTTTGAGAAATGTTAATAGAGAATCTAATCTCGTTTATACCGCTCAACTTTGAAACCTGATTATCTAAGACCTCAAGAGTACCACGAGGGAAATCTTGAGCACCAACTTTGTAAAAACCTAGTCTGGATTTTGCAATCTTCTCTTTAGTATCTGGCAAGCCAAACAAAGTCACTTTATGTCCACGTTGCTGTAATTCATGACCCACGTTGCACATGGGATTTAAATGGCCAATCCTAGCGGGGCATAAAATTCCGATGTGTGTCATGATGACGTTTTCAGTTTTTGCAACAAGACTGCCTACGTTTTCTTAGCGTTACAAAACACCGACTCAAATCCGAATTGCACCACCGTCTAATTTGTTTGAGTTTAATTTACTCAAATAGAGTACTTTCAATAATGTTTTGTAGTCAAGTGATTTCCTCAATCTTTTATTAATCAGCATGAACGCTTTTTCTGGCAACCCTAGTTTAACAAATTTAAAGATTGTTTGCTTTGGGAAAAACTGCCTCAATAATCCATTTGTCCGTTCATTTGCGTCCTTCTGCAGGAAACCTCTAGTTGATGCACTTCATTCTCGAATCGGCGAAATGTAATAGCCTTTCAATGGTATCAGCCGCATTTTTACCTCCTCCGGCAGCCCGGATAGCAGACGAGAACTCTACAGCGTTGATACAATACTTTTTGTTATAAAAAACTTTATCAATAGCAGCTTTTAGATTAGAAACGTTTAGTCGAGCCAGGGTAACAACTTCTCCCACTCCAACATGTGCAATACGGGCAGCTATACCCGGTTGGTCGTTAGTAATTGGAATAGCTACCATCGGCACTCCGTATGTTAAAGATTCTATAACTGTGTTTTGGCCAGCGTGAGTAATGGTTAGGGTCGCCCTCTTTAAAAGTTCTACTTGAGGAGCAAATCTAAACACCAAAGGTGAACCTAACAATGCTGGTAACTCACTAGGCTCTGCTCCGCCTCCAAGGGATATTACCAATTGAGCATCTAGATGTTGGCAGGCTTTAGAAATAATGTAAAAAATATTGAATAAGCGGTTTTGTAATGTTCCTAGACTCACATATATAAGTGGTTTGCTATTCAGACTTTCAAAAGGAAATGTTTTGTCTAGGTTGGGCACAGTAGGTTGTAATGAAACATCTCTGAATGTGCCAACATAGTGGAATCTTTCAGATATTTTTTCTCGAGGAAAATCAAGCCTTTGAGGTAATTGGCAGAGTTGAATTAGGGGGGAGTTAGCATCTTCCCACCGCTTGTAAGGTGGCAATTTCCACTGCCGTCTTTGATGTGCAATCGTTTGCCAAATAGGACTTGTTAAATGATTTATCAGAGCGTATCCAAACTGATTGCGTAGCTTTGCAGACCAATCATTCCTGTATTCCCAAGACGTAAAAAAGGGTGGAATTCTGGGCTCTTGATTAAGGGGTAGTGCGCTGCAAACGGTAACAAAAGGTAAACCCAGGTAATCTGCAACGGTTCCGCCTGCAACGGTAACCTGGTCAACCAAAAGAAAGTCAACACCTGCTTCAGAAATGGCATTGGGAGCTTCCTGAAACATCATTTCTGTTGCTTTTTGAGTCCAACTAATCGTGAACTTAACGGCCTGTAAGCCGCTAAGTTTTGAGAGTTGAGTAACTAAATCGTCAAGGCTACCTCGAGGAAAATCTTGAGCTCCAATTTTATAAAACTCTATCTTACTAAACCCCAGCTGAGATACAGCGATCTTTTTCTCAACATCTGGTAGCCCAAATAAGGTTACCTGGTGACCACGCTGCTGTAATATGCAACCCAGGTTACCCATAGAACTTAAATGACCCAGGGTCGGTGGGCAGAGGAGACCAATATGTTTCATAATATGTATTCTCTTTGCAGAAGAGAAAATACTTGTAGCAAATAACCTTAAGCTAGAAGCTAGCTCTTTGAAGCGGCAGATCCTCTGGATTTACTACTGAAACTGTATAGCGAAGCACTCACACCTTCATTAGAGGCTAAAGCCCTGATAAGGCTGTGTATCAGTCTCACCCACGACTCAATAATCAGAGCATCAAGATAAAAGCTATCTTTCGCAAACTATAAATATTTTTACACTACTTAGTGAGGCAATAGAGTCTCTATATATCCCAAACAGCCTCACATCTACTTTGTT
The DNA here is from genome assembly GCA_003022385.1 of filamentous cyanobacterium CCP3. Classification (GTDB taxonomy): domain Bacteria; phylum Cyanobacteriota; class Cyanobacteriia; order Phormidesmidales; family Phormidesmidaceae; genus Nodosilinea. The sequence continues at coordinate 75,583 of PYGV01000003.1, read as the reverse complement.
CTCCCGCCTAGTTAGCAACTATATGATTAGGCAAGAGAGAGTTAAATGCTATAAGCTATCTTTACTCCAATCCTACTCTAACTTATCTCGATCTGAACTGCAAATTTTACCACCCCCCCCTTAGTGATGCAAAAAACTCATGGTAGTCTTATTATAAGAATGTAACGACCTTAGAGCACTCAATGCGGCAGTCTAAGGCATCTCATTTGCACCGAGAAGCGCAAGCGGGCGGTGGATTGCTTCTGGGGAAGGCTTGGAGGATGGGCAAGAGTAACCGCTCGTAGCAGAGCCGAGCCAGTTCTCGCAGACCCAACTGCAGAAAACTCAAGCCTCGGTCACCATCCCAATTCAGGCGAGTCTAGTGCCCCGCCTTACCTAGCATCATGCCTACCACCAGGGCAATCAGATAGGCGCAATCCAACAGCATAAATAATCAGGTCAAGACGTTAGCCTCACGTAAACCCGAATCGAGCACATCTAGGGCAGCTGATTTGTAATCCTTAAAGTGCAGTTCAATTCCTCCAAAACAGTGACCATAGAGCGCAAAAGTTTGCAGCGAGGCCTTTCAGCTCGACAGCACCGCCCGGGAGTCCTGCTCACCAGGTACATTAGCCGTTTGCAAGGGACGTTGCAAACGCCAGAAGAAGTGCTTTCTAGTCTAGACCAGCTCTACATCTTTTATTCCCTGTCAACCTGCGGAATGTAGGTTAATATGCCATTTGGCAGGGCCTCTGGTTGTAGACTTCGGCCCCATGTGAGTTTGGCTGCAATGCCTGATGTCTGGTACTGACTATAAGAAAATGGATGTGCTTTTCAAGTACCTAGAACAGGAGCCTTGGTCTTTATAGCCTGCTCAATAATATCGGCTGCACGGCATACTTTCCCTGATTTTTGAATGTTGTCAGACAGCTCGATAGCACTGTCTCGATAGCTTTGATCGGAAAGAACCTTTTCAATACAGGCTTTTAGTTTGGGAACAGTTAAATGACTTAAAGGTATAACCTCGCTAGCCCCGGCTCGAGCGAGCCGAGCGGCCATTCCAGGTTGGTCACTAGTAATTGGAATAGCAACCATGGGAACACCAGCCTCAAGACAGTTGATGGCTGTGCTCCCCGCATGAGTGATTACCAATCGTGCTTTGTTAATGAGTTTTTGCTGAGGAGCAAAAGGCAAAACAATTGCTTCTAGGAGATTGACGCTTGATGGATCTGCGGAGGGGTTACCCAAATCAATAACTAGTTGAACCTCTAGCTGCAAACAAGCCTCTGCAATACAGCGAAAGATTTTCTGGTTTCCACTTTGAAGAGTCCCTAAGCTGGCGTAAATCAATGGCTTTTCCTTCGAAATCTCAAACGGGATGTCCTGTTTGTTGGAGTAACCCGCCTCCACACCAGAGGGATTTTTGAGAGACCCTACATAGTGAAAAGACGAAGGTCGTTTTTCACGAGGAAAGTCAAGTGCTTCGGGCATCTGGCAAATTTGAGCCAAGTTTGAGAAAGCATCTTCTTGACAACGATAAAGAGGTAGATTCCACTTCTTCCGCTGCAATAAAATCATATTCCAAATAGGGCGAGTTAAATAATTCAACAGTTGATAACCGAGTTGATTTCGCAACTTGGCCCACCAAATATTTTGATACGCCCAGTGGGTGTAGACAGGAGGAATCCCAGGCTCTTGATTAATCGGCACTGCACCGCACACCGTAACGTAGGGCAAACGGAGGTGGTCTGCAATGGTTCCGCCAGCAACCGTTATTTGATCGACTAAAAGAAAGTCAATACTATTTCTTCGAATAACATCAGGGGCTTCCCGAAACATCATTCTAGTAGCTTTTTCAGACCAACTAACTGTGAAGTTTAGAGACTGCATACGCGTGCTACTCAAACCAGAAATCTGGGCAAGAAAATCATCTAATTCGCCTTCGGGAAAGTCTGGACTCTCAATTGGACAAAAATCTAGCGGAGTCTTATCAATTTTTACTTTAACGTCTGGCAAGCCGAATAACGTTACTGGATATCCACGATTTTGAAGTTCAATGCCTATGTTGCAAATAGGAAGTAAATGACCCAGTGCAGGCGGGCAAAGAAGACCAATATGTTCCATTACATACTCTACTTAGAAATAGGATAGAGCATCCAAAACCATGCAGATACAAAAACGCATAATCCTGCTGCTACGAGAGATAGCTGGACGCCCAGAGGCTCAGAAGCAGTATTACCTAGACTCAATAATGATCCTGCAATTAAGATGCCAAAACCAGTACTAAGTTCTCTAAATAGTCCACGACTGCCGTAATAAATGGCCTGCGCTGATTGGCCATACTTCAAATCTTGGTCAATAACATCCTGCATCATGGCATTAGGTAAGATAATAATGCTGCCCAGCCCTAAACTGCTTATAGGAAGCAGCGCCAACCATAGAGCCAGAGACGGTTCTAGGCATACTGATGCCACGGTCAGTAACACTAAACCACCGCCAGACCACAGCATTGAGAATTGAGATGTTCGCTTTTTGCCTAACCTACTAACAATTGGCCTTAGGATAAGAATACTAAAGGCACTTCCTCCTAGGACGAGAGCATTTAGCAAAGCGCCATAGCTAACGTCTTGCTGAAGCAGGGCGATCGCAAAAAAAGGCGGACAAACGGCTAATATTGCCATCGCCGACCAAGCTGCAGACGTTCCCAAAACATAGGAGCGAAAACTAGGATTTTGCCAACTTGCTTTGAGCACGCTTAGCAAAGGTAAACGCTCAGTCTTCTGGGCTACAAGCTCTGGAGCTAGCAGAGGTAGCAAAAGCATTACAAGACTAATGATGCCAATGACTGTGGTCATTACAGCAAATCCATACTGGGCCGTAAGCCAAGGGGTTCCTACCCCTCCTATGACCGCTCCAATGAGACTAGAAATTCCTATCCAACTAGACAATATAACTCTTTGATGATCCTGAGATGCTAGCTCAGATAACCAGGCCAAATAAGGGACTTGATAAAGCGCTAGGGCAAAGTAAAACAGGCAAAGAAAGCTAACAAGGTAAAGGCTATTGCCTCTACTGGTCTCAGTAATCAAAGGATTAAGAAGCAATACAAAGCTTCCTACAATCGCAGGTGTGCTAATTACCAAGTAGGGCCGTCTTTTGCCCCATTTTCCTTGGGTAGAGTCTGATAAGTAGCCTGCTATTGGTTGGAAAATAGCGCCGATAACACGTCCAGCAAAAAAAGCAGATCCCGCGATAAAGGTGGGTACCAAAACTGGCAACTGATCAACGTTAGGCCCGGGATCGTAACGGTATAGAAGAATAGATGTCAGGGCGCTATTCATCAAAAATACTCCAAAAAATCCAGTGGCATAAAATAGCCAAAAAATCTTTGAATTATTGTGAATAATACGCTTAAAATTTGAAAATCTCATGTTTTCAAATCCTTGTTTTAGTCTGGACATGCTACTCAAGTTACCGACTGGATAACTCGTGGTAGCACAGTCCATCGATCAATAGCATCTTGCCAATGCTGGTAAACTCTTGATTTTGTGGTTTCATCTAAACTGTACTGGTTTTTCTGATAACCTGCCTGATCGGCTGCATAAGCCTGAAAATTAGCCTTTGCCTGTTCAAAGCCTGGCAGTGACAAACGCGCATAGATTTGCTCCATGCAGGCAATTTCAGCATTTTCAAAATCTTCATAGCGAATCTCGACAAAATTTTCTGACGGAATCAAGTCAACGGTGTCAAAAAATTTCTGCATTAGCTGCTGATAAAAAATAAAAATATTCTCCTCAAAATCAGTTTCGTCATATGTTTGCAGAGCATAATTAGGCACTAGTTTTTTGTAGAACTTCATTGTCGAAGTGTAAACATCATAGGGGTTTCGATAAATATGAATAAACTTGGCATTAGGGAAAAGCTCCAGTATCTCCGGAATACGAGCGGTATTCGAGGGATTTTTAATTACTAGTTGCTTGCCGTTTGAAAATAGCGTTGCTTTTTTTAAGATTTTAAGATAGTTGCATTTCCATTGCCATTTCTCCCTTTCAGAGAGATCGTTTAGCAACACCGAATGCTGAAAAATCTCCTGTATTTTTTGGGGAAAATACCAACAGCAGTAAAATGAGAATGGCGAAACGCAGGCTAGAGAATAATCTTCTTCTTCAGGCACTTCGGGCGAGTAAGACACGTTGTCCATCGGTCTTACTTCTGGCCAAAACTTTTGTAAGTTAGAAGCCATAATCTGCTCTAAGGTCCCAAAGGCCTCGGGTACAAATGCTTGCATACTGGAAACGTATCCCCATTGGTCATCCTGCACAATCATACGATGAAGGTAAGTCGTTCCGCTGCGCCAATGACCTAGGATAAAGATGGGTGGCTTGTCAATCTGAGCCTGTTGAATCTGCTTGCCGTAGCGTAAGGCTTCAACCAAACGAATGGGAGCACTTGCCAAGACGATACCCGTTATATTTAAAGCTTTGGGTAGGTAAGAAAGATTGATTCCACCATTTCGCATTAGCAGAGATAGCCAATTGCCGAGAGTGCTTCCTGAGAGGGGATGCTGTGCTTTGTTAGGCCGGGAGGAATTTGCCATGGCTTAATACCTGCGTAAGCTTGTTTTGATAGAAGGGAGCAAAGAAAAATTGACAAAAATAGAGTCAATTCAATGAATGGACAACTGCTAAAATTGCAGTGAATAAAGGATGAAAAAATATATTTCTGCCCCAAAGAGTTGAGAGGTTTTATTTTTGGCTAATTTTGCAAAGAATAGCTGCTCGCTCGATAGCTATCAAATCAATGATAAAGCTCTTGGGTAGTTCATGCAATTGAAGCGATCGCTATAGCTAAAATTCTCGTTCGGGCTGGCTAGAAAAGGTATCTCAGTAGCAGTAGCGATTTTTTTGGCGCAAGTAAAAGCAGTTGGCAAAGCTAGAGATCCTGGTGGTAGACCAGTTTTGCCTAGCTATTGATTAACTCTTGAGCCGTTTGTTGTTGCTCGATCGCTTTTTGGATGCGCAGCTGGTTTAGCTGGGGTATTCCAATCCGCTGGTAGACCGTGTCTCCTAAACTGGGAGAAAGTTGACACAGAGCAAATAGCAGTTTAGTAATACCGACTGAGATGCTGTCTTTATTGACAATTACCTCGGCTTGGTTGCGCTCGATCGCTCGTACCACAGCAGCTACAACCGCCTCTGGCGTAGAAACCCCGGCTAGCTTTGGGGCAGGAACACCGGTATCGGCCATCATGCCACACTGCTCAACATAACCTGGACAGATTGAAGAAACCTCTACTCCAGAATTAGTCAGCTCCTGGCGGATGGCGTCACCCCACATGAGCAGGCCAGCTTTACTGGCAGAATAAACGCTGTCGAAGGGATGCCCCTTCTTAGCGGCATTTGAGGCAATATTAACGATATGGCCCGCCTGCTGCTGTAGCATTCTCGGTAGCACCAGGCGAGTCAATTCCATTGCCGCTAACAGATTTACATTAAGCACCGTTTGCAGCTCTGCCAGAGAATAGTCTTGAAAAGCCCGATAGATCTCAACCCCAGCATTATTGATGAGTATATCTACGGAACCAACTTGAGTCTCTACGCAGTGTACTAATTGGGGCAGAGAACTGATATCTGCCAAATCCCAGGGGATGCCCAAGGCTGTGCCTCCAGCCGCCCGAATGATCTCACAAAAGTCATCAAGCCCCCCCTGGGAGCGAGCAACGCCTACGACTACGGCCCCTCGCTCGGCAATCGATTGGCCCAGCACTCGACCGATACCTCGGGAAGCACCCGTCAGCAGTACGTTTTTTCCAATTAAAGTTGTCATAGGCATTTCCTGGGAGAGGGGATTGCGCGGCGTTACTTGGGGTTTAACCTGCCATCGCCATGGTTCTTAGGGATGGAAAATACTTTCCACCCAATTCGATCATGTCTTGCTCAACGCCTTGATTTAGCCGCTGCAAAAGGTAATCCATGTCGTAGGCCACAATGTTTGTGCCGTGATCAGGTTCCACTAGGCTCGCCAAAGCAATATCCGAGCCATGGCGCTCGACCATGCGCTGAATGCCTAGAAAGTTAAACACTCCCGACTCATAGGTACCGCAGGGCACAGATGGATTCTCGACTCCAGCGCAGTATTCATGACTGGCGGCAAACCACTCCTTTGCCGGATAGCCGTGGAAATGCACCATCGGCATGCCGCTCTCAATCAACCTAGGCGCAAACAGCGCTGCCCCCAATGCTAGAGAGACCATGACATAAAGGTCATAGGAGGGTTTGACATCAGTCACTGATGGATTGGTGTTCTGGGGCAGTTGAAAGTGCAACCGATCGGTCAACCCGATCCTGACAACGTCAGTAGTGAGATCGAGATTAGTTTTATTAGAACCAGAGCGAGAGCTCACCAACCAAATATCAGGAATCTGGTGGTAGCGCCACCCGTCCGTTGTTTGTAAACGTAGGTATCGTCGCCCCTGAGCGGTTTGTCGGAGCTCGTCAAAGCTAAAACCGCTAACAGGATTAAACGTCGCCCAAACCTGGTCAGAAACTTCCCGTTCACCTACATACTGAGGAGGTTCTGCGTAGGCCACAAATCCAAAAGAGACCCCGGTTCTGCCTTTGGCCATCCAGTCGATAATGTCGCGATGAGACTGGCGCTTAACGACGTCGTTGATTTTGAAGCCAGCCGGTAGCAGACCGGTAGGGGCAAGGGCGTTGCCAAGCTTCACGATGCTGGCGGCATAGTCAGATTGAGCGGGGTCATATTCGCTGACCTCGAATCGAGATAGAGGCAAAGGTAAGATGGGCACATAAATCTTAGGAATGAGAGACTTAGTTACAAAATTGTCGATCGCCTCAGCTGGAAATACTGAATCAGATAGGTTCATGTTGAGAATTGACAGGCGCGATTCTGAAACCCCTACCACTATTTCAGAAAAGGTTTTTACTAAAGTATTGACGCCAATGGGGATTTTTTTCTGATAACTCAACTCAGGGTCAATAAATGACTCGTCTAGATCCGTGAGTACAATTACTTGAGTATTAGTTGGATCTTGCAGATCATGAATGTTTTCCTCTGCCCAACTGATAAACTGAGCAATTTTTGAAACAGATAGTTTTCTACCCCTTAGCCAGACCCGCGAGTAGAGCTGATAGAGATTTTCCGCGATGCAAACCTTGGCCTTGCCCAACCCGGAAGGATGGCGCTCCACATCAATCATGGCGTTGATATTAGATTTGACAGCCTTTGATTTAATTGTGCGTTTCAGGTTCAGCGTGGGCAGGGTGATCTCATACTCGGAGTCTTGAGTAGCCTGCTCCCAAGGCACAACGGTGACGCCGCTGGCAGTCAGCTTAGCTTCTAAGTCTTTGCGGAAGTGAATAATGCGATCGTTAGTGTAGTTGGAGGGCAGGGGTCGAAAAGTCACCTTCAGCTTTTGCGCCATCACTGAGGGGTTAATGATGGGGGAATTAAACGTCTCGCCTCGGCCATAGCCACCAATTAGTCGGCCGATGGTTTGCAAGCTCAGGCCCTGGTGCCCAGGTAGACAGGTTTCGGTGGGGCTATTTTTTTGGAGGAGAAATTCTAAAATTTCTGCCTTACGGGCCACCAGTTCCGATTGCAGTTCACTGGTCAGCACTCCTTTGGGAGACTGAATTTTCAGCTTGCCGTCGTCATCGGTCCAAACCTGGACGCCTTGCTGCGTTAGTTGATCAATTAACCCAGATACATTCATTGCGCGTCTCTCTCCTTAGAGCCAAAGGGGTTTAGTCAGTGTCAGTCTGGTGCATGCCTACTTAAAGGCATCCTCACAACTCAAAAACTTCGGTGCCAGAGGCTTCAAATTCAGCGGCCAGATGGATGGACAAAGCTTCAATTGAGGGGTGATGAATTAACATCAGCGGAGTGACTTCCACCCCCAAATATTTTTTGCCTGCACTGGCAATGCCAATAGCCAGCACCGAATCTAGGCCGTAGCTGTCGAACGGAGCTTTTGGATTAATCTCCTCAGGTGCCACTCCGAGTTCGTGGGCGATGCGGTTCACAAGCCAGGATTGGATATCCGCTTGGGTTACGGTTTTGAGGTCTAGTTCGGGTTCCTCAAGGGTAGAGGTCGCTACTGCCGCTGACGTTTGAGCAGTTTTAGCCCCATTGGCAGCGGTGTTTGCCAGCAGTGACAACAGTTTGGGAACCAGGGCCAGTTCGGCTTCGGAGAGGTCTCCGGTGGTTGCGAGCTGCTGTGCTAAAGCGCTCGAGTTGGCATCGGCAAACTGCGGGAAAAGGGCTGGAGAGGGCTGATCGAAATTACTCGCATCAAACCAGTAGCGCTGACGCCGCCACGCGTAGGTCGGCAAGGGCAAAGACTGGCGTGGGTAGGGTCGATCGAAGCCGACCCAGTTGATGGTAGTCCCCAGCGTGTACAGAGTGGCAAGGCTAGCAAGCAGCGTTTGCCAGTCTTCGTCAGGCTTAAGGCTGGCCAGCCAGGGGCGTTCTGGTGACGAGCTGCGAACCGTAGTGGCGACAGCGTCAGTCGTTCCCAGCAGCAAGACGGCGGCAATACTTTGCTGAGAAAGCATTTCAGCAGCATCACGCTGAGATTGGGCAACGGTCGGGCGATCGCGCCAGTACTCAGCCTGAGTTACTTTCTCCGTCACTACCTCACCCGTCGATAGCGATCCGATTGGGCAGCGAGGTGAGGCAAAAGACGCAGGAATCGCAGCCGCCTCAAGGCTCAGCCTGAGGCCCGCTTCCAGGCTAAACACCCCGGCGGCGGTAGCTGCCACATATTCGCCAATGCCTTCACCTAGCAGTAGGGCCGGCTCAACTCCCCAGGACTTCCAGAGCTGATAGAGGCCGTACTCGACAGCAAATAGCGCCGCTCGAGTCCCCGGCTCGGTCATCGCCAGGTCTTGAACTGGGGCTGGGTTGGCTTGGTCGGTTGGATACAGAAACTGCAGCAGCGGTAGGGGCAACTCGGCCTGAAGCAGTTCCTGGCAGCGATCTAACACCGTGCGGAAAACGGGTTGAGTATCGTAAAGCTTGCGACCCATGTTGAGGTAGGCTCCCGCTCCAGGAAAGGCTAGAGCCAGTTTAGGCAATCCCTTTGCCTCACCAGCCCATACCATAGGCGCAGACTGTTGCTGCAGGAACGCCATTAACTGCTGGCTGAGCTCCTGAGTTGAGGCCGTAGCAAGGGCTAGCCGATGCTGAAAGTGAGACCGTCCGGTATTGGCAGAGAAGCAAACATCTGCTGCTGAAAGATGGGGATGATCTTCGAGATGGCGATGAAAGCTTTCAGCCAGCCCCCGCAGAGAGCTTGGATTCTTGGCAGACAATGCTAGTACATGCAGAGGGCGTTCTAGGGTTGGGCTGGAGACGGGGGCAGGCTTTGCAGGCGGTTCCGAAAGAATGACATGCGCATTTGTACCGCTGAAGCCGAAGCAGTTGACACCAGCAGCTCGGGCAGAGTCTCGCTTGGGCCAAGGGATGGCCTGGGTCGGCACTTTAATAGCCATCTCTTTCCAGTTGATGTGAGGATTAGGCTGCTGGAAATGGAGATGGGCAGGAATGGTTTGATGCTGCAAAGCCAACACTGTCTTAATAAGACTGGCAATTCCAGAAGCTCCTTCCAAGTGACCAAAATTAGTTTTTACTGAACCCACATAGAGGGGCGTATCGGCGTTTCGCTCCGCTCCTAGGATGTTGGTTATCGCCCCTACCTCTAAGGATTGACCAACAGCCGTGCCGGTACCCTGGACCTCAACAAAGTCCACTTGATGGGGCTCTACGCCCGACATCTCCAGCGCCTTTTGAATCACCGACTGCTGGGCAGGACCATTGGGAGCGACTAAACTGCTGCTGCGGCCATTGTGATTTACGGCTGATCCACGCACGACCGCCAGAATGTGATCGCCGTCTTTTTGCGCATCCGACAGACGCTTTAGCACGACGACTCCCCCCCCTTCGCCACGCACATAGCCGTTGGCAGAGGCGTCAAAGGTTTTGCACCGCCCAGAGGGGTCGAGCATGCGAGTTCTGGAAAAAGCGATGCTGCTATCGGGTGTCAGCAGTAGATTGACACCGCCCGCCAGGGCCAAATCGCACTCGCGGCTGCGCAAATGCTGACAGGCCAGGTGCAGCGCCACTAGCGAAGACGAACAGGCCGTGTCAACAACCAGACTGGGCCCCTTTAGCCCCAGTGCGTAAGACAACCGACCGGCAGCCAGACTGAGAGCGTTGCCTGTGGCACAAAAGGCATCGATGCCAGCCGCCCCGCCCAGTTCCCAAAGCAGCTTGTTGTAATCGTTGCTGCAAATGCCAATAAAAACCCCCGTCGTACTGTTGAAGGCGCGTTCAGAAGCTTGATTGGCATGCTCCAGGGCTTCCCAACTGATTTCTAAAAGCAGGCGCTGTTGAGGATCGAGGCTGCTAGCTTCTCGGGCTGAGATGCCAAAGAAGGGGGCGTCAAAGTCGTCGATCTGCGGGAGAAACCCCCCTTCTCGGGTATAAATTTTGCCGGGGGCGTCTGGATCTGCATCGTAGTAAGCGTCTGCATCCCACCGCTGGGGGGGAACTGGTCCGATCGCGTCTACCCCTTGCTCTAGCAGTTGCCAAAAGGATTCAGGGGAATCGGCCCCGCCTGGAAACCGACAGCCTATACCAATAACGGCGATTGGTTCCCGTTGAGCATAGGTTACGGCCTCAAGCTTGGCCTGCATATCTTCGACAGCACGAAGCGCACGCTTGATAGGGGATTCGTTGGGGTCAGTCTGGATGTTTTGGCTCATTGGCTTAGTACCTCATGCTGTCCAGTTTTTCCAGCAGCAAGGCTTCCGCCTCGCTGTCTGAGAGATCGTCGGTAGCTGTTCCGGTCGGGAGCGCCTCCGGTGGGTCGCTAGCTAGTGGCGGCAGGTCGCTGTCCTCAGGGGCATCGGTATCTAGGTGCAACACCTCAGCGAGATAGTCGACTAGAGCTGTAATCGTGGGATAGTCGAAAACTACCGTGGTGGGTACCGGGCAGCCCAAACTGCTCTGTAGACGATTTCGTAGCTCTACCGCCATCAGAGAATCCATGCCCAGATCGGCAAGTCCCTGCTGGGGGTCTAGTTCCTCAGGGGCAGACAGCCCCAGAACTCTGGCCAAATTGGACTGCACGTGGTGCAGCAGCAGTGGCTTGCGCTGACTGGGGGTCGCGGCCTCCAGTTCGGGTAAGAAGGAAGCTACTTTAGCTCCGGCCGATGCATAATCCTGAGCGACAAACTCCAGCAGGGGCGGTGTCATCTCGGGCGGTATCTGAGCCAGGTAACGGGTCCAATCTACCGGCAGCGCAATCGCCTGTGACCTTTGGGCAGTAGCAACTAGCTGAGTCAGCAGAGCGATGCCCTGGTGCGGCTCAATCAGGCTCACCCCTTGAGCGGCCCAGCGGGCCTGATCGCGGCTTTGCAGGGCGGCGGCCATTCCACTCTGAGACCACGGGCCCCAGTTAATCGACAGGCCGGGAAGGCCCAGCCCTTGTCGATAGCTAGCTAAGGCATCCATGAAGGCGTTGGCGGCGGCATAGTTGGCCTGGCCGGGTGACCCGACCACCGCCGCTAGCGAGGAAAAACAGACGAAGTAGTCCAGATTCTCGCCTTTAGTCTGCTCATGCAGCCACCAGGCACCGGCCACTTTAGGCGCCATTACCCGCTCAAACTGCTCCCAGGTTTGCCCAGCAATCATGCCATCGTCGAGCACCCCGGCTACATGGAACACACCCTTGAGCGGCGGCAGCGTGGTCTGGATCTGCTTCACTAGGTCAGCGATCGCCGCCTGCTGGCTCACATCGGCGGCAAGGGCCTGCACCGTGACCCCCTGCTGCGCCAGCTCCACCAGAACTGGAACCTCACTGGGCACGCGACGCCCGGTCAAAACAATGTGCTGAGCCCCCTGCTGTGCCAGCCAGCGGGCAACCTGCTGGCCGAGGGCTCCTAGGCCGCCTGTAACTAGGTAAGTCCCCTGACTGTGAATGGCCCTGGACTCTGCAGGGGTAGCTCCCTGGGAAAGACCGTGACTTTCGGTCGGTAGCGAGATCACCACCTTACCAATGTGCTTGGCTTGGGCCATAAATCGAAAGGCCTCGACCATTTGCTCAATGGGAAAAATTCGGTGGGGCAGGGGGTTCAGCGCGCCCTGCTCAAACAGCGGCATCAGATCTTGAAGCCAGCGACCGATGTGCTCCGGCGTTTTCAAGGAGATGTCCAGCAGGTCAAAGGGCAGGTAGGCCACGTCAGGGCGCACCTCGGCCATCTGCTCAGCACTCCAGATGCCCAGCTTGCCAATTTCGACAAACCGTCCTTGTGCGCCGAGAACTGATAGCGTTTTAGGGATGAAGTCACCGTTGAGGCTGTTGAGCACCACGTTGACCCCGTTGTCAGATGTGAGCGCAGTAATTTGCTCGGCAAACTCCAGCGTGCGGGAATTAAAGACTTGGGTAACGCCCATATCCTTGAGAACAGGCCACTTCGGCTCGCTGGCAGTGCCCCACACCTCGGCCCCAAGCCACTGAGCAACCTGGACAGCCGCCTGTCCGACTCCGCCAGCCGCCGCATGAATTAAAATCCGTTCGCCAGACTTGAGCTGCGCCTGATGATGTAGGGCGTGGTAAGCCGTCAAAAAGGCCGTAGGGATGGTTGCTGCCGCCTCGTAGCTCAAAGCGGCGGGTTTGGGGATCACAAAAGCACCAGAGACAACCACATGGCTACTTAAACTGCCAAGGGCCTGGGCCGCGATAACTTCATCACCGACCGCTAAATGCTGAACATTTACCCCCACAGCCGTTATCACACCGGCGCATTCACCCCCAAAGGGCACCTCTGCTGTGTCGGTTACGCCCATCGCCTCCGTGATGGATTTCATCATGCCGAGGGCGTTGAGCACATCGCGGAAGTTTAAGCCCACTGCCCGCACTTCTATTTCGACCTCATCAGGACCCGGCAATCGCCGCTCAGTGGGCACGAGCCGCAGGTTTTCGAGCACGCCGTACTCGCTGATTCTGACCTGGTAAGGAGACTGGGGAATCGTCAGACCGGTCGCTGAATCTAGGGCCGGAGCCTGATAGCGTACCAGTCGCGCCCCATAGCGTTGATTCTGGCGGTAGGCCAGCTGGGTTTCGGGGCCGTTAGCTATGATCTCGGCCAGAATGTGCTGACTATCCGTCGCTCCCGGCTCAGGGTCTAGATCTAAACAGCGACAGCGAAGATCGGGATGCTCCAGCATCAACACGCGCCCTAATCCCCAAAGGCTACCGGCTTGAGGTTGGGTAGGAGCAACCCCAGCGACGGTCTGAGTACCTCGACTGATGAGCCAGAGCTGGGGAGCCACTGTGGGGCTCGCCTGCGCGAGAGCCTGCACCAAATGTAGAGCACCGCCGCAGATCGCAGGCTGCGATCGCACGACCTGCTCTTCCGTTAAATCTGGCGTTGCTGTCGCGCTCCAGAGGTACACGATGCCTTTGTAAGCAAGTCCTGACGCCAGCCCCTCAGAAATGAGTCGTTGAAAATCTTCAGGGTTCGCTGGATTTACCTCAAGCTTGTGGGGGTCAATCTGGCGATAGGTTATCCCCTGTAAGACCTGTAAACAGTTGGCTCCAGCGGCCTCTAGCTGCTTGACTAACGCCTCAGCCGTGTCGCTTTCGTCGGCAAAGATGAGCCAGCTGTCTTCAGGACCTAGCTGTTGGGTAGGGATCGCCGCTTCCAGCGATCGCCAGTCGAGGCGGTAGAGCCAGTCGTCTAGCTGGGGCTGCAGGCTGCGCATCAGCGCCTGACGATTGACTCGGCGCAGGGTCAGGTCAGTAACCTGGGCCAGTACCGTGCCGCTATTGTCAAACAGCACCAGATCCGTTCGCAACACCTGTTGATTCGACTCCGAGCGCAGGTTCTCAGCGCGACACCAGAGGTTGGGGATTACCGGCTGATGGATCTGTAGCTTGCCAACGGCGACCGGCAAGTAGAGCGATCGCGTTTCCGACTCGTCAGCAGTGACACCTAAAATTTGAAAACAGGCATCCAGCAGCGCCGGGTGCAGTCTATATCGGTCGGCGTCGGTGACAAGGTGCTCCGGCAGCTGAATTTTGCCGACAATCTCAGTCTCGGTGCGCCAGACTTGCTGAACCCCCTGGAAGGCTGGTCCATAGTTTAGGCCCTGTCGATGAAACTGCTGATACAGCAGCGTTCCGTCTATTGATGTGGACGGGAGGGTGGGCACTGAGGTGGTAACAGTCTCGCCCGGCTCCGCCGCCGTCAGCAGCATACCCTCAGCGTGGAGCGTCCAGACCTCTTCTGTGGCGATAGATGCCTCCGCCCCTGACGTTGGTAGGCTGAAGATTTCAAAGCGGTAAGTCGTTTCGGCCACCGACGTCAGGACGCAGTGCACAACCGTGCTCAGCTCACGAGTCAGCACCAGAGGCTGGTGAATAGCTATCGATTCGAGGCTAGTCCGGCCTGCTGAGTTGACCGCCGTCCCTGCGGCCAGGGCGATTTCGCAGTAGGCAGTCGCGGGCAGAACCACGGTGCCTGCCACCTGGTGATCGGTCAGAAAGTCAGGTGAATCAGCCCGTAGAATCGACTCGAATTGCAGCACCTTGAGCGCCGATCGCAGGCGGTTACCCAACAGCGGATGGGCGTCGGAGGCGACTGGGCGGCTGACAACCGGGCTAACCGGCGACAGTTGAGCCTCGGCTTCAACCCAGTAGCGCTGGCGCTGAAAGGCATAGGTGGGTAAAGACAATCGCTGACGGGCGTAGCCCTGCTCAAAGCTGGCCCAGTCAATGCTGGTGCCCTGGACATAGAGCTGGCCCAGACTCTCTAGCAGAACTGACCAATCTGCAAGGGGCGGTCTGAGGCTGGGCAGCCACCGCTGGTCTGCCGCTAGGGGCAAACACTGCCGCCCCATGCCCAGCAGAACCGGCTTTGGCCCCAGCTCAAGGAATGTTTTGAAGCCAAGCTGATGCAGGGTTTGCAGGCCCGCCGCAAACAGCACTGGCTGCCGGATGTGGCGACACCAGTACTCGGCTGTTGCAATCTCCTCACCAGCCAATCTGCCGGTGAGATTAGAGATTAGTTTGAGGCTAGGTGACTGATACTGCACCTGGCGGGCGACCCGCTCAAATTCAGCCAGCATCGGCTCCATCAGCGGTGAGTGAAAAGCGTGAGACACCACCAGAGGTTTAGCTTTTATGCTGGCCTGCTCAAGCTTGCTCACGACTGTTTCGAGGGCTGAGTTCGGTCCTGAGATGACAACACTGGCGGGACCGTTAATGGCGGCGAAGGCTACCCGATCAGCGTAGGGCGCTAGATACTCCTGTACGGTCGCTTGGGAGGCCAAAATCGACACCATGCCGCCACCGGTCGGCAGGGCCTGCATCAGACGGCCTCGTTCGGCAATCAGCTTCAGGCCGTCGTCAAGGCTGAATACGCCGGCGATGCAGGCCGCGACATATTCGCCGACGCTGTGACCCATCACCACTGCGGGGCGCACTCCCCACGACAACCAGAGCTGGGCCAGGGCATACTCTAGGGCAAACAGAGCCGGTTGAGTAAAGGCGGTCTGGTTCAGCGTTTCTGCCTGGGCGGCATCGAACAGCAGATCGATCAGGGAGATTCCCAGTAAGGGTTGCAGCTTGGCATCACACGCCTCTAGGGCCTGCCGAAAGACGGGCTGGCTCTGGTAAAGCTGGTGCCCCATGCCTGAGTACTGCGAGCCCTGCCCGGTGAATAAAAAAGCGGTGCCGGGAGTGAGCGTGCCAGTTGTGCGGCCTGAAATCACCCTGGAATCGTCAGCGTTTGTCGAGAACGCTAAGAGCTGGTCCGCTGCCTCTGGCGCGGTTGCGGCCACTAGACTCAGACGGTGCTCAAATACCGATCGCTGCGTGTTTGCGGTGTAGCAAATGGCGGCAAACCGCTGCGCGTTTTCGGCTTGTCGCAGAAAGGTCTGATAGCGCTGGGCTAGCTGCTCCAGGGCGGGAGCTGACTTGGCCGACAGGGTGAGCAGGTGCTGGGGGCGATCGCTGGTCACCTCTGGCACGACAGGGGCGGCGGGGGCTTCTTCAAGCAGGATATGGGCATTCGTGCCGCTAAAGCCAAAGGAGCTGACCCCAGCCAGTCTAGGCTTTTCACCCCGGGGCCAGGGCGTGGCTGCCGCAGTGACCTCAATGGGCCACTGAGACCAGTTGATGTAGGGGTTGGGCTCGCGGAAATGTAGATGCGGGGGAATTAACTCATGGTTTAACGACAGCACCACCTTGATTAACCCGGCAATTCCTGCCGCCGCCTCTAGATGGCCGATGTTTGTTTTGACTGAGCCAATGCGCAGAGGTTGCTCGACCGGACGGTGGGGGCCAAATACCGTTCCCAGCGCCTCTACTTCGATGGGATCACCCAGCGAAGTGCCCGTGCCATGAGCTTCGATGTAGGCCACTTCAGCAGGGTTAACCGAGCCATTTTGAAGAGCCTGACGCAGCACTTTTTCCTGAGAGGGACCGTTGGGCACCGTTAAGCCACCGCTAGGGCCATCCTGATTCACCGCCGAACCGCGAATGACCGCTAAAATGTTGTCGCCATCGGCTAGAGCTTCAGACAGGCGCTTGAGCACCACGACGCCGCAGCCTTCGCCTCGCACATAGCCATTGGCGGCAGCGTCGAAGGTCTTACAGCGACCGTCGGGGGCCATCATTTTGGCTTTTGAGAAGGTCATGGTGGTCTGGGGCGAGAGCAGCAGGTTGACCCCAGCGGCCAGTGCCAGGGTGCACTCGCCTAACCGCAGACTCTGGCAGGCCAGATGCACAGAGACAAGGGAAGACGAACAAGCCGTATCGACGGCCAGACTAGGACCCGTAAAACCAAAAATGTAGGACAACCGACCTGAGGCAACGCTGTGGGAATTTCCTGTAGCGAAGTAGGCGTCTATGGTTTCTCCACTCTGGGCGCTCGGCCCCAGTGCCACCTTGGTGTAGTCATTGGTGCAGATGCCAACAAATACCCCGGTTGGGCTGTTGAACAGCCGATCAGGCACCTGATTGGCCTGTTCCAGTGCCTCCCAGGTCACCTCCAACAGCAGCCGCTGCTGAGGGTCCATGGTCAGGGCTTCGCGTGGGGAGATGCTGAAGAAAGCTGGATCGAAGCGGTCTACGTCGTCAACGAAACTGCCGTAGCGGGTGTAGATTTTACCCGGAGTTTCAGGGTCTGGGTCGTAATAAGCATCGACATCCCAGCGATCGCCAGGCACTTCAGTAATGGCATCTCGCTGGTTAATCAGCAAGTCCCAATAGGCATCAGGGCTAGCAGCGCCACCCGGTAGGCGACAACCCATGCCAATGATGGCGATTGGCTCTCGCTTGGCCCGCTCAGTCGCCTCCAGCTTGGCCTGCATCTCTTTCAGGGCGAGCAGGGCACGCTTGGTTGGCGATAGGCTCTTGGTTGAGTCAGCAGCAGTATTCATCAGCTAATCCGTGGGGTTGGCAATGGATGCAAGCAAAAGCACAAACAAAGGGCTGGCCAAGTAAATCTAAGGAGCAGTTTGGGCGATTTGAAGTTACCCTTCATAGTCAAGTCACCCGGTCCAGTTCCGCTAAGAGCAAAGCCTCGGCCTCATCCTCAGACAGTTCCTCCAGGTTTTCGAGGTAAACCGGAGGAGGTTCTATTGAAGGCTCTACCGATACAGGGGCAGACGGCGTTTCTGGAAAGAGCACCTCAGTAGATAGATAGTTCGCCAGGGCTTCTGGGGTGGGGTAATCAAAAATTAAGGTGGAGCGCAGCGCGCAGCCTAGGCTAGATTCCAGGCGGCTTTTGAGTTCTACCGCCATTAGAGAATCTAGGCCTAGGTCAAACAAGCGTTCGCGGGGCTGCACCAACTCAGGCGACTCCAACCCCAGAACCTTGGCGATGAGAGCCTGAATTTGTCGGGTCAGCAGGCCCAGGCGTTCCTCCGAGGGGGCCTGTTCCAGTTCTATGCGGAGCCAGGGGGGGGCGGCCTCGCCTAGAGCCGCCGACTCGGCTAGCTGCGACAGAACGCTGAGGTTTAGACCAGTTGGCATTTGGGCTAAGTAGCGAGACCAGTCAATGGGGAGAACGGCGGCCTGAGCTACCCCAGCAGCCATCAGTTGTCTCAATAGGGTGAGCCCTTGCTCGGGCTCAATCATGCTCACGCCCTGGGTCGACCAGCGGACCTGATCGCGGCTTTGCAGGGCGGCGGCCATTCCGCTTTGAGACCAGGGTCCCCAGTTGACCGAGAGCCCCGACAGGCCCAGCCCCTGTCGGTAGGCAGCTAGAGCATCCATAAAGGCGTTAGCAGCGGCATAGTTGGCCTGCCCCGGCGATCCCATCAGGGCGGCGACCGATGAAAAGCAGACGAAGTAATCGAGCGGCAGGGCTAGGGTCGATTCATGGAGCAACCAGGTACCCGTCACTTTAGCTGCCATGACCCGTTCAAACCGCTCCCAAGTCTGTCCCACAACCAGGCCATCGTCTAGTACCCCAGCGGCATGAAAGATGCCTTTCAGGGGCGGCAGAGTGGTGTCAATGTGCTGCATCAGCGCTGCCACCGCTGCAGGCTGGCTGATATCTGTGGCCTGAACTTCGACGGTAGCCCCCTGCTGATCTAAGTTTTCTAGGATTGCTAGCGCCTCTGGAGTGGGCGATCGCCGCCCCGTCAGCACTAGCTGCCGAGCGCCCTGCTGCACTAGCCACTGAGCCACCTGCAGCCCCAGTGCCCCTAACCCGCCCGTAATCAGATAAGTTGCCTCTGCCTGAACTTCGGGGAGCGTTTGGGTCTGTTCGGGCTCCTGGTCTGCCTCTGGGACTGGATCAGGGGCGATCGCAATCACCACCTTGCCCACATGCTTGGCCTGGGCCATAAATCGAAAGGCATCGACCATCTGCTCAGCGGCAAAGCTAGTGTAGGGCAAAACAGAGAGCTCGCCCTGGCTAAACAGCGCCATCAAGTCTTGCAGGAGGGTGCTGATCAAATCGGGAGTCTGTAGCGAAATATCGAGCAGGTCAAAGGTGTGATAGCCCACGTCAGGGCGAGCCGCAGACATCTGCTCAGCACTCCAAATCCCTAACTTACCAATTTCTACAAAGCGGCCCTGACTCCCCAAACAATCGAGGCTTTTGGGAATGAAGTCGCCGTTAAGGCAATTCAGAACAACATCAACCCCCTTGCCGTCCGTGAGTTCAGCCATCTCCTCGGCAAACTCAGTAGTGCGAGAGTTAAAGATCTGGGTGACGCCTGCAGCCTCCAGCTTTGACCACTTGCTGGGGCTGGCGGTACCCCAGACCTCGGCCCCCAGCCACTGAGCAATCTGTACGGCCGCCTGACCTACGCCCCCCGCCGCCGAATGAATCAAGATCCGCTCTCCGGCCCGTAGTTTGGCCTGATGGTGGAGACCATAGTAGGCCGTCAAGAAAGCGGTCGGAATTGCCGCCGCTGCCTCAAAGCTGAGGGCGGCTGGCTTGAGCACCACGAAGGGCGCAGGCACAATCACGTGGCTGCTGAGGCTGCCAATCGTCTGGGTGGCAATGACCGCATCTCCTACCGTTAGATGGCTGACATCAGCGCCGACGGCGGTGACGACCCCAGAACATTCACCACCAAAGGGCAGATCAGCGGTATCAGTAACCCCCATGGCTGCCGTATACTCCCGCAGCGCCCCCAGAGCGTTCAGCACGTCCCGAAAGTTTAGGCCAACGGCCTGTACTTGAATTTCAACCTCGTGGGGCTCAAGCTGTCGCCGTTGTAAGGGAACGCAGTGCAAGCTTTCGAGCATACCGTAGTCACGAATGCGAACCTGAAAAGGCTCCCTGGGAATCTCGACGCGATCGGGCGCTTGGGCTAGCGCCGGGGATCGATAGCGGACTAGACGAGCCCCCAACCGCTGCCCCTGACGATAGGCCAGCTGATTTTCCTGCCCGTCAATACTCAGTAGTTCGGAGCGCAGGGGGGCAGCATCTACCGCCGCTGCTGAGGCATCCAGATCGAGGCAGGTGCACCTTAGTTCAGGATGTTCAAACGCCAAAACCCGTCCCATTCCCCAAAGGGAGCCAGCCTGGGGGCATGTCGTAACGCCATCGCCTACGGTTTGCGTTCCGGCGGTAATTAGCCATAGGCGAGGCGAAGTCGACAAGTTTGCTGTGGCCAGGGCCTGCACTAGATGCAGTACGCTGCCACAGCTTTGGGCCTGGACCTGCTCTAGATAAGCCACCGTTGCCGCTGACTCACCTTCTAGGTTGGAACCAGAACCAGAAGCGGATGTCTCTAGCCCCCAGAGGTGGGCAATCCCCACCCAGGGCTGCTCGGTGTCTTGACTACAAAACTGCACCAGCTGGTGAAACTGCTCGGGCTGAAGCGGATGGATCTCTATTTGGGTGGCACTAATGTGGCGATACTCAGACCCCGGAGTGACTAGAATGCAGCTGGCACCAGCTGCTTCGAGCTGCTGAATTAAAGTCTCGCTAACGCCATTTCGATCGCCGAAAATCAGCCACTGTCCCTGAGCTACATCGGTGACCTCAGCAGGAGGCGCTAGCGGTTGCCAGTCCAGTCGATAGAGCCAATCTTCCAAATTGGGTTGCAGCAGGCTCTGCAAAAGCTGTCTCGGCAACCGCTTGAGCACTAGCCCCTGCATCTGGGCTACAACCTCACCTGCGGTGTCTAACACAGTGATATTGGCCGACAGCTGCTGCTGATTCGCCGCTGTTTCTACCTCGACCTGACTCCAAACCTGGTTGGGCACAGTGCGATACACCGTGAAGGACTCAATGGTGACGGGCAAAAAGGCATCATCACTCTGCTCTAGCTGATCGCCAGTTACTGCGCCCAGCACCTGCAAGCAGGCATCTAGCAGTGCAGGGTGGACACCATAACCAGGTGCCATTGCCGTCTGAGGCAGCTGAATCTGCCCCATTGCTCCCCGATCGCCTCGCCAGAGAGCCTGAATCCCTTGAAAACAGGGGCCATACTCCATCCCTCGCTGCTGCAAAGCCTGGTAGTACTCAGCCACATTGATGGACTCGGGATACTCCGCCAGACGCTGCTGAATATCTACAGCGATCGGCAGCGACTGGGGTTGAGCAAGCGTATCGATTTGCCCCAGAGCGTGACGAGTCCAAAGGGTCTGATCTTCAGCTAGGGCGTTGGTCTGATCGTCTTCCTGACTAAAAATCTCGAACGCAAAGGACTTGAGAACCGCCTGGCTGGTCTCTGTCTCAGTCGGTCGTAACGCTACTTGAACGCCCTTTGCGGCCTCGGTCGTCAGCATCAGGGGCTGCTGAATTGATAACCCCCGCACCCGTAAGGGGAGAGCCGATCGCGTCGCCAGTACCGCCGCCAGTCCCATCTCGACATAGGCCGTAGCGGGCACAAGTACCTGCTGATAGATACGGTGATCCGACAGGTAGGAGTGCTCGCTCAGGCTAAATTCGGTGGCAAATCGTTGCTCTTGAGAACCGGCTAACGGCAAGCGGTACCCCAGTAAGGGATGAACGTGAGTCGCAGCGGTAAGCGCCTGCATCCGCCCCGCCGATCGTTTTGACGCGTCTAGCTCAACCCCGTACCACTGGCGCTGAAAGGGATAGGTTGGCAGCGGCAGACGACGATATTCGTAGCCTTGATTGACGCCGACCCAGTCCACCGTGGCTCCCCGACTGTAGAGTTGAGCCAGGCTGTTCAGCAGCACCAGCCAGTCATCCTGGCTGGGCCGCAGGCTGGGTAACAGAACTGTCGATTCTGCGGTTCCGGAGGTGAGGCAGTGATAGGCCATTCCCGCCAGCACCGGCTTAGGCCCAATTTCAAGGAAGTCAGCGTAGCCCTGCTCTTGCAGGGTTTTGAGGCTGTCGGCAAAGCGTACCGGCTGCAAAATGTGGCGACACCAGTAGTCAGGAGCGGCGATATCTGAACCATTGACCAGCTGGCCCGTGAGGTTGGAAACGATATCTAGCTGGGGCGCCTGGTATGCGACAGTGGCCGCTATGGCCCTAAAGTCGGCCACCATTGGCTCCATCAGGGGAGAATGAAACGCGTGCGAAACCGTCAGCGGCGTGGTCTTAATGCCCTTTTGGGCAAGAATTTGGCAGAAGGGCTCAAGGGCAGCCTGGGGCCCAGAAACAACGGTATTTTGCGGCCCGTTGATGGCGGCGATCGCACAGTCTTGATGCGCTGTTCCGATCAGCGATCGAACCTCAGCCTCGCTAGCCATCACCACGACCATGCTGCCAGTAGAGGGGAGAGCCTGCATTAGCCGACCGCGAGCCGCAATCAGCTTGAGGCCATCTTCTAGGCTGAAGACGCCAGCAACACAGGCCGCGACGTATTCGCCAACGCTGTGGCCCATCACCACTTCGGGGTGAATGCCCCACGACTGCCACAGCTGGGCCAGGGCGTATTCGAGAGAAAACAGGGCAGGCTGAGTGTAAGTGGTTTGATCGAGGGGTGACGTTTCGCCCTCCGCCGGGTACAGTACCGACAGCAGAGACTGCTCTAGGTAGGGCTCCAGGAGCTGGTTACACCGATCTAGAGCAGCCCTAAACACAGGCTGAGTCTCGTAGAGCTGTCGACCCATGCCGACATACTGAGATCCTTGCCCAGTAAAGAGAAACGCCAGGTTGAGGGAACCATCGGTCATTTCCCGCACCGCTCCCGTTGGCATCTGCCCCTGGCTGAGTTCCTGGAGCTGGGTCAGCAGGGTGGCGCGAGAATCGGTGACTACCCCTAGCCGATGCTCGAAGTGTGATCGCCCCTGGTTGGTGGTCGAGCACAGATCGCCAATGGCGATCTTTGGATGAGCTTCTAAATACTGGTGGTACTCGGTCACCATCTGATCTAAGGCCGCACCCGACTTGGCCGAAAGGGTCAGCAGGTGCCGGGGGCGCTCCAGCCTGGCTTCAACCATTTGACGTGGCGCTTCGGCCAGCACCACATGGGCGTTGGTGCCGCTAAAAGCAAAAGAACTCACCCCCGCCACTCGAGGCGTGTCGCCCGCAGGCCATGGCTGGGAGGCCGTCGGCACCTGAATCGGGCTGCGCTCCCAGTCGAGGTGGGGGGTGGGCTGTTGAAAGTGCAGATGCGGCGGAATTTCCTGGTGCTGTAGCGCTAGCACCGTCTTAATCAGCCCGGCAATTCCCGCTGCCCCTTCCAGATGACCAATGTTGGTTTTAACTGATCCCACCCAGAGGGGCTGATCCGGCGATCGCTTAGATCCAAATACTCCCGTCAGGGCCCCTAGCTCAATTGGGTCTCCTAAAGCCGTACCCGTGCCGTGGGCTTCGATGTAGCTGACCTGAGCCGGCTCAACGCCACCACTGGCCAGCGCCTCTCGAATCAATCCCTGCTGAGAGGGACCATTCGGTACGGTCAGACCACTGCTGCGACCGTCCTGGTTGATGGCCGAGCCGCGAATTACCGCTTGAATTGGGTCGCCGTCCGCCAGGGCATCGGTGAGTCGCTTTAGCACTACCATGCCGCAGCCCTCGCCGCGAACGTAGCCGTTGGCGCTGGCGTCGAATGTCTTGCAGCGACCATCGGGGGCCAGCATGTTGGCCTTAGAAAAATTGATCGTCACTTCGGGGGTAATAATGCGGTTGACGCCTCCGGCCAGGGCAGTCCGGCACTCGCCTGCCCGCAGGCTCTGCACAGCGAGATGCACCGTTACCAGAGAAGATGAACAGGCCGTATCCACCGCTATGCAGGGACCCTGTAGCCCTAGAGAGTATGACAATCGACCAGCGGCAACGCTGTGGGTGTTGCCCGTGCCCCAGTAGGCGTCGATGGCAGCGACTCCTTGCTTCAGCAATACCTGCGAGTAGTCGCTCGTACAAATGCCCACAAAAACGCCAGTGGCACTGCCTTTCAGGCGATCGGGGGCTAGGCCAGCCGCTTCTAGAGCTTCCCAGGTCACTTCCATCAGCAACCGCTGCTGGGGGTCAAGGGTAATAGCTTCCCGCGGCGACAGCCCAAAAAAATGAGGATCAAATTCGTAGAGAGGATCGACAAAACCGCCGTAGCGAGACATCATTTTGCCTACGGCCTCGGGGTCAGAGTCGTAGTAGTCATTGACGTCCCAGCGATCGCGGGGCACCTCAGAAATCGCATCTACACCACTCTGCAACAGCTGCCAAAAACGCTCGGGGGTGTCGGCCCCACCCGGAAACCGGCAGCCCATACCAATAATGGCAATCGGCTCTTGCTTAGCAGCTTCTATCGCAGCCAGCTTGCTGCGCATCTGCCGCAGCTCCAGGAGTGCCTGCTTCATCAACTGCTGAGGCGATTGACCAGTGTTTGTGGTTTGACTCATCAGGCTTTCTCCTCGGTAATCATCGATAGTTCCTGGGCCAGCAGATCGGCTAAATCGTCGGCTGAGAGATCGTCTAAGTCAGTTGGCGGCTCCGCCTGAGGGCCTGAGGTAGCGATGGGCAGCGAATCTGGTCCCCCATTGGTGGAAGCGTCATTGCCAGTCGCTGCTGGATCTCCAGGGTCAGCTTCAAACTCCAGCGTCTCCAAAAAGTAGTCCACCAGGGCCTCTACGGTGGGGTAGTCAAAGGCTAGTGTTGTCGGGACCGCGCAGCCCAGATTGGTCTGGAGCAGGTTACGCATTTCAACCGCCATCAGCGAGTCCATTCCTAGGTCGGCAAACCCTCGCTGGGGATTGATTTGGTTGGGAGATAGCCCCATCACCTTGGCCAGCAAATCTTGGAGTCGTTGCGTCAGGAAAGATTTGCGCCTGTGGGCTGGAGTTTGCTGTAGATCCAGCCACAGCTGGGGGGGCTGCGCCGCAGTAGAAGCCAGGCTGACGACCTGCTCTAAGAAGCTGAGGTCGAGGTCTGGCGGCACCTGGGAGAGATAGCGTTCCCAGTCGACCGGCAAAACAGCGACCTGGGGCGCTTCGGTAGTCAAGAGCTGACCTAAAATCGCCAGTCCCTGCTGCGGTTCGATTAAACTGACCCCCCGACTGGCCCATCGGGCCTGTTCCCGATTTTGCAGAGCCGCCGCCATACCGCTCTGCGACCAGGGACCCCAGTTGATGGAGAGTGCCCTCAAGCCCAAAGACCGCCGGTAGCCAGCTAGGGCATCCATGAAGGCGTTAGCGGCAGCGTAGTTAGCCTGCCCCGGCGACCCCACCAGGGCCGATACAGATGAAAAGCAAACGAAGTAGTCCAGTTCCTGACCCTGGGTTTGCTCATGCAGTAACCACGTTCCCATCACCTTGGCCGCCATCACCCTTTCAAAATGCTCCCAGGTCTGCCCCATCACTATGGCGTCGTCTACGACGCCAGCGGCATGGAAGATGCCTTTGAGGGGCGGCAGGGCCGATTGAATGTGCGTCATCAGCTCAGCGATCGCCGCAGGTTGGCCTACGTCGGTAGCCATAACCGTCACCGCTACCCCCGCCTGTCGCAGCTGCTCAATGGATGTTTGGGCAGCCTCAGATGGCGATCGCCGTCCGGTTAAGACCAGCTGTTTTGCCCCCTGCTGGCCCAGCCATTGGGCCACCTGTAATCCCAGCGCCCCCAGGCCACCCGTTACTAGATAGGTCGCTTGAGCGCTGATGGGAGCGGTCGTCATCAGCGTCGTTGTGCTTCTGCCGTTCCCGGCCTGGCCATTGGTTTCGGGCTGTGGGGCAGGGAGGGAAATCACAACCTTGCCAATGTGTTTAGCCTGAGCCATGTAGCGGAACGCCTCCACCCCCTGCTGAATTGGAAAAATCTTGTGGGGTAGCGGCGCATACTGGCCCTGTTCAAACCGTTTCATCACCTGCAGCAGCAGGGTATTGATCACCTCCGGCGTCGCCAGAGAAATATCTAGCAGGTCGAAGGGCAAGTAGGTCACGTTGGGGTAGGCTTCAGCCACCTGTTCAGCACTCCAGATGCCCAGTTTGCCAATCTCAACAAACCTGCCCCCCTGGCCTAATGCCGACAGGCTAGCCGGAATAAAATCACCATTGAGGCTGTTGAGCACCACATCTACCCCACCCCCCTGAGTCAGGGCAGAAACCTGCTCAGCAAAGTCTAGGGTGCGGGAGTTAAAAACTTGGGTCAATCCCTGATCTTTCAGCGTCGCCCACTTCGGTTCGCTAGCGCTGCCCCATACCTCAGCCCCTAGGCTCTGAGCAATTTGCACGGCCGCCTGCCCTACGCCGCCAGAGGCCGCATGGATCAGAATCCGCTCTCCGGCCTTGAGCTGAGCCAGGTGGTGCAGCCCATAAAAAGCGGTCAAAAAGGTGGTAGGAATGGTCGCCGCCGCTTCAAAGCTGATAGCTGCGGGCTTCTTGACCACAAAGGCGGCAGGCACAACCACATGAGAAGCCAGACTGCCGATGGTTTGAGCCGCGATGACTGCATCTCCAACCTGGAGATGGTCAACCTGGTCGCCCACGGCTGTAATAATGCCAGCACACTCGCCGCCAAAGGGTAGGTCGGCTGTGTCGGTAATGCCCATTTGTTCAGTGAATTCTCTCAGCATGCCCAGGGCGTTGAGCACATCGCGGAAATTTAGTCCGACGGCCCGTACCGCAATTTCTACCTCAGTAGGACCAGGAGCCTGCCGCTGCATGGGCACTAGCTGTAGATTTTCCAGGACACCGTATTCACGAATGCGGAGCTGGTATGGGCTGTCTAGAACGGTTAAGCCAGCCCCTGCGCTCAGCGGTGCCGAGCGATAGCGTACCAGGCGTGCCCCATATCGCTGCTGCTGCCGATAGGCCAGCTGGGTATGGCGATCGCTCGCTTTGATTTCTGCTGCCAGGAAGGCAGCATCCTGCTCGAAGTCAGCTGCTGCGCGCTCCTCTAGATCGAGACAGGTGCACTGGAGGTCTGGGTGCTCGACGGCAAGCACCCGACCCATTCCCCACAGGGAGCCGAACTGGGGTTTGGCAATGGTGCTATTGGCGATCGCCTGCGCCGCTCGGGTTACAACCCAGAGGCGCGGTCGAGTAGATGCTTGAGTCTGCACAATCGCTTGAGCCAAATGCAGCAGGCTGCCACAGCCCAGCCTCTGAGCCGCCATGACCGACGAACTCTCCAGTGTCGCTGCCGGAGTCGCTCCCAGGAGGTGAATAGCGCCGTCCAGTCGCAGCCCCAGGGTCGCCAGGCTGTCTAGGAGCTGCTGAAACTGCTCTGGCTTAGCTGGGTCAAGCTCAAATTCGGTCTCGCTAATCTGGCGGTAGGCGTTGCCAATTCTTACCTGAAGGCACTGATCGCCGTCCTGGGTCAGGCGCTCAACCAGCGCGGTATCTGTGCCTCCGGCGTCCCCCAAAACTAGCCAGCGTTTGGGGTTAGCATTTTTGATCACCGCCGGAGTCAAGGGTTGCCAGTCCAGGCGGTAGAGCCACTCATCAAAGCTGGGCTGCAGCAGTCGCTGCAGCACGCGCTGAGGCACCTGCTTCAGGGTTAGCCCTCGCAGCGTGGCGATCGCCTCTCCAGCATCGTTCCACAACACCAGATCAGCACTCAGCTGTCGTCGCTTTGACCGTTCCGCAGGGTGTAGCTGGACCTGACTCCACACTTGCTTCGGCATTGTTCCGTAGAGATTGACGGCCTCAATTGCGACGGGGAGATAGGCATCCGTCTGACCATCGTTGACCACCGCCCCCAAGACCTGAAAACAGGCATCTAGCAGCGCGGGGTGAATACAGTAGCTCGAATCCGCAGACGTGACGGTCGGTAATTGCACGCGCCCGAGTACCCCTTCTGGACCTTTCCAGAGAGCCTCAATTCCCTGAAAACTAGGTCCATAGGCCATGCCTCGCTGACCCAGCCGTTGGTAATAGGCACTCACTGATATCTTTTCTGGATAAGCCGACTGCAGCACATTCGGATCGATAGGGGCTGGGGCTACCTCTGCAGCAGGCAGCGGACTAACACGACCGGCGGCGTGGCGGGTCCACACGGGCTCAGTACTGCTACCGCTACTGGCTTTTAGACTAAAGACCTCAAAGCCATAGGCCGCATCGTAGCTAGATACCGCCGAGGTACCCGCTTTATCGGTTGCCTGCAGCACGACCTGCACGGGTGTTGATTGTCCAGACGTAAGGGGTAAAGGCTGCTGAATCGAAACGTCTGTGAGCTGCAGCTGTGTCTGTTTGAGAACGGTCTTGCCAGCTGCCAACCCCATTTCGATGTAGGCGGTCGCAGGCACGATGCCCTGCTGATAGATCTGGTGGTCAACCAGATAGTCAGGATTCGACAGGCTGAGATGGGCTTCAAAGTAAGGCGCGGCCATGGTTGCTAGGCGGCAACGGGCCCCCAGCAGCGGATGGGCCTGGGAATTAGAGCGCTGGGGCTGAGCCCCGCCAGAATATCCGCCAGAGGCTGCCTCTACCCAATAGCGCTGCCGCTGAAAGGGGTAGGTCGGCAAGGCCTGCCGCTGCCGCCCATAGTCCTGGTCAAATCCGACCCAGTCGATCGCAACCCCTTGGACGTAGAGCTGCCCTAGGGCCGTCAACAGGGTAGCCCAATCCTCCTGAGGGGGGCGCAAGCTGGGCAGCCAGAGCGAATTCTCCGCATCTATACATTGGCGGCCCATACCCAGCAAAATCGGCTTTGGCCCGATTTCTAGATAGGCACCGCAACCCAGCGCGCTCACAGCCCCCATACCCGCCGCAAACTGCACGGGCTCTCGCACATGGCGGCACCAGTACGCCGCTGTAGCGATGTCTGCCCCAGCCAGTTGTCCCGTCAGGTTGGAGACGAGCTTGAGCCGAGGTGGTTGCATGGCAATGGTATTGGCCACCTGTTCAAACTTCGCCAGCATGGGCTCCATTAGAGCGGAGTGAAAAGCATGGGACACAGCTAAAGGTTTGCACTTGATCCCAGCTTGCTCCAGCTTGGTGGTGATGGCGGCTAAAGCCGTTTCGGTACCGGAGATGACGGTACTGCTAGGGCCGTTGATAGCCGCGATCGCAACGTCTCCAGCATGCGGGGCAAGGTAGGTTTGAACCGTGTCTTGGGAGGCCAGAATGGACACCATGCTGCCCCCAGCCGGGAGGCTCTGCATCAATCGACCACGGGCAGCAATCAGCTTGAGGCCGTCCTCTAGACTAAAGACACCGGCAATACAGGCCGCCACGTACTCGCCGACGCTGTGGCCCATCACCACATCGGGGCGGACACCCCAGGAAAGCCAAAGCTGAGCCAGGGCATATTCCACCGCAAAGAGAGCAGGCTGCGTGTAGACGGTCTGGTTAAGGGTCACCTCGTTGGCGGCTGCTCCGTAGAGCAGATCGACCAGCGACAGGCCCAGTTCTGCGTTTAGCAGGGCAGAGCACTGGTCTAAAGCACGACGGAAGGTAGGCTGTTGCTCGTACAGCGCCCGCCCCATGCCGACATACTGAGAGCCCTGCCCCGTAAATAAAAACGCTACCGGAACTGCCTCTGCCAATGGCCCTCGCAGCAGACCCGGATCTGCTGAAGACGGATGAAGGGCCTCAGACAGCCGGGTCTGAAGCTGCTCAGTCGAATTCACCAGGAGGCAGAGGCGATAGTCAAAATGCCCTCGACCTGTGTTGGCAGAGAAGCACAGGTCACCTAAGGACAGCGGCGTGCTGACGCTGAGATGGGTGCGGTAGCGCTCGATTAAATCGTCCAGCGCGGATTCGGAGCGGGCTGAAAGCGCCATGAGGTGTAGCGGCCGGTCGGGCTCGACTGGGGGCTGGGCGCTGATAACAGGAGCCTCTCCAACAATCACGTGGGCATTGGTGCCGCTAGCGCCAAAGGAGCTGACGCCCGCCAGCCGAGGCTGTGCGGTGCGTGGCCAGGCAGTGCCCTCTGCTAGAACCTGAATGGGTAGCTGCTGCCAGTCAATGTGCGGGTTGGGATCTCGAAAATGCAGATGGGGCGGCAGGGTGTTGTGCTGCAGTGACAGCACCACCTTGATCAGCCCCGCAATGCCCGCCGCTGATTCTAGATGGCCAAAGTTCGTTTTGACAGAGCCCACTTTTAGAGGCGCATCCACCGGACGACCCTGCCCCAATACCTCACCCAGGGCTCGCAGCTCAATGGGGTCGCCCAGGGGTGTACCGGTGCCGTGGGCTTCGACATAGTCAATGGCTTCGGGCGTGACCTTGGCGGCCTGCAAAGCCTGCTTCAACAGCGCTTGCTGTGCCAGTTTGTTGGGTACGGTAAAGCCGCCGCTGCGCCCATCCTGATTGACCGCTGAGCCGCGAATTATGGCTAAAATTTGATCTCCTTTGGCGATCGCATCAGACAGCCGCTTCAGCACTACGACGCCGCAGCCTTCGCCTCGCACGATGCCGTCGGCGCTGGCGTCAAAGGTTTTGCAGCGCCCGTCAGCCGATAGCATCTGGGCTTTGGATAGGGCCACCGTGTTCTCGGGAGTCAAAATCATGTTAACCCCACCCGCCAGGGCGCGATCGCACTCCCCCAAACGTAGACTCTGCACCGCTAGATGCACCGCTACCAGAGAAGACGAACAGGCCGTATCGATGGCCATACAGGGACCCTGAAAGCCATACGTATAGGCTAGGCGACCGGCTACGGCGTTGAGGGGGTTGCCGGTGAGGTAGTACGCATCAATGGGGTCTAGATCGCCCGTGGGGGTGAGCAAGCGAGCGTAATCGTTGGTGGTAATGCCGACAAACACGCCGGTTTTGCTGACAATCTGGGGATTGGGGACCGATCCCGAAGATTCGAGGGCTTCCCAGCTGACCTCCAGCAGCAGCCGCTGTTGGGGATCGATACTCTGAGCTTCGCGGGGAGAAATTCCAAAAAATTGCGGATCAAACTGGTCAATTTGATCCAAAAACCCCCCATAGCGCGAGTAAGTTTTGCCTGGAGCGGCGGGGTCTGGGTCGTAGTAAGCTTCGCTATCCCAGCGATCGCGAGGGACAGGCGTGATGGCATCGACCCCATTCTGCAATAGCTGCCAGTAGCGATCTAAGTCAGTGGCTCCCCCCGGAAATCGACAGCCCATGCCAACGATAGCGATCGGTTCTGACTTCTCCTTTTCAAAGGTTTCTAGCTTTTTGACCGCATCGTCTAGAGCCAGCAAGATGCGCTGTTGGGCAGAGAGTTGACCAGTGGCATTAGCGGATGGGCTCATGTCAATGACCTCCAATAAGATTTTCTAAGCGCGCCAGCCGATCGGTAATGGATGCCTCCAATTCCTCATCTGTTAGCTGAGCAATGGTCGCCAAATCGGCTGCCGCATCCGCCTCAGGAGCTGCCGCCGCTGGTTCGTCGGTGACCTCGGCCCAGCCCAGCACCTGCTGGGCCAGGTAATTCCCCAGGTCCTGGATAGTTGGCGCTTCGAAGGCCAGCGTCCCCGGTAGAGAGCAGCCTAAATCCACCTCCAGGCGATTTTTTAGCTCTACAGCCATTAACGAGTCCATACCCATTTCAAAGAATCCCTGGTAGCGATCAGGAAGCTTACCAGCCAATCCGAGAATGCCC
Source organism: filamentous cyanobacterium CCP3 (assembly GCA_003022385.1). Taxonomy (GTDB): domain Bacteria; phylum Cyanobacteriota; class Cyanobacteriia; order Phormidesmidales; family Phormidesmidaceae; genus Nodosilinea. The sequence continues at coordinate 44,174 of PYGV01000003.1, read as the reverse complement.
GCGAGCTCCTGCTGGAGGTGGGCAATCAGGGCCTCTAACCGCTGTGGTGCCGGAACCTCTTGGATGATGTCGATGAATCGCGGTCGATTTAATTCAACTGTCCGGTTTGCGGTCCCTGAGGTGCCCAGGCCACCGGCCAGTTGAGCAAACAAGGGGCGAGCTTGCCGCAGCTCAAACAGGCTTCTAAAGCGAGGCCAATCGACATCCAGCACCGTAGCCTGGGGCCAGTCTGTCTGCATCAGTCGTTCCAGCACGGCCGTTGCCGCCTCGGGGGGTAGCGGTTGAATGCCCAGACGAGCCATCCAGTCGGCAAAGTCGGGCACCGCCATGCCACCTCCAGCCCAGGGACCCCAGTTGACGCTGAGGGCAGGCAATCCCTGCTGCTGCCGATAGTGGGCCAGGGCATCTAGGAACTGGTTAGCGGCGGCATAGGCCCCTTGACCTTTACTGCCCCAGACGGCAGCGATCGAGGAAAACAGCAGGAAGAAATCGAGCGGCATCTCCTGGGTAAGCTGATGCAGGAGCCATCCACCCGCTACCTTAGGCGACAGAATGCGATCGAAATCTGCGCCACTCGTTTCGGCCAGGGGAGCATAATCTGCTGTGCCAGCGGCGTGGACAATGCCGCGCAACGGCGGCAGAGAAGCCGCCATCTGCTCCAGCACGGTGGTCATGTCGTCGGAGACAGTGACGTCGGCCCGCAGAGCCATTACGGTAGCGCCCGCCTGTCGCAGTTGCTCGATAATGGCTTCGGCTTCAGTTGTAGGAGCCCGCCGTCCTAGCAGCACCAGGTACCGCGCCCCCTGCCGTACTAGCCACTGGGCAAGAGTCAGCCCCAACGCCCCCAGGCCGCCAGTAATTAAGTAGGTTGCCTCGGCTTGAATCGCGATCGCCGCCGCGGAAGCGGAAGGTGGCGCACTCACTAGGCGCGCTACGTACTGCTGGTCGTCTCTCAGCACCAGCTGATCCTCTGCTGGCTCTCCTAGCAGATGCGCTGCCAGCATCGCCACCGACGGTTCGTCCGCATCAATGAGCCCGCCCCAGAATTCAGGATATTCGAGGGCAATGGCCTTGCCAAAGCCCCACAGGGAGGACTGCGCCAGCCCTGCCGATGAGGGGAAGAACGTGGTTGCTGCTTGGGTAATGACCCATAGACGAGGCGATTGCGGCGCGATCGTGGGCGCAACTGCAACCAGGGCCTGCACCAGAGCAAGTAGGCGACGACAGCCTTGAGAGGCGCTATTCACCGGCAACGAGTCTAACGAGTCTGTCGCCGACGCAGCATCCCCCAAAAACACAATCCCGCTCAGTGGATCATTAAAGGTTCTCAAGGCCTGCTCTAGCTCAGCTTTATCTTCAACAGCGGGTAGCCAGTGACAGGTTTGACCCAGCTGCTCGAGCTTTTGAGTTAACGCGTTACCCAGACCATGGACCTTGATCTGTTCCGGGGCAGCCAGAATGAGCCAATGGCCAGCCGCCACGGCGGTGGGCATAGGCACAGCGGGGTGTGGCTGCCACTGGAGCTGGTAACACCAGTCCTGAATTGCCGTCAGAGCAGCTGCCTGCTGCTGATTTTCCTGCACTAGCTGCTCTATTAGCCTGGGCAGCAGGGCTTGTTCTGCCGTTGAAAACGTTTGGCTCCGCTGCAATAGCTGCAGAACCTGCTCGCCATTCCCCTGGCTGAGCCAGTCGAGTAGAGGCGTTTGGGCTGATGGCAAAGTCTCAGCGAGAACGGGAGCAACAGATGCCGCCACCAGCTGAGTATCAATCCAGTAGCGCTCTCGCTGCCAGGGGTAGGTGGGTAAGGAAACCTTGCGGTGCTGAGGATAATCTCGGTCAAAGCCGGCCCAGTCAATAGGAACGCCTTGCGTATACAACTCCCCCAAACTGGTGAGCACCTGCTGCCAGTCATCTTGGCCGGGGCGCAGAGAAGGTATCCAAGCCTGCCCATTGTTGGATAGGCATTGCCGGCCCATGCCCAGCAGAATCGGTTTGGGGCCACATTCTAAGAAGATGTTGCAGTCCTGCTGCTGCAAGGTCTGCATCCCGGCGGCAAAATCAACCGGCAAGAGCACATGCTGGCACCAGTAGTCAGGGGTTGTCACCTCCTCGGTGACAACTTGACCGGTGACGTTGGAGATCAGCTTTAGCTGGGGTTCTGAGTAGGTAATTTGGCGAGCCACCTGCTCGAACTCAGCCAGCATGGGCTGCATCAGCGGCGAATGAAACCCGTGAGAGACCTGGAGCGCTTTGCTCTTGATGCCAGCTGCTTCGAGCTGCGCAACAACTGCCCGCAACGCAACCTCCGGACCAGAAATGACAGTGCTATCAGGGCCATTAATGGCCGCGATAGTCACCTGTGGGGCGTCTGAGATGACCGCTCTCACCTGCTCGACAGGGGCCAGCAAAGAGACCATGCCACCACCCGCTGGCAGCTGCTGCATCAGCTTGCCGCGCAGGGCAATCAGCTTGAGGCCGTCCTCCAGACTAAAGACTCCGGCAACACAGGCCGCCACATACTCACCCACGCTGTGACCCATTACCATCGCAGGGCGAATGCCCCAGGCCTGCCAGAGTTGATACAGGGCGTATTCAACTGCGAACAGGGCGGGCTGAGTGTAAGCCGTCTGGTCAAGGGGCGAGGCGGCCCCAGCGGTGGGGTAAAGCACCTCAAGCAGCGGCTGCTCTAAATAGGGGTTGAGGATTTCAGCACAGTGGTCTAACGCCTGCTTGAAGGTGGGCTGAGTTGCATAGAGCTGCCGACCCATGCCGACATACTGAGAGCCCTGACCCGTGAACAGAAAGGCCAGGTTTTGTGACTGTGGCTGTCGTTTGATGGGCAGCTGACCTGTCGCTAGCTGCTCTAAAGCCACCCGGAGCTGCTCTGAGGACTCGACAACTAAACCAGCCCGATAGGCGAAATGATTACGACCGGTACGGGCGGTGTAGCAAAGGTTGGCCAAATCAACGTCGTCGTGTTCCTGCAGCCAGTTTCGGTAGTGGTGCGCTAGATCTCGCACCGCCTGCTCTTGCTTACCGCTGAGCACCAACAGATGCATTGGCAGCTCAGGGGTCACGTCAGGTGAGCTGACCTTAGGTTGGGGCTGAGGACGATAGCCCTCTAACACGATGTGGGCATTCGTTCCCTGGAAGGCAAAGCCGCTAACGCCAGCTACTTTGCGCTCTGCTGGCCAGGGTTGGGGTTCGACCGCGACTCTAACATTGATGCTGTCCCAGGGGATCCTGGGCGAGGGCGTCTTGAAGTGTAGCTGAGCGGGAATGGTGTCATGCTGCAGACTCAGCGCCACTTTAATAATGCTGGCCATTCCGGCGGCGGCCTCTAGGTGCCCGATGTTGGTTTTCACTGAGCCCACCAGTAGGGGAGCATCAGCGGAATGGAATTCTCCAAGCACGGTCTGCAAAGCTTGAATTTCAATCGGGTCTCCTAAGCTAGTACCGGTGCCGTGGGCCTCAACATAGGACACAGCCGCTGGTTCTATATCAGCTTCGGCCAAAGCCGCTTCAATCACGCGCTGCTGGCTGGGCCCTTTAGGGACGGTCAACCCTCCCGAGGCGCCATCCTGATTGACGGCGGAACCGCGAATGACGCTATAGATATAATCCCCATCCCGCTCAGCATCAGATAGCCGCTTGAGCACGACCATGCCACAGCCTTCGCCCCGCACGTAGCCATCTGCCGCGGCATCAAAGGTTTTACAGCGGCCATCGGCAGCCATAAAGCGACCACGGCTGAAGTAAATAGTCGCCTCAGGGGTCAAGATAGCATTGACTCCACCCACCAAAGCGAGCTCGCATTCGCCATTGAGAAGACCCCGTCGAGCCTGATGCAGCGCGACTAGAGAGGAGCTGCAGGCGGTATCAATCGCTAAGCTTGGCCCTTCCAAGCCGAGGGCATAACTCACCCGCCCGACGGCAGCAGAATGGGCGGTGCCAGTGCCCATGTACTGCCCAATCGCACGCTCTCCGGCACGAGTAAATAGCTGGCTGTAGTCGCTTGTGCTGATGCCAACATAGACGCCCGTGCGGCTACCGACCAAGGTGGCCGGGGCGATGTTGGCATCTTCTAAGGCCTGCCAGCTCAGCTCTAGCAGCAGGCGCTGTTGGGGGTCAAGCTCAGCCGCCTCACGAGGAGAAATGCCAAAGAAACTTGCATCAAATTGGTCAATGCCGTCGATGAAACCGCCGTGGCGAGTCGTCATCTTGCCCGGCACGTCAGGATCTGGGTCGTAGTATGCATCAATATCCCACCGCTCAGCGGGAACCTCGCAGATAGCGTCCACCTGCTCAGACAAAAGCTGCCAGTAGGCGTCTTTGTCTGGGGCTCCGGGGAAGCGACAGGCCAAGCCCACGATGGCTACGGCATCGGTCTCTAACAATCGCTGCACAACCGTAGTCTGCTGAGAGCCAGTCTTGCTCACCCCAGCGAGTTGCTCGGCCAGGTGGGCTGCCATCTGGCTAGTGGTTGGATAGTCAAAGGCCAGCGTATTCGGCAGGGTGTAAGCCTCGCCAATTTGCTGCTGAAGCCGATTGTATAGCTCCACAGCCATCAGGGAGTCCATGCCCAAATCGAAGAACCCCATCTCCGGGTCGGGGGGCTGAGCAAGTTGCAAAATCTGCTGCAGTTCTCGCTGTAAATGCCTCACCAGGATTGGCTGCCGCTCAACGCCCGCAGCGGCCCGTAGCTGCTGAATCAGGGCACCACTGCCCTGGCTTACAGGCGTGAGGAGTAGATGACTCAATAGCGGCGGTCTAACTGCCCCTAACCAGCGGCTCATGCGCGACCAGTCTGCATCCAGTACCAGCCCCTGGGCGTGCCCCGACGCCAGCAAGCGAGCCATCGCACTGTGGGCCTCCGCTGGCTGCAGGGGGGTCAGCCCTTGGCGGGCTAAATTCGCCTGGACAGTCGCGCTGGTTGCCATCCCGGCTTCAGCCCAGGGGCCCCAGTTAATGCTGGTGGCACATTGCCCGTGAGCCCGGCGATGCTGAGCCAAGCCATCCAGAAATGCATTGGCTGTGGCGTAGTTGCTCTGCCCAGCAGACCCTAGGGCAGCGGCCACAGACGAGTACAGGACGAAGAAATCTAGCTCGCTGCTCTGGGTAGCGCGATGCAGGTTGAAGGCACCCGTCACCTTGGGCGCCATCACCTTGGCAAAACGCTCCATGGTTTGCTCAGCGATGGTGCCGTCGTCTAGAACGCCCGCCGCGTGAAGGATACCTGCAAGCGGCGGCCAAGTAGTATCAAACAGGTGAACGAGGTCATCCACCTGTTCAGCGTCTGCTACGTCTACCGTATAAATAACGATGGTGCAGTCAAACTCTGCTTGAAGTGCGGTTAAGCGCTGCTGCACGACTTCGGCAGCGGGGCGTCGACTCGTTAGCACAATATGCTTTGCGCCCTGTTCAACTAGCCAGGTGCAGGCCTGCAAGCCTAAAGCTCCCAGTCCGCCAGTAATCAGGTAGCTGACCTCAGGTCGAATCGCAGGATGGCTGAGCGTGAGCACAATCTTGCCCAGGTGGCGGGCCTGCTGCATGAAGCGCATGGCAGCGGGTGCCTCCGTGAGCGGGTAAATGCGCTTCTTGAGGGGCTGCAACTCACCTTGGGCCAAGCGCTTAGCGACGGATTTTAGCAGGGCTCGCACCCTTTGCGGCTCATGCAGCATCCAGTCGTCGATGGCCAAAATGTGATAGCTGACATCGGGACGCACTTGCCCCATCTGCTCGAGGCTCCAGATGTCTCGCTTACCAATCTCGACAAACCGTCCATCAGCGGCCAGGGCTGATAGACTGGCCTCAATAAACCCTGCCGAGGTCAGACTGTTTAAGACGGCATCTACCCCTGTCCCGCTGGTGTCGCGTAAAATCTGCTCCCCAAAATCAGTCGTGCGGGAGTCATAGACGTGCTCGATCCCCAACTGACGCAGATACGGCTGCTTGGGCGCGCTGGCGGTGGCGTAGATCTCAGCCCCAATCGCCTGAGCCAGCTGAATGGCCGCCAACCCTACCCCACCAGCGGCCGCGTGAATTAAGACCTTATCGCCTCTTTTGAGGCCCAGTAGGTTGAATGCAGCCTGGGCGGTACAAAAGGTGACAGGCACCGTGGCGGCGGCGGCAAAGTCAATCGGCGGCGGCAGCTTGACCAGCAGCGCAGCTGGCGCGTTGCAGCGGGTTGCAAAGCAGCCCGAGGCCATGCCAAAAACGCGGTCCCCAATGGCAAAATCAGCCACTCCTTCGCCGACAGCCGTGATGATGCCAGCCATCTCTCCGCCCAGCGGTCCCGGATCCCCCGGGTAGGCCCCCAGGGTATTCAGCACATCGCGAAAGTTCAGACCCGCCGCCTGTACCGCCACCTGCACCTCGCCTGAGGAAGGTGGCGGGCACTCGTGGGAGATGAGCTGGAGATTGTCTAGGGAACCCCGTTGAGTAATAGCTAGGCTAGTCTCACCGGTTATCGGCAGAACGAGTTGACCACTCTTTTGCAGGGGCAACAGGCGAGGCGAAAAACTCTGCGTTCTTCTCAAAGCGAGCTGCGGCTCGGTTTCGTTCAAAAGTGTGTCGACCAGGTGAGGGGCATCACTTTGAGCTAGATCAACGAGACGGAGATTCAACTGCGGTTGCTCAGCTTGCAGGGTTCGCCCTAACCCCCACAAAGCGGCCTGAGCTGAGTCAACATCTTCGCCCGCGTCAATCGCAACTCCCCCTCGAGTCAGTATGGTTAGGCCTTTGGGCAAGGGCAGATTATGCGCCAGGACTGCTTGCGTGACCGCTAATACTCCAGCGACGTTGGCAGCGGCTTGCTGTGCAATGTCGTCGCCTACTGCATCACCAACGATGACGATACCGGTCAATGGCTCCAAATCTGAGGCTGGAAGGTTGCCTCTTTCTAAAAAAGTGTTAATCGATTGGGGTTGACCGACCTGTACCTGCTGCTGCTTGGCTTCTAGCTGGTTGGCTAGCTGGGCTGTCGCTGCTGCATCCCCTAGCACTAACCAGCTGCCCGCTTGTGAGGTCGCTGCAAACTCTTGACTGACCTGTTGCCAGCGAATGGTATACAGCAATTCATCGGCGCTGCGAGCGCTCTGCAACATCTGGCGCAGGGCCTGGCGGCTGGCCCGACGGCACCGGAGCCCCTCTACGGTGGCGAGCACCTCGCCCTGCTGATTACAAAAGGTCAAATCGGCGAAGCACTCACTTCCTTCGATGTGGCCACGTCCGTAAACCAGCACCGATGCCCCTAGGGCGCGATGGGATTGGACCCGCTCTACACTGGTCGGTAGGTAGATGCAGTCGTCGCTCTCAGCATCTTCACTTTGCCATGCGGCGATTGCCTGAAACGCCCCATCCAAAAGCATCGGCGGCAGGTAATACCCGTCGGCATCGCCAACCTCTGCGGCAATCTCTACCTGGGCGAGTAACTCGCCCTGACCAATGTGGAGGTGGCGCAATGTCCTAAACTGCGGCCCGTAATTCAGGCCTAGGGCTGCTAGAGACTCGTAAAGCGTTTCTACATTAACCAGCTGTGCGCATCGCAATCTTAGGGCTGCCAGATCAAGGGGCTCTGGCACCAAAGCGGCGGCCTCGTCGCCCAATGCTGTGGCGTGTTGCACCCAGTCGGTTTCTCCCTTCGCCTGAGCAAAGATTTCAATGCGGGTGTTTTCTCTGACGATGGTTTGCAGGACGGTCGTTTGCTCAACGGCTAAGGGGCGTGTGACCGAAACATTCTTAATAGCACCTCCGCTGGCGGCCAGCGCTAGCTCAACGTAAGCGGCCCCTGGAAAAATTACCCGCTCAAAAACTTGGTGATCTGACAACCAGGCTGGGTCATCCACCGATAGTATTTGCTCGAAGCGCCGCTCTGAGCTGGCTGCTAAGCGCTGCTCAACCCCCAGCAGAGGATGCACAGCCTGACCCTGAAGCGCATGGGCTTTAGATGCCTTAAGCCAGTAGCGCTCTCGCTGCCAGGGGTAGGTGGGTAAGGAAACCTTGCGGTGCTGAGGATAATCTCGGTCAAAGCCGGCCCAGTCAATAGGAACGCCTTGCGTATACAACTCCCCCAAACTGGTGAGCACCTGCTGCCAGTCATCTTGGCCGGGGCGCAGAGAAGGTATCCAAGCCTGCCCATTGTTGGATAGGCATTGCCGGCCCATGCCCAGCAGAATCGGTTTGGGGCCACATTCTAAGAAGATGTTGCAGTCCTGCTGCTGCAAGGTCTGCATCCCGGCGGCAAAATCAACCGGCAAGAGCACATGCTGGCACCAGTAGTCAGGGGTTGTCACCTCCTCGGTGACAACTTGACCGGTGACGTTGGAGATCAGCTTTAGCTGGGGTTCTGAGTAGGTAATTTGGCGAGCCACCTGCTCGAACTCAGCCAGCATGGGCTGCATCAGCGGCGAATGAAACCCGTGAGAGACCTGGAGCGCTTTGCTCTTGATGCCAGCTGCTTCGAGCTGCGCAACAACTGCCCGCAACGCAACCTCCGGACCAGAAATGACAGTGCTATCAGGGCCATTAATGGCCGCGATAGTCACCTGTGGGGCGTCTGAGATGACCGCTCTCACCTGCTCGACAGGGGCCAGCAAAGAGACCATGCCACCACCCGCTGGCAGCTGCTGCATCAGCTTGCCGCGCAGGGCAATCAGCTTGAGGCCGTCCTCCAGACTAAAGACTCCGGCAACACAGGCCGCCACATACTCACCCACGCTGTGACCCATTACCATCGCAGGGCGAATGCCCCAGGCCTGCCAGAGTTGATACAGGGCGTATTCAACTGCGAACAGGGCGGGCTGAGTGTAAGCCGTCTGGTCAAGGGGCGAGGCGGCCCCAGCGGTGGGGTAAAGCACCTCAAGCAGCGGCTGCTCTAAATAGGGGTTGAGGATTTCAGCACAGTGGTCTAACGCCTGCTTGAAGGTGGGCTGAGTTGCATAGAGCTGCCGACCCATGCCGACATACTGAGAGCCCTGACCCGTGAACAGAAAGGCCAGGTTTTGTGACTGTGGCTGTCGTTTGATGGGCAGCTGACCTGTCGCTAGCTGCTCTAAAGCCACCCGGAGCTGCTCTGAGGACTCGACAACTAAACCAGCCCGATAGGCGAAATGATTACGACCGGTACGGGCGGTGTAGCAAAGGTTGGCCAAATCAACGTCGTCGTGTTCCTGCAGCCAGTTTCGGTAGTGGTGCGCTAGATCTCGCACCGCCTGCTCTTGCTTACCGCTGAGCACCAACAGATGCATTGGCAGCTCAGGGGTCACGTCAGGTGAGCTGACCTTAGGTTGGGGCTGAGGACGATAGCCCTCTAACACGATGTGGGCATTCGTTCCCTGGAAGGCAAAGCCGCTAACGCCAGCTACTTTGCGCTCTGCTGGCCAGGGTTGGGGTTCGACCGCGACTCTAACATTGATGCTGTCCCAGGGGATCCTGGGCGAGGGCGTCTTGAAGTGTAGCTGAGCGGGAATGGTGTCATGCTGCAGACTCAGCGCCACTTTAATAATGCTGGCCATTCCGGCGGCGGCCTCTAGGTGCCCGATGTTGGTTTTCACTGAGCCCACCAGTAGGGGAGCATCAGCGGAATGGAATTCTCCAAGCACGGTCTGCAAAGCTTGAATTTCAATCGGGTCTCCTAAGCTAGTACCGGTGCCGTGGGCCTCAACATAGGACACAGCCGCTGGTTCTATATCAGCTTCGGCCAAAGCCGCTTCAATCACGCGCTGCTGGCTGGGCCCTTTAGGGACGGTCAACCCTCCCGAGGCGCCATCCTGATTGACGGCGGAACCGCGAATGACGCTATAGATATAATCCCCATCCCGCTCAGCATCAGATAGCCGCTTGAGCACGACCATGCCACAGCCTTCGCCCCGCACGTAGCCATCTGCCGCGGCATCAAAGGTTTTACAGCGGCCATCGGCAGCCATAAAGCGACCACGGCTGAAGTAAATAGTCGCCTCAGGGGTCAAGATAGCATTGACTCCACCCACCAAAGCGAGCTCGCATTCGCCATTGAGAAGACCCCGTCGAGCCTGATGCAGCGCGACTAGAGAGGAGCTGCAGGCGGTATCAATCGCTAAGCTTGGCCCTTCCAAGCCGAGGGCATAACTCACCCGCCCGACGGCAGCAGAATGGGCGGTGCCAGTGCCCATGTACTGCCCAATCGCACGCTCTCCGGCACGAGTAAATAGCTGGCTGTAGTCGCTTGTGCTGATGCCAACATAGACGCCCGTGCGGCTACCGACCAAGGTGGCCGGGGCGATGTTGGCATCTTCTAAGGCCTGCCAGCTCAGCTCTAGCAGCAGGCGCTGTTGGGGGTCAAGCTCAGCCGCCTCACGAGGAGAAATGCCAAAGAAACTTGCATCAAATTGGTCAATGCCGTCGATGAAACCGCCGTGGCGAGTCGTCATCTTGCCCGGCACGTCAGGATCTGGGTCGTAGTATGCATCAATATCCCACCGCTCAGCGGGAACCTCGCAGATAGCGTCCACCTGCTCAGACAAAAGCTGCCAGTAGGCGTCTTTGTCTGGGGCTCCGGGGAAGCGACAGGCCAAGCCCACGATGGCTACGGCATCGGTCTCTAACAATCGCTGCACAACCGTAGTCTGCTGAGAGCCAGTCTTGCTCACCCCAGCGAGTTGCTCGGCCAGGTGGGCTGCCATCTGGCTAGTGGTTGGATAGTCAAAGGCCAGCGTATTCGGCAGGGTGTAAGCCTCGCCAATTTGCTGCTGAAGCCGATTGTATAGCTCCACAGCCATCAGGGAGTCCATGCCCAAATCGAAGAACCCCATCTCCGGGTCGGGGGGCTGAGCAAGTTGCAAAATCTGCTGCAGTTCTCGCTGTAAATGCCTCACCAGGATTGGCTGCCGCTCAACGCCCGCAGCGGCCCGTAGCTGCTGAATCAGGGCACCACTGCCCTGGCTTACAGGCGTGAGGAGTAGATGACTCAATAGCGGCGGTCTAACTGCCCCTAACCAGCGGCTCATGCGCGACCAGTCTGCATCCAGTACCAGCCCCTGGGCGTGCCCCGACGCCAGCAAGCGAGCCATCGCACTGTGGGCCTCCGCTGGCTGCAGGGGGGTCAGCCCTTGGCGGGCTAAATTCGCCTGGACAGTCGCGCTGGTTGCCATCCCGGCTTCAGCCCAGGGGCCCCAGTTAATGCTGGTGGCACATTGCCCGTGAGCCCGGCGATGCTGAGCCAAGCCATCCAGAAATGCATTGGCTGTGGCGTAGTTGCTCTGCCCAGCAGACCCTAGGGCAGCGGCCACAGACGAGTACAGGACGAAGAAATCTAGCTCGCTGCTCTGGGTAGCGCGATGCAGGTTGAAGGCACCCGTCACCTTGGGCGCCATCACCTTGGCAAAACGCTCCATGGTTTGCTCAGCGATGGTGCCGTCGTCTAGAACGCCCGCCGCGTGAAGGATACCTGCAAGCGGCGGCCAAGTAGTATCAAACAGGTGAACGAGGTCATCCACCTGTTCAGCGTCTGCTACGTCTACCGTATAAATAACGATGGTGCAGTCAAACTCTGCTTGAAGTGCGGTTAAGCGCTGCTGCACGACTTCGGCAGCGGGGCGTCGACTCGTTAGCACAATATGCTTTGCGCCCTGTTCAACTAGCCAGGTGCAGGCCTGCAAGCCTAAAGCTCCCAGTCCGCCAGTAATCAGGTAGCTGACCTCAGGTCGAATCGCAGGATGGCTGAGCGTGAGCACAATCTTGCCCAGGTGGCGGGCCTGCTGCATGAAGCGCATGGCAGCGGGTGCCTCCGTGAGCGGGTAAATGCGCTTCTTGAGGGGCTGCAACTCACCTTGGGCCAAGCGCTTAGCGACGGATTTTAGCAGGGCTCGCACCCTTTGCGGCTCATGCAGCATCCAGTCGTCGATGGCCAAAATGTGATAGCTGACATCGGGACGCACTTGCCCCATCTGCTCGAGGCTCCAGATGTCTCGCTTACCAATCTCGACAAACCGTCCATCAGCGGCCAGGGCTGATAGACTGGCCTCAATAAACCCTGCCGAGGTCAGACTGTTTAAGACGGCATCTACCCCTGTCCCGCTGGTGTCGCGTAAAATCTGCTCCCCAAAATCAGTCGTGCGGGAGTCATAGACGTGCTCGATCCCCAACTGACGCAGATACGGCTGCTTGGGCGCGCTGGCGGTGGCGTAGATCTCAGCCCCAATCGCCTGAGCCAGCTGAATGGCCGCCAACCCTACCCCACCAGCGGCCGCGTGAATTAAGACCTTATCGCCTCTTTTGAGGCCCAGTAGGTTGAATGCAGCCTGGGCGGTACAAAAGGTGACAGGCACCGTGGCGGCGGCGGCAAAGTCAATCGGCGGCGGCAGCTTGACCAGCAGCGCAGCTGGCGCGTTGCAGCGGGTTGCAAAGCAGCCCGAGGCCATGCCAAAAACGCGGTCCCCAATGGCAAAATCAGCCACTCCTTCGCCGACAGCCGTGATGATGCCAGCCATCTCTCCGCCCAGCGGTCCCGGATCCCCCGGGTAGGCCCCCAGGGTATTCAGCACATCGCGAAAGTTCAGACCCGCCGCCTGTACCGCCACCTGCACCTCGCCTGAGGAAGGTGGCGGGCACTCGTGGGAGATGAGCTGGAGATTGTCTAGGGAACCCCGTTGAGTAATAGCTAGGCTAGTCTCACCGGTTATCGGCAGAACGAGTTGACCACTCTTTTGCAGGGGCAACAGGCGAGGCGAAAAACTCTGCGTTCTTCTCAAAGCGAGCTGCGGCTCGGTTTCGTTCAAAAGTGTGTCGACCAGGTGAGGGGCATCACTTTGAGCTAGATCAACGAGACGGAGATTCAACTGCGGTTGCTCAGCTTGCAGGGTTCGCCCTAACCCCCACAAAGCGGCCTGAGCTGAGTCAACATCTTCGCCCGCGTCAATCGCAACTCCCCCTCGAGTCAGTATGGTTAGGCCTTTGGGCAAGGGCAGATTATGCGCCAGGACTGCTTGCGTGACCGCTAATACTCCAGCGACGTTGGCAGCGGCTTGCTGTGCAATGTCGTCGCCTACTGCATCACCAACGATGACGATACCGGTCAATGGCTCCAAATCTGAGGCTGGAAGGTTGCCTCTTTCTAAAAAAGTGTTAATCGATTGGGGTTGACCGACCTGTACCTGCTGCTGCTTGGCTTCTAGCTGGTTGGCTAGCTGGGCTGTCGCTGCTGCATCCCCTAGCACTAACCAGCTGCCCGCTTGTGAGGTCGCTGCAAACTCTTGACTGACCTGTTGCCAGCGAATGGTATACAGCAATTCATCGGCGCTGCGAGCGCTCTGCAACATCTGGCGCAGGGCCTGGCGGCTGGCCCGACGGCACCGGAGCCCCTCTACGGTGGCGAGCACCTCGCCCTGCTGATTACAAAAGGTCAAATCGGCGAAGCACTCACTTCCTTCGATGTGGCCACGTCCGTAAACCAGCACCGATGCCCCTAGGGCGCGATGGGATTGGACCCGCTCTACACTGGTCGGTAGGTAGATGCAGTCGTCGCTCTCAGCATCTTCACTTTGCCATGCGGCGATTGCCTGAAACGCCCCATCCAAAAGCATCGGCGGCAGGTAATACCCGTCGGCATCGCCAACCTCTGCGGCAATCTCTACCTGGGCGAGTAACTCGCCCTGACCAATGTGGAGGTGGCGCAATGTCCTAAACTGCGGCCCGTAATTCAGGCCTAGGGCTGCTAGAGACTCGTAAAGCGTTTCTACATTAACCAGCTGTGCGCATCGCAATCTTAGGGCTGCCAGATCAAGGGGCTCTGGCACCAAAGCGGCGGCCTCGTCGCCCAATGCTGTGGCGTGTTGCACCCAGTCGGTTTCTCCCTTCGCCTGAGCAAAGATTTCAATGCGGGTGTTTTCTCTGACGATGGTTTGCAGGACGGTCGTTTGCTCAACGGCTAAGGGGCGTGTGACCGAAACATTCTTAATAGCACCTCCGCTGGCGGCCAGCGCTAGCTCAACGTAAGCGGCCCCTGGAAAAATTACCCGCTCAAAAACTTGGTGATCTGACAACCAGGCTGGGTCATCCACCGATAGTATTTGCTCGAAGCGCCGCTCTGAGCTGGCTGCTAAGCGCTGCTCAACCCCCAGCAGAGGATGCACAGCCTGACCCTGAAGCGCATGGGCTTTAGATGCCTTAAGCCAGTAGCGCTCTCGCTGCCAGGGGTAGGTGGGTAACCAGAGGCACCGTCGGCCCTCAACCGGTTCAACCCGGGTCCAGTCGATAGCAGCTCCCTGGGTATACAGCTTCCCGAGGCTGCTGAGGAGTTGGCTCCAATCATCTTGGCCGGGGCGTAGGCTAGGTAGCCATGTGATTGAGGCATTGTCCGTTTCCGAGCGATGCTCTAAGCAACGCTGCCCCATCCCCAACAGAATCGGTTTGGGGCCAACCTCGAGGTAAACTTTGCACTTGCTTTGGGCCAGCGTTTGCATCGCCTGTTCGAACCGCACGGGCCGCACTATATGGCGACACCAGTAATCGGGGGTAGCGATATCGTTCTCAATATACTGGCCAGTCACCGTGGAGATGAAAGGTTTACAAGGTAGCGAAAAAGTAATGCTTTCAGCAACCCGCTGGAATTGTGCCAGCATAGGCTCCATCGCGGGGGAGTGGAAGGCGTGAGACACTGCTAGAGGTTGACTGCTAATCTCTAGCCGATTTAGCTGTTCCATTAGTTCGTCAAGGGCCGTCTGATCCCCTGCGACTACGGTATTGGTAGGTCCATTGAAAGCCGCAATCGTTAGACGATCGCCGTAGGGCTTTAAAAGGCCGGTTACGGTCTCAACATCGGAAAACACCGCCACCATACCGCCAGTTTGAGGCATCGCCTGCATCAGGCGGCCCCGCTCAGCAATCAGCTTGAGGCCGTCCTCGAGGCTAAAAACACCAGCAATATGGGCTGCTACGTACTCGCCAACACTATGCCCCATCACGATCGCGGGCTCCACGCCCCAGCTCCGCCACAGCTCGCTCAAGGCATATTCCAGAACAAACAGCGCTGGCTGGGTGTAGGCAGTCTGGTCGAGGCGCGAGGCGTGACCGTTGACCTCCGGTGCCGGGTACAAAATCTCCAGCAGCGAGGTTTGAAGAAGAGGCTGTAAAATGGCGTCACAACGATCGAGTGCGTCTCGAAAAACAGGCTCAGTCTCGTACAGCTGGCGACCCATACCAACGTACTGAGACCCCTGACCCGTCAACAAAAACGCCAGCTTTGGCCCATTGGCAGTTTTGACATAGCCCTGGTGGCACCCAATCGGCAGCGTTCCCGTTCGAAACTGACTCAGGTCTTGGCGCAATGCTTCAATCGACTCGGCCACAAAGCTGACGCGATGCCCGAAATGCGATCGTCGCCGATTGGCTGTGTAGCAGACATCCTCAAGCCGCACCTCAGGGTGATTGGCTAAATAATTATCGTAGCGATTCGCCAATTCAACTAAGGCCGATTCCTCTTTAGCCGATAGCGTCAGTAACCTTCGGGGGCGTCCCGGAACCGCCGAAACCGGCTTGGCAACAGCCTCCTCCAAAATTACGTGGCAATTAGTACCGCCAAATCCGAAAGAGCTGATCCCGGCTATACGCTTTCCAGAACATAACCAAGGCTGGCTTTGCAAAGGAATCGTAAACGATGTTCCCTCTAGAGAAATGTAGGGATTAATCTGCTTCAAGTGCAGGTGTGGAGCAATCTCCTGATGCTGTAGCTGCAAAATGACTTTAATTAAGCCCGCGACTCCCGCCGCTCCTTCCAAATGACCAATGTTGGTCTTAACAGAACCAATCCAGCAGGATTCATCAGAGTTGCGGTTCTCCATCAGGACGGCTTTGAGCGATCTAACCTCAATCGGGTCTCCCAAAGCCGTTCCAGTGCCGTGAGCCTCGATGTAGCTAATTTGTGCCGGAGTCAAGTTCCCTCGCTCCAAAGCTTCACGGATAACTGCCTGCTGAGAAGGCCCATTTGGGGCTGTAAGGCCGTTACTCGTCCCGTCCTGGTTGATGGCCGAACTCCTAATCAATGCCAGAACATTGTCGTTATCTCGAATGGCATCCTCCAGCCGCTTGAGCACCAGCACACCGCAGCCTTCGCCTCGCACAATGCCGTTGGCGCTAGCATCAAACGTTTTGCAGCGACCATCCGGAGACATCATCTGAGCCTGAGACGTACTGATCGTTGGCTCAGGAACAATCATTAAATTGACGCCACCGGCAATGGCTAGGTTAGACTCTCCATTCGCCAAACTCTGACAGGCTAAATGAATAGCCGTCAATGAAGAAGAACAAGCTGTATCAACTGATAAACTAGGGCCGCGTAGATTAAGTAGGTAGGACAGGCGGTTAGCGGTAATACAAGGCGTTGTACCCGTCGCACTGTGAGCCGTTAACTGAAAAGGATCTTTGTAAACAAACTTGTGATAGTCAGCATTGGTCAAACCAACAAATACACCAGTTTGACTACCTCCCAAGCTGTCTGGCGGTATCCCGGCATTCTCCAGCGCTTCCCAAGCAATCTCCAGCCACAACCTCTGCTGCGGATCAATATGCTGCGTTTCGCGTGGAGAGATCCCAAAAAAAGCAGGATCAAATTGATCAACTTGGTCCAAAAAGCCACCCCAGCGGGTGTTCATTTTCCCTGGGATCGCCGGCTGAGCGTCATAATAGGTATCGATATCCCATCGATCAGATGGCACCTCAATAATCGCGTCAACCCCATTCTGTAAAAGCTGCCAAAACTCTTCAGGGCCTTCGGCTTTAGGAAAGCGGCAGCCAACGCCTACGATCGCTATGGGCTCCATATCAGCACAGGATTCTAAAGTGCAATAGTATGCAGCACATGAGATACAATCACTTGGATCTCATGGCTGTGTAAACAAAGAATTAAAAAAGTTATTCAATCGCAGTCGTTTTGTCGAAATAAGGAGTCCAGACAGGCTCTAACTTTTGCGAGAGCGAACCAAGGTTGAAAACTGTTGAAATGCCTTTCTGTTTTGCTCTAGAGCTTTTTCGATGGAACCTCCAGCGGCCATAACTCCCATATCGCGATTGACCTCCCACTGGTAGTCCAAATGGTTAAATAATCTGCGCATCAGCTCTAAAAGGCTGCGATGATATTTGAGGCCAACCTGGTATCCTTCGTGATTCTCGCAGACACATCTCTCAAGCCACTGCAGAGCTTCTTCAGTACTCATGTCAAAGAGAGGTGATTTCAACAGCTTGTAGTAAAAAGTGAGAAGCAGATGGTCATCGTAAACACATCTTCCTGGCAAAATGCCAGACAAGCCGCTTAGAAGGCTATTCTGCATTTTGTAGACAATAAGCCCGGAAATTAGTTTTTCATAGGCCGTTGGCTTTGCGAAATCTTTGTAAACGTCCTTGGCAAGGGTCTGAGAAATTGTCGTGTGAAACGCCTCATCTAGCAAATGGTAGTGCGATATCGCTGTGGGCGTTGGAATAAACTCACCTTTACGTTCAAGTTCGCGGTAGTAGCGAACGTAAGGATACTCTTGATTCTTCAGAATGGCGTTGGCAGTATAGCGCAGGGAGTAGTACTGGCAGGCCATAAAGGGTGACATGCCCCAGTGAACAGTGAAAAACCTTAACCAGTACCGCTCTGCAATGCGTCCCCCTAATCCATCTGACGGAGCTGGAATCTGTTCGCCCTTTTCCTCCAAATTTTTCAAGTAACTGGAGTAGTATCGCTTCTTATCCCTCAGCATGGCTTTAGCAACGAACGTTAGGGTGCGATCGCGCTGAAGCGAAAATGGAGAGCTTCCCTGAGTTGAGGTGAAGTAATTGCGAACAGCTTGAGGCATTAACGGTTTGAGCCAGCCCCTTTCACTGCCCTGCTGCAAGTCCTCAAAGAGCGAGTTGCCTAGAGTTGTTCGGCCAACAAGCGCCGTCTTCGTTTTAAAACCGACTCTTTGAAATGCTCGAATATGATAGCTTTCCTGATCGGTCTCAAAATCTAGCTCGTCACAAAGGGTATCGTAGCCGCCGTAGGCCCGAAAAACCCCGTTAGTCACCATGTTGTAGATACTGGTGGTTGCCTCACTCACTGCCGTGTGGTTATAGTTCCCCACCCAGTAGAGGTGATTTAGCGCTAGCTTCTGAGATTCAGAACAAACTTCGTACAGAGGGGTGCCGTACAGCAGCGAAAGCTCACGATCACCCCACAACACACCATTGTTGTCGGCATAGCTAAACTCGTTGCCTAGTTCTCTGATCTTCTCAGTGTAGTCCGAGTCCTTGTTGTTGGAAAAGGTCTTTCTGATTACCTTTGAATGCTTCGACTCCGGAGCCGGAGCGAAAGAAGGGGCCTTTAAGCCTATGCTTTCCTGAATAGAGACCATGGTTGGCAACCTAAATCTAAAGAACTGAGGAGCGTTGTGACGATGCTGAAATCGGACTCTTTCGTGAGCTGGTACTGGTCTCTTCAAAGGTGATGGAGTCTTCGAACCTTGACGGGACTAAGGATTGAGTCAACTGGAGCAAAAATCTTGAAAACGCTTGCTCCATAAAAGGCTTTTGACCGTTTATCTCCTGTTAGCAGGCCAGTGTCCGAAAGCTAGACATTAATCCTTGCTTAGGTGCTCAACCAACGTTTCAATGGTTGGATAATCGTATAGCAATGTTGGAGGCACTTCTTTCCCCAACCAATCCTCCAGCTCTCCTGTTAAACCTACAGCCGCTGAAGAATCCAGTCCGTAACGGTCAAAGGGAATCGTTACATCTACATCATCTGAATCAATTTCAAGCAAATCCGAGAGATAATCAACCACCCAAGCCCTGATCTCATCGGCAGGCTTTATGCTCAAAGCTGTTTTTTGACTCATAGCTTACACATTCGCTCCAGTGTTCTCAAAAACAAGGCTCTTAAGTTCTAACTATTGACAAAAAAGTCGCACATCTCAACGCACACACCATTGAGACTTGAAGGATGTAGTTGCAACAACATTAACAATCAATAAACAGCAATAATCCTAAAAAGTCAACCCCAAAAACTGCTTAATTTTCCCTAGATAGACCCATTCAATTATTTTTGTTTTAACAAAAAATAGAATTTGAATTTGATTTGTTTTTATTTTAATTGGAATCAATTCAAGAAAATTCTTTCTGGTATTTAAGAATTCCACGGTGCATATCAAGCCGTTGGAGCCATTCTGTGCCAATAGGCAGCAGTGTTTGCAGGTAATAAAAACGTTTTCGATAAACAACAGTGTACTGAAGCAACTGAGTCAAGAGACTTTCTAAGACACCATGGAAAGCGCGATAGAACCAGTTGCTAACACAAGTTCCAGAAGCTGTAAGAATACGTTGCCTCAAGCTTGAGGCTCATAGCCGATTGATGAGGCGAAAAGGTCTAGCTTAGAAGCATTCAGCGCTAGTCTTGGGAGAAAAGAATTGGCTGCGACTCTCGTGTAGCAAGAGTCGCAGCCAATTAACGTAAAAGCCGAAAAGTGCTTATCAGGCGAAGCTATCAGCTACCTAATCTTCTGTCAACAGGTATGATAAAGCTTTTGAGCAGTATCTTCTACCAAAATCAGGAATTTTAAAAACTTACTGTAGCATTTCAGCCAGCTTTTAACGAGCAGCAGTGAAATTGGAGATTAAGAATTTTATTGCAGTAGCCTAGTCTGCGATCAGCCGAAGGGTTCAGCGTTTGTTCAGAACGGTGCCCGGACCACTGGTGCTAAGTAGTTAAGGTCAAAACTAGCGATGTTCTAGTAACGTATTCAACACTTTGTCAACATCTGACTGCAAGCTTTGAAACTTACTTAAGTATGCAGGATCTTGACTCCAATCGCGAACAATAATAAGTTCACCATTCAAAAAAGCGTCGCGACAAGCTCGGCGGCGTATCTTTCCGCTGGAAGTCTTGGGAATGCTGCCGGTCTTGACAAGAACAGATGCATAAAGATCAAGTCCGTGCTCAGCTGCAACAGCTTGTCGAATCTCTTTGAAGCTGGCTTCATCATGAGTCTCCCGCATGAAACTGCGCTGCACTTCATAAACCACTACGAGACGCTCTGCTCCTTTGATCTCCACCGAAAATGCTGCACCGCAGTTGGGCCGAAAAGCTTCGTGACTTCTTTCAACCGTAAGCTCAATATCTTGGGGATAATGATTTTGCCCTCGTATGATAATTAGATCCTTAATCCGTCCGGTCACGAACAACTGTCCATCTTGAACAAATCCAAGATCCCCAGTACGCAAATAGGGCCCTGTTTCAGTGCCTGCTAGCGTTGCCCTAAACGCTAGTTCTGTTTGCTCTGGCTGATTCCAATAGCCTTGAGCAACACTAGGACCCTTTACCCAAATCTCCCCAACTCGCCCAGAAGAACAGGGTAAATACTGATCAGGGTGAACAATTACAACTTCTTGATCCTGAACAGACTGACCACAACTAACTAGGGTACGGGTGTCGGCATACCCTGCATTGGGTACGACCTTTACTTGGTCTTGCTCAAGTAGTCGGGCGTCAACACGACAGGTTGCAAATGGAGTTAGCTTTGTTCCTCCCGAAATAATTAGAGTCGACTCGGCCATTCCGTAGCAGGGAAAGAATGCTTCACGGCGAAAACCGTAAGGAGCAAAGGTTTCCGCGAACTGGTCTAAGGTCTCCGCTCGAATCGGCTCTGCCCCTGTAAAAGCAACCTCCCAAGAACTAAGGTCAAGACCTTCTAACCTCTCAGGTGTAGCTTTTTTAACCACTAGGTCATAAGCAAAGTTAGGGCCACCGCTAGTAGTAGCTCGGTATTTGGTAACTGCCCGCAACCAGCGAATCGGCTTTTGCAAGAAGTCGAGAGGTGACATCAGGACAACGGGAAAACCACCGTATAGAGGCTGTAAGACCCCGCCGATGAGTCCCATATCATGGTAAGGTGGCAGCCAAATTACCCCTTTACTAACGCTAGAGTGTCCGAAGCTGTTATAGATTACCTGGGAGTTGTGGAGCAAGTTGTCGTGCCCGACGATAACTCCCTTAGAATTACCGGTTGAGCCAGAGGTGTACTGCAAAAAGGCAATATCTTTGGGGGCAGGAGAGATGGGCTGCCAAGCATCAGCGAGCTTATCAGTTGCCTGATCTGTAGATAGCCACATCAAGCTTGAAAGAGCCTCGTCTTGTTTACAAAACTTTTCGAGAGACTGCTTCAAATGGGACGATGTAAGGGCTACGTTTACCTGGGCATCTAGAACGATAGAATGAAGCCTAAAGGATTTCTGATTCTTGCGAGGCGGGTAGGCTGGAACCGGTACAACTCCTGCATACAAACAAGCTAAGAACGCTAGGACAAAATCGAGACCTGGCTGATACGCTAACAAAACTCTCTCGCCAGGTGTCATTCGAGACTGTAAAAGGGCTGCAACAGAGCTCACCCGCCGATGCAACTGCTGGTATGTCAAGGATTCCTCCTCAACTTCACCTCCCTTCAAAAAGGTGTAGGCTACCTGATCTGGCTGAAATGTCGCTCTGTGACGCAACACGTCAACAAATGTCAGGAACTGGGTATCAGTCAGCCCTTCAGGCTGAGAAGTAATTTGAACGCATTCGGCAGGTGATTTCATGCTTTAAGTCCCTGAAAACTCTTGGTGTGCTAGCAGCGACAGAGTGCTATCTGGCGCGCACCAGAACAGTAGAAACGCAAACAGCTACCAAATAGAAAGCATGGTGCAGGGCATTTCTTTCTATGCTCCGTAGCTCAATTCAACTGAAAACTCGCTTCCTACCCATAGAACTGGAACTACAGAAGGTTTCGAGCATAAGGATCAGGTATGCCTATCGATAGACTAGGTAGCTTTATCCTGTAGTGAAATTAGAGAACGCCAGATTCTACTCTCTCAACACGCTCCTCGCCCAGACAAAGCCAAGGTATTAGCTCTCCTTATCGATATCAGCCCTATCAACCCTCCTTATCGAAATCGAAGTCTTGCCTTACAACTATGTAAGGATAAAGCGCGCGTTCATTCAGCATTAATGAATACCAATGGGCGATCGTGGCCATCTCTTTACCAAAGACCCAATAAGCTTAGTCAGCAATTAACTCTTACTTAACTAGCGACCTTAGAAAACCCCAAGGTGGCTTTGACAAACAGCGACTCCTACAAACTGGGTGGCGCAAGTCTACAGGAAACGAAAACCAATTTTAGATACCCGCAGCCTAGAAACGCGAGACATAGTCAAGCAGACCAAACTGGGGACTAGGATAACTAGCTTCTAACACCCTATTCGACTACAGTTTGTTTTTCAAGTCCTCCGCTCCCTTTGTATCGAAAACAACCAAGCGCTTGCTCTGCCACCCTGAAATCCCTGAGAGCGGCTTTGAAGAAAGGTTTACCGACCTTGGCCAAAGACATTTCTGAAACTCTTTGTAAATATCTGAGCAGTACCGAGCATTACTAAAACCATTGATAAATGAGGCTTTTAGGGCTTGTTCCAGAATTCATGCGCCTCAAGATGAAGTTTTGTTAAAACATGGCGGATGGTGGCTGAGATGTTGCAGAGCCTCTAGGGCTTGTGCTCAATGGGTAATGTGTGATACATACTTTTCGTAAATTCTCTGTAAGTATGACCTTAGGTTGTACCAGGCGCTTTAGCCTTAGATCTTTGGTTAAGTAGTGACTTCAGCTAAAGAGTTCGATGCTCTAACCGTGAGTTTCTCTGTGAACTGGTGATTTCTGAAGCGTTGACTGGCGCCGTGATTTGGTTCTCTGAATGGCTGAGTATGATTTAGGTGGTTTCCTGTAGGTCTTAGGCCTTGCCTGAACCTTAGGTAGTTGAGAGGTCGTTCCTCAAGACTAATGTTGCCTGAGTGCTGGGGTTGAGTAGGTGTTTGAAGACAGGCCTCTGTTCAGATGGTAAGAATGCCGACAGTACGAGATTTTATCTGCTCTACAGGCTAATTTGCAACGCGTTCAAGGGCACAGATTGCTGATCGCTAGGTCCGGTGTGATCTTAGGCCTTGGTTTAACCCACTTTTGCTGTCGGCCTGAGTGGTAGATGTCTGCTTAAGGGTTTTTTGAGATCAAGGATTAGTATCAAGAACTGCTCGAAGTTGTTCTGCATCAAGGTCAAAGCTGAATACGAAGTGACGTTTTAGAGGGTAAAAATTCAGCATGAGCCTTTATGACTGTTTCGAGCTCTATCGTCCGTAGCAGGCTCATTCAGAAAATCTTGACTGGTTTTAGAACTAGATAAATTTTCTAGATATACGCTCTGTTGTCTATTCTCAACATGCTATGAAAGGAAATTCTTCGGCCACAACAGCCCAAGACAGGAGTGCAAAGTCAGAGTCTATCAACATCTCAAGCGGTTATCTGCAAACCATTTACCGCCGCTTGAGTTTAGTCACTGTTCTACTCCCATTTTTGGGCACGATTGTCGCGATCGCCCTCTTGCCATTCGCACCGGTTGGCTTCTCGGAAGTATCTTTGTTCGGGTTGTTCTACCTACTGACGATGATTGGAGTCGAGGTGGGGTACCACCGATATTTTTCCCATCGGTCATTTCAGGCAGCTAGATCCATTCAGGCTCTGCTCGCTATTTTTGGCTCTATGGCTGCTCAGGGAGGAGTCATTTTTTGGGTAGCCCATCACCGCCGTCACCATCAATATACTGAGCAGGAGGGCGATCCCCACTCGCCTCATCTACACGGTCAAGATCTGCGGGGACGCCTGCTAGGATTCTGGCATGCTCACTTAGGCTGGGTTCTCAAAGGAGAAATTAGCAACTCGACAGTGTTTGCCAAAGATTTGCTGCGTGACCCGCTAATTTCCTCTATCAATCGCATGCAGCACATCTGGGTGCTGGTGGGGCTAGTGCTGCCTGGAGCGATAAACGGTCTAGTCGTAGGCACCTGGATGGGAGCTTTACAGGGCCTCCTCTGGGGTGGCTTAGTGCGCATCTTTGTGGGTCAGCAGGTCGTCAATGCAACCAACTCGGTTTGTCATCTCTTAGGGGCCAGGCCTTACAGGTCGGACGGTAAGAGCACAAACAACGTTTGGTTAGCCATTCCTAGTGTCGGGCAATCTTGGCACAATAACCATCATGCATTTCCCAGTTCAGCTATCGCAGGTTTGAAATGGTGGCAGATTGATGTCGGAACCTGGCTTATTCGCGGCCTTGAACGATTAGACTTAGTCACGAATGTTAAGAAGCCTTCTCATGAAATGATGGCTAGCAAGCTCAGATAGCCAGCTGCATGTCGTACTGTTTTGAAGCTTTGATAGCTAGTTAGCCGCGATGAAGTGTGCCTCAGAAAAAAGCCCTTGGCTTAGTTGTTACAGTCCCAAAGCTGACGCAGACTTCAGGCTCCTCTGTTTTCCCTATGCAGGTGCTGGTGCCTCAGTTTTTCGACCATGGTCTGAGGCCGCTGGTCCTGCTCTTGAGGTTCAAGGAATACAGCTACCGGGACGAGAGTATCGTTTGCGAGAGCCATTATTGACTGATGTTAGCTCGGTAGTCGATGCCCTCATCCCTGATATTGTCAATTTGCTTGACAAGCCCTTCTCAATATTTGGCCATAGCCTTGGCGCACTTATTGCGTTTGAGTTTACTCGTAAGTTGCAAAGGTTATCTTTACCTCTACCTCAAAGACTATTTGTTTCAGCCAGGCAAGCTCCTCAAATTCCCTTGCGCGGGCAAAAAACTCATCTTCTGCCCGAGTCTCACCTTATGGAAGAGCTTCGGCATTATGCTGGAACTCCAGAAGTAGTCTTACAGGATAACGGCCTAATGAGTATATTATTGCCGATTATCCGGGCTGATCTTGCAATGAATGAAACTTATGACTATACTCCGGCTAGTCAACTCCCTTGTCCCATTTCAGCTTTTGCAGGTTTGAAGGACACCAAAGTTAGTGTTTCGAGTGTAGAAGCATGGGCTGATCAAACGTCACAAGACTTTGAAGTCTACTACTTTAGTGGAAACCATTTTTTCATCAAACAAGACTATCCGTCCATCTTAAACTTCATCAGGCAGGGTTTTGCTCAAGCGGATCCTGGCTAACAAAATTTGATTGGGTTTGAGCAGAGGCCACATCATTCGGATGAATTGTATTTCCGTGAGTTTCGCTCAGCGTAGGGTCAGTCAGTTCCAAATATAATATTAGACCTGACAGGTTCTGCTTAGATAAAGAGCAGGTTAATTTACCTTAAAATAACATCGCAGATACCTTATGGTGTTTGGGGCCTTGTTTTTGTGGGCGTATAATCCAAGCGAATATTAAAGTGCTGTTCTTATTGTAATTAAGTATATTTAAAGTTAACGCTTTAGTTGAATGACGTGGTAAATTTACTAATAATAGTAACGTTAAATACGCCTTGCTAAAATCAATCTGAATTTATAGATTCGCAAAACTCAGGATTTTCTAAAGCCATGCATGAAGTACATAAGCAGAACTTGACTTTTCAATCCTTGCATCGTCCACTGCGATACAAATTTTTTAATACTTTAGGCTCAGGTTTAGATGCGGTAGGTTTATCTGCGATTGATCTTGAGATTGAGTCATTACTAGAGGGCGCCAGGAAGCTAACTCAGTTGGATGACTTCGGGAATCAAGACTTTTATGTTCCTTTAACTTATTTGATAGAAAGTCTTAGAACAGAATCGCAGCTTAATTTTGTCGGGAAGTACTTAAGCAAAAATATGCTAACTGAGCTGTTGTCAGAACGGCTCAGAGCACAGCAATACTTTCAAAGCTTTCCAGAAGTTTTTTCAGAAAAGATATACAAGCCGCTATTCGTGATAGGGATGCCAAGAAGCGGAACATCCTTTTTGTTTAACTTGCTGTGCCAAGATCCCAATAGTTCTTGGATCAAGTACTGGGAACTTCACACGCCGTCTCAACACTTCTTTCAGGGCGAAAAGCCAGATTACGCTTTTGCCGAGAATGCTCTGATCAAAAAAAGTAGTCAGTATTTAGAGAACACCAAGCGTTTAATGCCGCAATTAGATCAGGTTCATTCTATTGACGCGGTAGGACCTTACGAGTGCTTTCATCTGTTAGAGCGAAGTTTTGTTTGTCATACGTTTGGGCTTTACGCGAACGTTCCAACATACATAGAATGGATCGAGTCTGAGTATTTGAAGACTGACACCCAACTCCCCATCGATCTTTACCAGTACTATTACAAGCAAATCCAGCTCATCAAAAATCTGCGAAACTGGAACGATCTAGGTGCTCAAGCTACAAGTACTGAGCTTGAAAAACACTGGGTCTTTAAGTCTCCCGTACATCTTTGGTCTATAGATAACATCTCAAACACAATACCAGATGCTCATTTTGTTCATATTCATCGAGACCCTCTAGAGGTTATCCCTTCGATATGCAGCTTTATCGCCTTAGGGCGAGCCGTACTGTCTGACCAGGTAGACCTTGAGAATATTGGAAAACAAGCCTTGAAACGGTGGTCAGAAGCAACCGCTAGAGCGCTTAGCATTCGTCAAAAAGACCCCTCTCTGAAAGTTATAGATATCCATTACAAACGTTTTGTTAGTGATCCAGTTGAAACCATTCGAAATATATACTATCAATTTGACTATAATTTTACGCCGGAACTAGAAAATAGTTTAAGGGCTTATATTTCTAAGTCAAGAGAGTCTAAGCGAGGACAACAGAACAAGTATTCTCTTGAGCAGTTTGGGCTTGAAGAGGGAGAAGTTCGTGAGAGATTTCATGGCTACTATCAGTTCATGAATTCTATCTAAGGAGTGGCTAAGGACTGGACTGATTTATTTGCAGAAACTTACGTGCTGACAGTCTTGAATTAATTCAGTTCCAGCAGCGACAAGTCTAGCGGCGAAGTTAGGAGTAGTGTTTTTGTGTATTTAACCTGGCGATTATTATAAGGTTAGACGTATGCTTGAACTACTGCACCGTTTCAATAGTCGCTTTGTTGCTAATAAGTACAGTTCCTTGGTGTTGCCGAATTTTTGACTCCAAAATTCAGATTAAATCAGGTTCCTAGTGAACTAGACTGCGTGGCACACACCTGTATGTTTACCTGAGAGCCTCTTGCCCCAGTCAATTTCCCTTCAAGTTGAGGATTTAAGCTAGCGGAATTCCGTTGAAAAAATACCTCATGCAGCCTTTGTTTGCTTTGTTGCGTCCTCCTCTGTCCTATGAGTGCATATTTTATTCGACTCTGGCAAAAGCGAGGCTTTTGGATTTTGCTGGTAGGAATACTCGTAATGGGCGGAGTGTTATTGTTTGTCGTGCGGGATATACTACAAACCCGCCGGGAAGCTAGCCAATCTGCTTTATCAGTACCTGAACAGTTTAGTGTGGCTGCTTTAGGGCGAGTAGAGCCCGCCAATGGCGTAATTGATTTAGCAGCCTCTAGGACAGGACGGCTAGGGGGATTAATGGTTAGAAAGGGCGATATTGTTGAGGCGGACCAGATTCTGGCCTATCTGGATACTTATGAAGTCAGTAAAGCTGAGCGTGACTACGCTGCCAGCCAACTCTCTGAGGCCCGTGCCGAATTAGTCGCCCGAACAGCTTTGGGTAGTTCTCAAATCGAAGAAGCTAGAACGCGAATTGCTCAAATTGATGAGCCCCAGCGAGCGGCCATTCAAGCTCAGGAAGCTACCATTCAAAGCCTCCAGGCTGAGTTAGATGTTGCTGAGATTGACCTTGAGCGATTCCAGCGGCTCAATCAATCAGGAGCTGTATCCCGGCAGGAGTTGGACCGTCAACAGGCCACTGTTAATCGACTACGCGCCGAGCTCGACAACGCGAAGGCAACTAAGCAACGTTTAGAGCAGTCCAGAGCAGCCGATGTAGAAAATGCAGTGGCTCAAATGAGGTCGACGGAGGCCAATCTCACCCTAGCTCAAGTTCAGAGCCGGGTCAGTTCGGCTGAGCAAAATTTGGCTAAGGCTCAATCTGAACTGGATCTCACAATTATTAGGGCACCTAAGGCAGGTCAAATACTCAACATCTATGCTGACCCTGGAGAAGCCGTTTCTCCATCCGGAGAGCCAATTCTAGCTATGGGAGACACGAGCCAAATGTATGTCGTTGCAGAGGTTTACGAAACCGACGTGAATTTGGTCAGAGTAGGGCAGACCGCTACTATCACCAGCCGTAACGGCGCCTTCACCGAAACACTCACAGGCACAGTGGAGGAAATTGGCTTAGAAATTGCGAAAAACGATGTACTGGACGACGACCCTGCTGCCAATGCCGACGCTCGTGTGGTGGAAACGCGGATCAGGGTCAACCAAAGCAATGCGATCGCCGGACTTACCAATCTCCAGGTAGAAGTGGTCATTGATATTGATTCATGAGGCAGGCTTCCCTAGTCCAGCTAGCAGCACTCTGCTTCGTTTAATGACTTGTGTAGTCCCCCTCATCCATCTGACAACGCCCTTCTTTGCCGTTTTCCTGGCTTCGCTCCTCATGCATCGTACTCCCCTTTCCCTTCTTAATCTCATTCACGATCGCAAAAAGTTTCTCACCTCCCTAGCGGGGGTAACCTTTGCGGTTCTGCTAATATTCTTGTTTAACGGCTTCAAGAACGCTCTTTATGACAGCCAAACTCAACTCCTGGAAAAGTTCAACGCCGAAATTGTCATCATCAATCGGCTAAAAAACAATATGTTCGTCCCGCGCCCCTTCGCTCGACGACGGCTCTACCAGGCAAAAGCCTTTGAAGGCGTTGTAGATACCTTTGCAGTTTATATCAGCGAAGCCCGCTGGAAGAATCCTGTCACTTATCGAACTCGACCGGTGCGGGTTATTGCCTTCAACCCTTCTGAACCGGTTCTACCTGTAGCTGATGTTCTTGCTCATCAAGACGACCTCAGACTTCCCAATACGGCTTTGATCGACACCCGCGCCCGAAATGATTTGGGCCCGAGAGTGTCTGGTATCATGACTGAACTGGCAAATCGAAAGATTTTTATTGTAGGCACTTTTAGTTTAGGTACTGACTTTGCCGCTGGTAACGGCAACTTAATCATGAGCGACCAAAACTTCTTGCGCTACTTTTCCTTCAAAGGCCGTAGTTCAGAGGCTCGCAGCTTTGCTGCGGTTGACTTGGGTTTGGTAAAAGTCGCTCCTGATACGGATATTCAAAAACTGATAGAGATTCTGAGCGAGAATCTTCCAAAGGATGTTTTAGTACTGCCAAAAGATGGTCCCGACGGTTTTGTCATGCGAGAGCGGAAATATTGGGAGGAAAATACTAACATCGGTTTTGTCTTTTCTGTGCTTACCGCTATGGGATTTGTGGTAGGGATTATTTTGGTTTACCAAATTCTCTACACTGATGTCGCTGACCATTGGTCAGAATACGCCACCTTAAAAGCGATAGGCTACGACAATATGTTTCTGTTTGGGGTTGTGATTCAAGAGGCGATTATACTGTCGGTGCTGGGATTCATCCCTGGTTTTCTTATCAGCAGCATGTTCTATAATTTTGCCGCAGATATTACCGGTCTGGTGTTTCAAATGACTCTGGAGCGAGTGGCTAATATTTACGGCATGACATTCGTTATGTGTTTAATCTCAGGTGCAATCGCCGTTCGCAAAGTTCAAGCTACTGACCCCGCAGAAGTTTTTGGTCTCTAAGTTTTCTGCCTGTGCTTTCTAGGGTCAGTGCTGCTGCTAATTTAGAACTACTACGTATAGAAGGTTCTACATTTATTTACTCTTTCAACTATTGTTTAGCTATAAAAAACTGCATAAAGAGATTCTTTATGTGGCCTAACCTCGATTTTTTAAAGAAAATAACAGGACCAGCTATTCAGGCTGGGTAAAATACTTTGCCCTTCACTACCTGCTGAAGTTTTAATAAATTTCATATAGGTCGCATTAGAGGTTGTTGAAAAACTGTCAGCTTCACTCTACGCCTTGACTGGTTACTATCGGCAGTTGCACAGCCTGAAAAACTACTTCTGGAATTGCCCATCCGATCTGAACGCGCAGCAATTTAGAGCACCGCACCGCAAACGCTAGGCGATGATTTGGCGTCGGACTCATGAGCCCAAAGCGCCAGTCCTTAGGCGGGTTAGCCTCTGAGTCAGATTCAAACCTAATTTGCCTTAACCCATCTGACTCCAACTGAAAAGCAAACTGCTTAAGCGGTAGCGACAGTCCTAGTCCTCGAGCTTTGACGTAAGCTTCTTTGAGTGTCCAAAGGTCAAAAAAACGATCGCGCCAGGCCTGGCCTTTCAATCGATCTAACACCGCCAATTCATGAGAAGTTAGGCTAGAAGCTGCGATCGCGACTAGATCTCCTTTCCTCGTCGTTCGCTCGACGTCAACTCCTATATCTGCCGAACGAGTAACGGCGCAGGCTACTAGACCTTCTGTATGGGCTAAATTGAAGCGGAGCGGTGGTGCTCCTTCCTCCACCTGAATTTCAGGTCGACCATAGGCGTTGATCGAGAATCTCCATGCCCAAGGCTGCCGATCTCCATAACGCGATAGGCAATTTCGAAGTAAGGCGTGAGCCACTAAGTACTCATGGCGATGTCGGGGAAAGCGAAATTGTTGATAGCGCATGTGCTCCTGGTCATCTAACCAAGAAGTATAAGTCTTAATAAGCTCAGGCTCTTGGCAATGAGCTGTCAAGGAAAACCACAGATAAACCTCTTCTATATTCACAAAGCTCAATTGAACACATCTACAGGATCAGCCGTTACAGCTTTATTAACCGATACTAGTCCTGAAAAAGCACACATTAAAACTGTTAACACTAAGACAAATATAAAACGCGACGGCGTCATTAATATTGGAATTCCCCCAGAAGTCGCTCTAGCTGTCATTTTATAGAGCCCTAAAGCAGCTATAAATCCTGGTATGAAGCCTGTAATTGCAAGAATCAACGACTCCTGTAAAACTACTTGAAAAAGATAATTGCCAGGGTAGCCGAGTGCCTTAAGAGTAGCGTATTCTTTTAAATGATCTCGAATATCAGTATACAAAATCTGATACACGATTGAAGTCCCAACTATAAAAGACACTATCACCCCCATCACAAAAATAAAGCCAAGTGAGGTGGATTTGATCCAATAGGCACTGTCGCGGCGCTGAATTTCTGATTTTGTAAAAACCTCTACATTAGAAGGCAAAATATCTTTTACAACCTTTTTCATTTCCTCCAAATTTGCTTCTGGTGACAGAGATACCAGCCCTAGATTAATTTGATTCAATGAACGAGGATTAAAAAATCTTGCAAAGTTATGGTCGCTTATAATTAAAGTACCATCCGCAGCAAAACCTCCCCCCAACTCGTACTGTCCAACAATTCTTACTCGTCGGCGATCTGCCTCTGTTTGAACGTCTAAAGTCAATGGTCCGTATTCTGGGCTAGATCGCTTATCTATAAAAACCGTATTGGGAAAACGAAGGGCTTGTAAGGCTTCTGGGGTATTTAATTCTGGCATCAAAAATACCGGATCATCGAGGTTAAATCCGTATACTAGAATAGGTTTAATAATACCTGTATCAGAATTTTTCCAAGGAATATAGTCTACATATAGAGGCATGACCTTATCTACCCCCTTCAGCCCTGCTAGTTGATAAAGACTGGACATAGGAAAGGGCACAGTTTTACTAATTTCCAAAGAGTCTGGCGACATTAAAAATAAATCAGCATTGAATTGGTCATAAAAAACCGTGGTAGTTCTAATAAGAGCGCCTAGAAAGCCTAAATTCATAAAAATAAGCAGTACCGCAAAGGCTACCCCAGCGATCGCAACCATAAATCGGCTACGATTATGTAGAAGATTAAGAAAAGCAAGGGGAACACGCTTCATCAATATTCATCCAGTTGCTTGTACTGTCTTGCTTGCCCTATAGCTCACACCTATGCATGAGCGCTCATTTCGTCAAGGTTCAATTCATTCTGCGACTCAAAAATTCCTCAAAATAAATATAGCGGTTTTCATTCGAATGAGGTATGAGTTAGCTGTCCGAGCTTAAGAACTTCGAAGCTTTTCTCAGCTGAGGCATACCTAAGCGTTCAGAAACCGTCACGCAAAACGCCAAGATAATAGTAATCCGAATTGATTCATTTTTGTAAACGGGCATATAGGCCGTGCAGGCAAGACGCGCCTGCCCTACAAGTTTCCACTATTCAGGCAGAATTGTCAGGTGACAATTACCTTGCCAGGAGATTCACGGCCAGCGGGTGTTTCCAGCATGCACAGAGGTCAGCCGTTGGGCAATGCATGAGGCGGTGTTTGAGGCAGGATGGAACCGAGAGAACTTGATGGTGCAGCATCGAGCGACGGTCACCCCCTAACCCCAAGGCCAGGGCCAGCGGTCATCAGCATTGACCGGACCGGCGTTGCATAATTGAAAGATGAATTAGGGAGATCTGCGATGCAATGTCCGGAATGTGGCACCACTCATATCCGTAAGAATGGTAAGAGGAAGAGTAAGCAAAATCACATCTAGCGTACTTGCGGTCGTCAGTCTATCGATGCCTATGAACCCCACCGAGGGTACTCAGATGAGGTCCGACGCGAGGGTCATGTACACCAATGGCCTCGGATTTCGAGCCGTTGAGCGGGTCAGCAGGATTCATTAAACGATGCCGGAAGTCGGCGAACTTGACGAATTGGAAACCTTTGCTGGCTCAAAACGACAAGATTTGGCTGTGGACAGCCGTTGATCACTTCAAGAAGGGGATTTTTGGCCTGGATACTGGGCGACTATAGTGCTGAGACCTTTGCTCCCCTCTGGTCTATCGTCGCCGCCTGGAACTGCTATTTCTATGGCAAATTCTATGGCAAAGACTCGCTCACCCTGTTGACGGCGCTTGCCCGGGCGAGAGCTGATGTGGTCACTATGCTTGAGCCTAAGCCCGCACAGCATGGCCTGAGGCAGCCGCCAGAAGCTACTCCACTCCTTGCCGACCAACTCTTAATTCCCCGTCACGCAGTGAATTTGGGCATTATTCGGAGATAGAAGATGATGTATGGAGCTGCGGTTGCGAGCCAATTGGTGTCCCAGCCTGAGCTGAGATATCTGAACCAACCTATATCAATACATCAACAAGCTCCCCGGCTAAATACCACGGCCCCAATGGTTTCCCAGATCAGCATCACGTCATGCCCTAGCGACCACTGGGACTGGTAGTCCAAATCCATTTTGACAATCGCCTCAAAATCTTTAATCTGCGATCGCCCCTGGGCCTGCCATTTGCCCGTTAGCCCCGGCTTCACATTTAGCCGTTGCCAGTGATGAAGCTCGTACTTTTGTACCTCAGCTACCGTCGGGGGGCGGGTGCCCACCAGGCTCATATCTCCTTTGAGCACGTTCCAAAACTGAGGAAACTCGTCCAGGCTGGTGCGCCGCAAAAAACGACCCACTCGGGTAATGCGAGGGTCGTTTTCGTTCTTGAAAATCAGCCCCTGGGCCTGGTTTTCGACCAGGTGTTGCAGCTCATCAGCGTTGGTAACCATAGAGCGGCCCTTCCAGATCTGAAAGGGCCGCCCTCGATAGCCGCATCGGATCTGGCTGTAGAAAATGGGGCCAGGGTTGTCGAGTTGAATGGCGATCGCAATGGGCAGCAGCAAAATTAGCGTCATCAGCACTCCCAGTCCTCCCCCGACAACATCTAAACAGCGCTTAACGAATGATGTTGCCGAAGGATGGGTAGGCCACAAACTAACGCTTTCTGGAATTTCCAAATCAATCTCAAGATTGACCTTTTCAGATTTAAACAACGAACGTAAGTAGAAAAACATAAGTCTGCCAAAAGTGAAATTATGCCTAGGACAAATATTTGTTGGTAGATGGTCATTACGACTTTAAAGTGCGTCTTTCCGGGATGGATCAATCAACTCATCAATAAATTGAGTATAGATACAGCCACTCGGTTTAGAATGGTTAAATTTCCATTTCCATAGCTATAAGAATCTATTTGAGAGCCGTTACTCTAGTGTTGAATTTTTGTTTGTGCGGAATAACGCCCAAGAATGATTATCTTGAGAACATTTCTCAATCATGACGACAGCAGCTATGTAAGCTTTATGGATGCACCCGTGCCACAATGTACTGATATTGTTTGATGACGCTTTTTCACTTAACTACTGACAAACTTATATCCCGCAGGCAAGTCTGTGACTATGACCCTAGCCCGACGTTTTGAACCAACGAAAACCGTTTAATTTTAGGAAAAATCGGTATGCGATCACTAAAAAAGTCGCTACCAACAAAAAGGCACTGGCGTAACGAAAAGCTAACAGTAGCTCTATCATCAGCCCTAGTAAAACTGTAGCGGCAAGGCAAAATCGACTTTTTGGCACAAAAAGCAGCAGGAGGGTAACGACAGGGGTACCCGCCCATAGAAAAATATTTGTCCCTTGAATAGTCCAGGAAGGGGTGTAAACCAGAGGCAAAATAACTGCAATTACCCAGTTAAATGCAACGAATAGCTTCCCTATGCCAACGGAGGCGACTAGGCAACGAGAGGCAATCACGGCCCAGGCTATGCAGCCGACTATGATAGTGATGCTGTAAATAGTCTTAAGGGCGATTGCCGACGACGCACCCAGGCGCAGAAAAGCCGCTACCAGCAGGGAGAGGCCCGGCGGAAAGTGAATCAACGGTTTTGAAATAGGAGACAGATTGAGGTCGACTTGGGGCGTCAAGGCGTTTGTCAACCCCAGCCCCTGAGCTAGCCGATGGGCTACATCTAGCTGAATGCTTAAGTCCCAGGAAACCGGGAGTGAGCTAAACAGTCTGATTACCGTTACCAAAGCGGCTGTGACCAGTACGGTGACCAAAACGCCAGTGTTTCCGCCGCTGAGGCGAGATAGGGTTGCGTTGAGGCGAGCCATGTTTAGATCCTCAGTTTCTGAGACGTTCTGCGATCGAAATGGCGTGCTCCAACGTTTCAATCAAGTGCGCCACCCAGAACGATGGCGCACCAAAGCTGGACTGAAACCTACCCCACAACTAAGCTTTCACCGCTGCCCGACCGCAGGGTAGCCCGGTCGAGCACGCTGGTCGCCGCACTGCCGTTGAGCGTCACCAGGCCCAGGGCTTGTAGGTCGGCTTCGACCATTAAATGCACCAGATCTTCAAAGGTGACGGTTGGTTCCCAGCCCAGCTTAGTCTTGGCTTTACTGGGGTCACCAATCAGCAAATCGACCTCAGCGGGGCGCAGGTAGCGCTCGTCGAAGGCCACATAATCTTGCCAGTTGAGGTTGACGTGGCCAAAGGCCAGCTCCAAAAACTCGCGCACTTCGTGGGTTTCACCTGTGGCCACCACGTAGTCGTCGGGGGTGTCCTGCTGCAGCATCAGCCACATGGCTCGCACGTAGTCTTTGGCGTAGCCCCAGTCGCGCTTGGCGTCGAGGTTACCCATGTAGAGCTTGCTCTGCTGCCCCGCCACAATGCGAGCCACGGCGCGAGTAATTTTGCGGGTGACAAAGGTTTCGCCGCGCCGGGGCGACTCGTGGTTGAACAAAATGCCGTTGCAGGCAAACATACCGTACGACTCGCGGTGGTTGAGGGTCTGCCAGTGGGCATAGACTTTGGCACAGGCGTAGGGGCTGCGGGGGTAAAAAGGCGTGGTTTCGCTCTGGGGCACATCCTGCACTTTGCCGTACATTTCAGACGAGCCTGCCTGGTAGTAGCGCACGTCGATGCCGGTTCGCTGACGATAGTCACGAATGGCCTCAAGCAGGCGCAGAGTGCCCATGCCCACTGCATCTGCCGTGTACTCGGGCGAGTCAAAGCTCACCCGTACGTGCGACTGCGCCCCCAGGTTGTAGATCTCGGTCGGCTTTACTTCCTCAAGAATGCGGCGCAGGGTGGTGCCGTCAGTGAGGTCGCCGTAGTGCAAAAACAGCCGGGCAGTGGTGCTGTGGGGGTCTTCGTAGAGGTGGTCAATGCGATCGGTATTGATGGTCGAGGTGCGGCGCACAATGCCGTGTACTTCGTAACCTTTTTCTAATAGCAGCTCACTTAAATAAGAACCATCTTGTCCGGTAATTCCCGTAATCAGAGCCTTTTTAGCAGAAGTCATAGAAGCTATTTAATGAATAAACAACAAAGCCAAAGAAGCTACCCTGTAGGTTAATCCCTCTTCTAATAAAGAAAGAGAGAATTAAACCTAGGGTGGGCACTATCCACCAGTAAAACTTCGCGTAGCAGGCTAGATAAATGATGATGAGTACTCAGCAAAGCCACCAAGCTACCTCACATAACGCCCACCTATAAAGCCTCTATTCAAAACTCAATTACCCAATCCGGTAAAAATCTTTTACTCCATAAAAACTTGTTTGTCGCGCCACTCGGCGAGTAAACTCTCCCACGGTTGGGTTCCCCGCTGGAGAAATTACCCCCGAAGCCTGAAGCCAGAGATCCTCTGGAGCCAATCTAATAACATAGCTGTTGGCCTCCATTTTGTGTACGTGGTACCACTGGGTTTGCTGACAGTGGTCGCACCAAAATGCCTCTAGCCACTCCCCTTGCAGGGGCACAGTGCCCAACCCAGCCACAACCGTAAGAGCCAACTTGCGGCCCATGCCCCGCTGCTGTAGATGTTCGGGCTTTGTGGTATGCAGCGGATATTTTTGGCTCACGCTGTCTAAATAACAGTTGTGGCTGGGGCAATAAATAGCTCGTCGCTTAGATCGATTGCGGTTACGTCGTGGCTGCACCATAGCTATCTCCTTAGCGATAAAAAATCATTCGATCAATAGGCACGGCTGATCAGTAGGTAAAACTTTCAAGAAAGCAATCGCTAGAAAGCACTCCTTAAAGCCATATTATGGGGACACAGCATGCTTAAGACTAGGGGGTGCGATCGTTCAACATGCGACTTAGCTGCCGCCCAATTCGTGTAGTCAATACTTGTTTAATCGGTAGGCACATATAACTATAAGACCAGGTTAACTTGACATGTTTTCAGGGTTCTAAAGGAAAAGTTTAATAAACGCTCCGGTAGAACTTGTCAGAGATGGTATTGAGCAAACTCTGGATTAGAGGGTTTAAAGACTCGTCTAAACTTCATCAAAATGCCAATGACTAACACCATCGTATAAGGTTTCATTCTCAGAACAAATATGCTTGGATGTAGCTATCCTGCAGCAACTACCTGCCTAGATTCAGGAACTTTAATCACTAGACTGTGTCCTTAGTTGTGTTACTACAACCCTCAACTCAGCCTCAATCACCCAAATTAACACAGAAGACTAATCAACAGATGTAGACATAAGTAGGAGGTCTAAATTAAACCCAGCTTAAGTTCACGAAGTGTCTTCCGAAGGGAGACACTTCGTGAGCGGCTCCGCTCAACCTTCGGTCCAGAAACGGATTGAGCATTGAGCGGAGTTGAAATGCGCCCTATAGATAATCAGACATACTTACTTAGCCCTTAACGCTTAAGGCTAACGCTGGAGAGAATCACGCCCGAGCCTGGCAGCAAAAAGCCTTCACTTTGGCGCTCTGCAACAGACTTTGACACATTTTTCTCTCAACAGTAGAAACATCGGTGTTTATTCAAGCAAGCTTAGCACCCTGCCTCTCTCTACAAAGGTTATGTGAAACATCCGGTAATTTTACCGATACCTTCCAATTTATACGGATTCCTAACCAAGGCGACGGAAAGTAGATGAGGCACTAGACCATGGCCACGATCTTGGAGATATAGCATGAACACTTGGTTCACACACAAGCGCCCGTCGCTGGCGAAAATACCCGGTTCGCTCGTTGGCGCTGTGCTGTTGTTTGGCCAGGGGCTAGCCCCTGCGCCAGGGTTAGCCCAACGCATGCCGGGTGGACCAACGCCCAGTGCGCCCCTGTCCCAAAGTGTTTCTATCCCCCCCAGTCAACCCTATCGGCCATTGTCCCCAGCAGCCCTGCCACCTCAGCAGCCCGAAGGGCCATATACGCTAGGAGCAGGCGATCGCGTGCAGATGGTGCTCTTTCGCCTGCCCCAGTACAGCGGCGAGTTTGAGGTGCAGGTCGACGGCAGCCTTAGCTTGCCCCTGGTGGGCAATGTCGACATTGGCGACCTCACCCTACAGCAGGCCTCGGCAACCATCTCCCAACGCTATAGCCAATACCTGCGCCGCCCCGAGGTCAGCCTCAATCTGATTGCCCGCCGCCCATTGATTGTCGGTATTGCAGGCGAAATTAACCGACCAGGAGCCTACCCCCTCGCGATTGAAGGCACATCGTTTCCCAAACTTACCCAGCTGTTTGAAGTGGCCGGGGGCATTACCCAAAGCGCCAACCTGCGCGAGGTGCAGATCCAGCGGCAGGTCAATGGCCGCACCCAAACCTTTACCGCCAACCTGTGGGATTTGATCAATACCGGCAACCTCAACCAGGATGTTGTGCTGCGCGACGGCGACAGCATTTTTATTCCCTCTACCCTGGTACCGCTGGATGAGGGCCCCATTTTGGCCGCCGCTCGGTTTTCCCCCGACAGCAGCGTGCCTATCAATATCTCGGTCGTGGGCGAGGTGTTTCGGCCCGGTCCCTACTCACTACGGGGTGGGACCACTCGTACCGGCGATGCAGGCTTGCCCGGTGCCCAGGTTGGCATTAGCGGCAGCAATGTGGTGTTCACCCCTGTTAAGGTCAGCGATGCGCTGCAAATTGCGGGCGGCATTAAGCCCAGGGCCAACATTCGGCAGGTGCAAATTCGCCGAGTCACGCGCAGCGGCGGCGAGCAGGTGTTTACTGTTGATCTTTGGAGCCTGCTGCAAACCGGCGAAACTCGCCAAAATGCTATCTTGCAGGAGGGCGACACGGTGTTTATTCCCACTGCCACCGCCGCCATTACGCCAGAAGAGGTTACTCAGGTAGCCGGAGCCAGTTTTTCGCCCAACACCATTCGCATCAATGTCGTCGGCGAGGTGCAGCGGGGTGGTCAAGTAGCCGTTGCACCGAACACTACCCTTAACCAGGGCATTTTGGCCGCTGGTGGTTTCACCCCGCGCGCCCAGCAAGATGTGGTAGGGCTGGTGCGCCTCAACCCCGACGGCAGCGTTACCCAGCGTGAAATTCCAGTTAACTTTGCTCAAGGTATTGACGAAGAAAACAACCCCGTTCTGCAAAACGACGACATTATTATCGTCGGCAAGTCTGGGCTAGCTCAGTTCTCCGACAATGTGGGCCTAGTCGCAAACCCAATTGGTGGCATTCTCAACATCTTGACGGCCCCCTTCCGCTTCCTGAATTTGTTCTAACGACTGCTGTTTATTCACCAGGATCAGGGATGAAATCTGAGTCTATAAATCTGCTACCTTATTCGTCTACCGAAGCCCCCGCTGCTCAAAGCAGTGAGGAGACCCTCGACTTAGGCCGGGTATTTTCGGCCCTGCGGCGAAAAGCTCTACTCATAGTCGCCATTACCGTAGCTACGGGTGCCTTAGCAGGCCTACGCGCTAAACTCAGCCCCCCTACCTACTCGGCGGTGTTTGAAATTTTGATTCAGCCGCCTACGGGCGAAGCCCAGGTAGCCTCTGAAATTACGGGGCAGCCCGTTCAGTCTAACGACACCCTGCTGGCCCTCGACGATCAGGTCAGAATTTTGACCAGTCCCGGCGTGCTGGAGTCGGTGATTGAACAGGTCAAAGCAGAAAACCTGCCCATCTGTAGCAGCATATTTTTAGCCCCAGCCCCAGATAGCGCCAATGGTTCTGACCTGGGCCTAGACCCCAACGAGGCATGCTACCGCCTCATTCGCCAACAGCTCGAAATTCAGCTAACCGAGGTCGCCAGCAACAATAACAACGCTCCAGCCAGCCGCATCTTTAGGTCACAGGTTGTGGGCAGCACGCCTGCGGAGGTGCAGCGCATTGCCGATTTGATTTCTCAAAGATTTCTAGAGTATGGGCTAGAAACGCGGCAGCGAGATATTCAGCAGGGCATTGCCTTCTTAGACGAAAAACTGCCCGAGGTTAGAGACCAGGTTGACAGTCTCCAGCGAGAGCTAGAGACGCTGCGCCAGACCAACAATTTAATTACTCCAGACTCTAGGGGTACCCAGCTCACTAGCCAAATTAATACCTATGAAAGCGAATATTTAAACGTGCTGGTTGAGCTAGAAGGCACGCTCAATCTATACGAGAGCCTGCAGCGGCAGCTCGCGACCCAGCCCCAAGATCAGGCTGTTTCGCCCGTGCTGAGCGACAACGCCCGCTATCAGGCCCTGATCCAAGAGCTGCTACAGCTAGACAACACCATTGCCGAGGCCTCTACTCTATTTTTAGACAGCAGCCCCGATCTGCAGGCCCTCAAAGAACAGCGCCAAAACCTGCTGCAGCTGCTGGCCCGCGAGGGCACCAACGCTCAACAAGAGCTGCTTTTACAGCTGGAGGGGCTAGAGACTCGAGAAGCCGCG
Source organism: filamentous cyanobacterium CCP3 (assembly GCA_003022385.1). Taxonomy (GTDB): domain Bacteria; phylum Cyanobacteriota; class Cyanobacteriia; order Phormidesmidales; family Phormidesmidaceae; genus Nodosilinea. Next base: position 3,851 of record PYGV01000003.1, on the reverse strand, counting down.
CTGCGGAAAACCCTAAGCTCGCTCAACGTAGAAGTTGACTCGTTAGCCTCAGTAGCCCGCCAGTTTACCGACCTCGATCGCGAGCTGCTCATTGCTACCGAAAACCTGACCCAGCTGTTGGCCCGACGCGAAACCCTGCAAATTGAGGCGGCCCAGCGCGAGCTGCCCTGGGAGCTGATTACGCCTCCAACACTGACAATAGAAGACGCTAGCCTACTTCGCAATGTTGCATTAGGGGTAGTGCTGGGCTTTTTGCTCGGAGTCGGCGTGGCGCTGCTGCTCGACGCCCAAAAAGATGTGCTCTACACCCCTGGTGATTTGAAACGCATTACGCCAGTCCCTATTTTGGGCATTATTCCGCACAGCAGCGTGGTTGAAACGGGCTACGACGAAGCCTACTTACTGTCGCTCTACCAAACAGCGATCGCATCCGGCAGTAGACGAGCAGCCTCACCGTTGAGTAATGGGTCATCGCCACCCGATGGCTTACACAGCTTTAGAGAAGCCTTTCGATCGCTGGCCGCCAACCTACAGCGGGTAAATGCGGAGAGCCCGGTTAAATCGCTGGTGATTAGCTCAGCGGATGACCAGGTGGCCGACTCTACCACCGCCGCCTACCTGGCCTGGGCGATCGCCGAAATGGGCAAACGGGTACTGCTTGTAGATGCCGATTTCCGCTTTCCCCACATGCACAATTTCTTGGAGCTGCCCAACGAAAAGGGGCTCAGCAATATTTTGGCTGGTGAGCTAGAGCTCAAGCAGGTGATCAAGCGATCGCCCATTGAACCCAACCTATTTGTCCTTACCGCCGGCAGCGCTACTAATGACCCAGTAAGGCTCCTGTCTTCGTCCAAGATTCAGCAGTTCATCGCCAAAACCCAGGGCTACTTTGACCTAGTGATCTACGATGCGCCACCCTTTGCCGAATATGCCGATGCCTCACTCATTGCTGCCGAGGCCAGTGGTCTGGCCTTGGTCTCTCACCTGGGCACGGTCAAGTCAGCCCAGCTTGAGCAAGCCTTGGAGAAACTCTGGATTTCTAAGATTCCGCTGGTAGGGCTGATTGCTAAAGAGCATGCTTCCAAAGGAGCGCTACTCCCCATCGGATAGCCGTAGATTCTGCCCAAGGCCCTAAATCACACTAACCTTATAGAACGGCAAAATTCTTAAAGAAAGTAACTTGACAGCTGGCTCTACTCACCATGCCAATCTGCGTAATTTATAGTAGAGAAGAGATACGAGTAGAGTCTATGACTCAAAGAATTAGGGAAGTCTACTGAAGTTAGAATCGCACCACCATCGGTTCACTCAAGCCCTCATAACGTTCAGAAAAGCGTCTACATCAATTGCTAAAGGAAAGGTTCTGCATCTGCCCTGAAACGTGGGAGACTTGCTGTCTTAGTTGGATCCAATATTCAACGTTCTTTATTAAGGAGAACATTTCCTGATGACTATCAAATTGACGCTGGCAGCTGCTAGTGCTGCCTTGGTTACCGCCGTTGTTAGCCTTCCAGCTCAAGCTTTTAGTATCGGCAGCAGCTATACTATTGCTGGGCAAGCTAAGTTTTCTAGCGACCTGATTGACTTCATAAATACCCCTGTGCTTGAGTCTGCGACTGGAGACTTTTCGTCTCTAAATGGGCTAACGTTAGGACCTACGGTTTCCCTCAGGATCAACCCGAGGGTCTTTGACATTTCGAAGGGTGGCTCGGGGTTGTTGGTTGATTTTGACAATGTCAACATCGATTTAACGGGTTTTGGTTTGGGGACCATAAGCTCCTCTAACACCTTCGACTTCGTAGCTTCTAGTGTTACTTTCCTACCTGGTTCGCGCTATCGGTTTACCGGTACCTTTGGCGACGGGACTAAAGCAATTGGTGAACTAGCTCAACTAGTTGAGGTAGGGAACAGTGGTGTTTTTGGTTATGCTGCTACCTTCACAGCTGTACCGACTCCGGCTCTACTGCCTGGCCTAATTGGCATGGGTATTGCAGCTGTACGGCGCAAAAAAAACGAAGCGGCTGACGAAACCGCTTAGTTTAGTCAGACCAGTACGATGCCGACTCGCATTTGAGTGTTTGGTCATCGCACTAACCGAAAGTAGCTAGATTAAAACCTGAGCCGCTCTAAAGGGCGGCTTTTTCTATAGATTCAGATGTACCTATGGCGCTTCTAGCACTTCCTCGTCGACCTGGCGCAATAAGATTATCGTGATATTGGTCTGCTGCGCAATCTCTAGAGGTACGTTGCCTTTAATCACTTGGCTAAGCAAATTTTCCCGCGAAGCCCCTAGCAAAATGGCGTCGGTGCGGCACAGGCGAGCCATATCTATCACGGCGTCAGAGACAGAGGGGTGAGTGAGCACCTGGGTGTAAACCGGACGGTGCAGGGTTTCTTCTAGCCCGTCAGCCATCTCAGTCAGGTGCTGGAGGGTGAGGCACTCCCCCTTTTCGGGGTGGCAGATGGTGCAGAGCTGAATCTCGGGGGCGTGGCCGAGGGTGAGCAGGCCCGGCAGCAGCTTTTGAGCGCTCTGAGCATTGGGGCCGCCCGCAGTCGGTATGAGCCAGCGATCGAAGGTGAGGTTGCGGCCGGGGCGCACCACCACCACCTGGCAGGGGGCCTGGCGAATAAGGGTATCGACTACGCCGCTGATCACGCGACCGGGGGTGAGGGTGGGGTGGTGCCAGCCCATCAGCACCAGGTCAATGTGGCGATGTTTGATCACCTCTAGCAGGGTGCGGCCAACTTCGTGGGCGGCCCGCACCTGAAAGTGCACCGATAGACCACTGTTGGCGGCGTAGGACATAGCCAACTGGCGCAGGGGCTCGACGCCGTGCAGGTCCACTTTGGCCTCAGCGGGGGCGACGCTGCGAGGTACCGATACCACGTGGACGCACTCTAGCTCGTAGTGCAGACCGTGGGCGATCGCCGCCGCAATCTTGATTAAATCGGGCGCGGTGCGGGGGTCGGCGAGGGGCACCAGCAGACGCCCCTGGCCAGTGGCGGGGGCGCGCTGCTGCAGCACTACGTAGGAGGGTTCAGCCTGAGGGCCAAGCTCAGCTAGCTCACCGCTGACCTGGTCAGACTCGGCGCGAATAATATCGGCGCGGGTGATGATGCCCACCAGCTTGTTGCCCTCGGTGACAGGCAGGCGGCTGAGCTTGAGCCGGTTGAGCAGGTGTAGCACCCTGGGCAGGGTAGCGTCGGGGGCGACGGTGACCGGGTGAGGGGTCATAATGTCGGCCAGGGTGAGGTACTGGTCTAGCCCCTGGGTAGTGGTTTCGCTGAGGTCACTCTGGGTGACAATGCCCACCAGCCGTCCTTCGTCGAGTACTGGAAAGCCCCGGTGGTGCGATCGCGAAAAGGCCTGCACCACCTCGGGCAGGGTCATCTGGCTGGAGAGGGTTTCGACCCGGCGCTGCATCAGGTCAGCGGCTTTGAGGTGGGCCCAGGGGTTGTTGGCCTGGGGCACCGGCTCCAGATGAATGCCCTGCATGGCCAGCAGGCGGTTGTAAATAGAGCCGTTGTTGGCGCGATCGCTCACCAGGTAGGCGATCCCCGAGCCAATCATCAGAGGTAGCACCAGGTTAAAGTTGGCGGTCATCTCAAAGACGATCACAATGGCGGTGATGGGCACCCCCGTCACGGCACTAAAAAACGCCCCCATGCCGGTCAGGGCGTAGGTGGTGGGGCTGGCCAGTGCCTCGGGCAGGGGCCAGGCCCCAAAGCCGGTATAAAACCCCTGAGCCAAAAAATTGACTAGGCAGCCCAGCGCCGCCCCCAGCACCAGCGATGGCGCAAAAATGCCCCCCGCTGCCCCCGAGCCGTAGGCCAGCAGGGTGAGCAGAAAC
>PYGV01000026.1 GCA_003022385.1 filamentous cyanobacterium CCP3 | reverse complement strand
GCCGCTTAGCTCCCTCGCTTTGAACTCAAAGCCCACCGAAATCTTCAGTGGGCTGACCGCGTTTGTCCAAAGTCAAGTTGAAACGCTGTGGCAAGAGCAGCAGTTTACCGCGTTGCTAGTCACCCATGATGTGGAAGAAGCGGTGATGCTAGGCGATCGCGTTGTCCTCATTCAAAATGGTCGCGTCGATTTAGATTTATCCATCAACTTACCTCGTCCTCGCCATGTAGCGAGTTCCGGTATAGCCGAGCTAAAGCAAAAGATTTTGAGACGAATCTTGCAACATTAGAAAACAGGTGGTGCTGAACAGGTAAATGAATGGGTTGTACTAGGGATGGGCCATCGAGTTCATATCCCCAACAACTCGATTCGGACGGGTGCGTGGGCATCTTGGTTCCTCTCAGTTGTCCAGTCCTCACTCCATCAATGGGGCAAACATCACGGCTTGATAGCATTGTCCAACCGTGAGCAAAAAAGTCAAATTTCGGGTACCTAGAACCGTGCCAGCCCCGCTGCTTCTGAGGGACGGCACCCGGTGCAGAACAAGAACTGAACCACGGGCGAGTAGTAGGCGTAGCACCGAAACGAAATCGTAGTTGCAAACGGTCATAGGAAGCAATGACCTTTACAGTTCCCTTGGAAGCCTTGCCAGAAGGCGTTTTCGGCGTTTGGGGCGAATGCATAACAGGACACCCGCTCTTAAACCCAACTTACACCCAAAGTCGCCCAAGTGAAGGATATGTTTACACCCAAAACTCAGGCAGCGAAGGCTAGCTTTGAGGGGCTACTTACCCCAAAATCTTTGTCAAATAAGCATCCTAGCGTTTAAGCCGATCGCGGGATTTGAACCCGCGATCGCTCGATTACGAATCTAGCGTAAAAGCTATAATCGACAATTATTTCACGGCCTTAGAATTTGCGTTACCCCAAACTTACCCCGATTTTATGGCTAATCTTTAAACGAAGTTACGTTGTTTCAGCCAATTAGCGAGATGAGCAATCCATCCTGGATCGGATGGAAGCCCTGGAGATGATGGTGAGTACTCGAGTAATTATCGGGTGCTCATAGCAGCACCACCTATGGCCATAGGGAAGTTTTGAACCTTTGAGTAGGGGCAGGAGCCCACGGGGTTACGCTGCTTTTGATCCAGCACATCACGGGTCCCACGGTTACAGAGCGCTCCCGTCAAAAAACCAGCGTTGACTATTGGTTGGGGAATTTGTCTGACTCGACTGAACTGCCCTTTGAGAAGTCTGCTCAGCTGGAGGGATCTGGTATTCGGCGGGGCGATTCCTCTGTGGGGACAGTTACTGAACGGCGGCAGGTTTGCTCCAGAGTTACACAGAAAGGGCAAAGGTTCGGGCCGTAGACAGCTTCTTCATATAGCAGTATTTAGGTTGGTCTACCAAGTCCAGCTCGGGATCTGTATTTTTCCCGTTGGTAAAGTTCCACTTCTGGACTTGGATAAGGTTTATAACCAACATCAAGAACAACCCCAAACTTCAGCCTGAGGCAGGAATGGAAGAGTCAATTTTTTGTTCTAAGCAGCGGTCATAGATGCGCCGATAATAGGGCAGCAGCTCATTGACTGTAGCTTCCGACGCTTCGAGGGTTGGTAATAATTGCCGATGTAGCTCACAAATTTTCTCAATGATTTGGGCCTCATCAATGGTTATGAGGCGACTACCTTCCATCACTACAGCCCCATCAACAATCACTAGGTCTACAGAGCCACCGGTTTCGGCATAGGCGAGCTGCCGCAGTGGGTCGTTGAGCGGCACAAAGGGCATGCGATCGCACCGATAGCCGACCAGATCGGCGCGGTAGCCCACCGCTATTTGGCCCAGGTCGCTACCGTGGCCAAAGGCTTGGGCCCCGCCAACGGTACCGCAGTGGAAGGCTTCTGCGGCCGAGACCCATTGCTCTGGCGGATCGTGGGGTGATTTATTGAGCAGGGCGGCGGCCTGGACGACGGCGAGCATATTGACGCTGTCGCGCGAACCGCAGCCATCGCTGGCCAGGGCCACGTTGACATTAGCCGCGAGAAAAGAGCGCAGGGGCATCGACCCGCTGCCCAGCTTGAGGTTAGACAGGGGATTGTAAACCGCACTGGCCCCAGCACGGCTGAGCGTTTCAATATCCTGAGGGGTTAGCCAAACGCAGTGCTGAAGGGCTAAACGCTCGGACAACACCCCCAAATCGTCTAAATAGTCGACCATAGATCGCTGGTAAAACAGCTGACCGGTCACCGCCTGCAACCGGGTTTCGAGCAGGTGGAGAATCATTGGCAGGTCGTAGGTCTCGGCCAGGGCGGTCAGTTCTTGTAGAAATGAGGCCGTACAGCGCTGGGGGGCCGAGGGGGCGACCACATACCCAACCCGGTGCTGGCGTGGATGGCGGGTTTGAGCGAGGTGGTGAGCAATCTCTAGCTGGCGATCGCGGTCGGGGGCTCCCTGGCGATCGAGGGCTTGACGCTGGGCAACGGGCATTTCCTCATCGAAGAAGGGCACCGCCCGGTAGAAGGGCAAATCGTAGAGGCTGACGCTGACTAAGGCCCGCAGGCCAATGTCATCGTAGGCGCGAAACACCGCTTCAATGCAATCCATCGAGAGCTGGGGGGACTGGTTCACGTCATCGACCACAAAGGTGGTGCCCGTGCGCAGGGCTTCGATCGCCCCAATCAGCGTGCGCAGGTAGACCTGGTCGGGGGTGAGAGCCGGGGGCGGCACCGGCGGGCGGACAAAATGCATCCACAGTTCCAGGGGCAAATTGTCGAAACGACCCTTGTGAAAATGCTCGTGGGAGTGAAAATGGCCGTTGATTAAACCGGGGGCCACGAGCCGATGGGTGGCGTCTACCACCGTACAATCGGGGGAATGGGCCAGATTAGGCCCCAGGGCGGTGATGATACCCCGCTCGATCAAAATGTCGGTGTGGGGGAGCGCCGGGGCATGGGCAGAGGGCAAAACCAGGGCGTTTTTAACGATCAGGTTGCCCGAAGACGTAGGTACAGCCATGGAACGGTGATTAAACGCTTAAACAACGGCGCGATCGCGGCGGTAGGGTTTGGCATAGGCGGGGCGATCGCAGGGTAAAAACTGGCCCCGTCCCGCTGTGGCGGTGAACTGCCCCTGCTGGTACACCACCTCGCCCCGGGAGAGCACCACCTCGGGCCAGGCTTGCAGGGTCATGCCAGCGTAGGGGGTGTAGTCAACGTTATGGTGCAGACGATCGTTGGTGAGGGTAATCGACTGGTCGGTCTGCCAAATCACCACGTCGGCATCGCTGCCAATGGCGATGGTGCCTTTGCGCGGATAAAGCCCGTAGAGCTTTGCCGGGTTGGTGGCGGTTAGGGCGACGAAGGTATTAATATCGATTCGCTCCTGCAACACTCCCTCAGAAAATAGCAGCGGCAGGCGGGTCTCGATGCCCGGTATGCCGTTGGGCACATACTTAAACGATGCTTGGGTGCCCTGGATTTGCTTTCCCAACGGGTCGGCGTAGCGAAAAGGGGCATGGTCAGAGGAAAACACCTGAAACACCCCATTCACCAGCCCATCCCAGACGACCTGCTGGTTGGCTTTATCCCGAGGGGGAGGGCTACAAATGCATTTGGCCCCCTCAAACCCGTGCTCACCACCCAAATCCTCCTCAGTGAGAAACAGGTACTGGGGGCAGGTTTCGCCGTAGATTCTGAGGCCGCGATTTTGGGCCCACTGAATTTGCTCGATCGCTTCGGCCCCAGACACATGCACAATCAAAATGGGCACATCCACAAGCTCCGCCAGGGCGATCGCCCGATGGGTGGCCTCTCGCTCGACCAGCATGGGCCGAGAGGCGGCGTGGTACCGAGGCGCTAAGCGACCCAGGCGCTCTAGCTGCTGCACCATCCAGCCAATACAGTCCGCATTTTCAGCGTGGATCATGACAAAGGCTTGCTCTTGCCGGGCCAGGGCTAGCATATCGAGCACCTGGCGATCGTTGAGCTTGAGGTCGTCATAGGTCATGTAAATTTTGAACGAGGTATACCCCAGCTGAATTAACTGGGGCAGCTCGGTCTCTAAGACTTCCGGAGTGGGGTCTGACACAATCAGGTGAAAGGCATAGTCAATCACCGGCTTGCCGTCGGCCCGCCGGTGGTAGTCGGCAACGGCCTCTTTGAGCGATCCGCCTTTCATCTGGCAGGCGAAGGGAATGACCGTGGTGGTGCCCCCGCAGGCGGCAGAGACGGTGCCAGTATAGAAATCGTCGGCCATCACCGAGCCGTCAGACATGGGCTGGTCGAGGTGACAGTGGGCGTCGACGCCCCCCGGCAAGACCCACTGCCCAGCGGCATCAATCACCCGATCGCCCTCCAGGCGATTGGCCAGGGCCACAATACGGCCATCCTTAATACCCAGATCGCATTTCATGATGTCTGTGGCCGTGGCAACGGTGCCACCGCGAATCACCAAATCCAGAGTCGTCATGGTTAAAATCCCCTCAGGGCGAGCTGGGCCACCCCCAATTTCATACTTTGCCAAATCTGCTCTGTTTTTATTTACAGAACCTTTCGCAAGTCGTCGGCCTTAATTTACCCGTAGACTGTATACAGAAATAATGATAGGAACTGTATAGCCAGCTACGAAGTTCTACGGCATTATTTTCCCCGGATAGCGTTGCTCAGTCCTGTTCTCAACCCAATTGGAGCCATGATGAAACTACTGTTGGTCAACAGCAACTCCACCCAGGCCGTGAGCGATCGCATGGTAGCGACCGCCCGCACCGTCGCCGCCGCCGATACCACCATGACTGGCATTACCGCCTCAGGTCATGGGGTGATTCGCTCCCATTTTGAATTTGCCGAAGCCGCCGTGCAGACGGTGACGGCCCTTAAAGCCCATGCCTCTGGCCATGATGCCGCTATCATCGGCTGTTTTGGCGATCCGGGGCTGAAGGCGGCCCGTCACGAACTGGCCATACCCGTGGTCGGCATCGCTGAAGCCGCCATGTTGAGCGCTCATCTGCTGGGGGGATGCTACAGCATTGTCACCTTTGGTGCGCACAACGCCATGAATATCACCAATCTGGCCCGCGACTACGGGCTGCATACCCGGCTGGCCTCCGTGCGCATTGCCGACATCAGCTATGGGGCCATTCTGGCCGATCCGAACCAGGCGATCGCCGCCTGCCGCGCCGCCTGCCAGCAGGCCCTAAACCAAGACAACGCTGATGTGCTCATTTTGGGTGGTGGGCCGGTCACCGGGCTCTCAGTCCAGCTAGCCGCCGATTTGGGAGCGCCCGTGCTCGACGGCGTCGCCTGCGCCACCAAACTGGCCGAATCTTTAGTGGCCTGCGGCTACACCACCAGCCGCCGAGGGCTGTACCAACCCTGCTAAGCCGGCGGCTCTAGCCGCCAGGCGTCGCCTAGCTGAGCCATTACCCAGTTGGCCACGGCCAGGAGGTGTCCATCGGCCCCCCGCGCCCCCACCAGCTGAATCGCCAGGGGCAGCTGGTTTTTGGCCCTGCCGACCGGAATACTCAGCGCAGGTCCCCCCAACAGCGTCCAGGGGCCGCAAAACTTAAAGGAGCCAGTATTGTGCAACCCCTCCGGAGCTGGCCCAGTGGTAACCGGGGTGATTAGCGCATCATACTCCGCCCAGAGCGGCGCTAGGGCAATGCTGTAGTCAACTACGGCTTGTCGAGCGGCGCTATAGGCTAGGCTGCCATAGGCACGGCCCCGCTCAATGACCTGTCGCAGTTGGGGAGACAAGGCTTCACCATGGCGATCATAATCGCCACCATGGTTGACCGCAGCGCCACAGGCCATTAGCACATCAATGGTGGCCAAGTACTCATCCCAGGTTGAGGGCATCGAGACTTCGGCTACGGTTGCCCCGGCCTCGGTCAGCAGCTCTAGGCTGTCGACTAAGGCCGCTTGGGCCTCGGCTTCCACCTCATGCCAGGCAGAGGTGCGCACGAACCCTATGCGAGGCGATCGCCCCAGCTTGGGTAGATCGCTGGGCGACCCCATCCCCCAACCATCTGCCCCCCAACAGTCTGGGTCGCGGCCATCGGCACCCATCAGCACCGAACAGAGCAGGACAATATCGGCCAGGCTGCGGGCAAACACCCCCATATGGTCTAGATCGCGGCAGACGGGCATCACCCCAAACCGAGAGATGGCGCCAAAGCTGGGCTTAAACCCCAGCACCCCACAGTAGGCCGCCGGTCGCAGCACGGAACCTCCGGTTTGGGTGCCAATGGCGACCGGCACCATGCGATCGGCTACCGCTGCCGCCGAGCCGCTAGAGCTACCGCCGGGGGTATGGCTCGGGTTGTGAGGATTCTTGGTTTTGCCAGCTCGGGCCAGGGCGTACTCGGTAGACACCGTTTTGCCCATAATGATGGCCCCAGCGGCCCGCAGGCGTTCTACCACGGCAGCATCGTAATTTAGCTGCTGGCCCGCATGAATGGGGGTGCCCCAGCCGGTGGGCATATCCGCCGTAGCGCAGATGTCTTTGATCGCCACCGGAATGCCGTGGAGAGCGCCTAGGGAGGCCCCATCTGCTTGGGCATGGTCGCAGGCGATCGCCTGGGCCACCACCTGGTCAGCATCTAAATACTGCCAGGCTGCAACTACCGGCTCCCGTTGCCCAATCCGCCCTAGGCAGGCTTGGGCCAACTTCAGCGATGAAAATTCTGCCGCCCTCAACCGCGCGATCGCCTCACTTGCAGTCAGATTGTAGATACCCCCAACCATAAAAATCCTTGCTTAAGTTAGTGACACTATTAGTTCAAAAGTCTGTCTACGATTTGCACTGTCGCATCGAGAACGTGAAGTTTTTTCAAGTCTTAGTGTTGAGGTTGTATAGAGCACCAGCAAAACCCAACAAAACATGTCGCGGCTAGATTCTGATGGAGACGCTGCGCAACGGCGTCGTTTCATCTAACCCGACAGATCCCCTATGTTTAGCGTTGTCAGAACACTAAAATTTCCCTAATCGTTCAGCCAGGCAGCAACTTGACTATCCCTAAAGAAAAGAGATCTTTTCAGTCAGGGTTTTTAGCCATGCCCAAGCAACCTATACTCTATACCCATCAAAATGTCCATCAGATCGACGGCACATTCACTAACCTCAAAGCCCTTAAGTCAAGCAAGGGGCGAACATAGGCGAATAACGTTGTAGGGTGCTGCCAAACAAAACCTCAACGCACCGATTCCCAGACATTGATGCGTTATGTTAACGCTAATATAGCCTAAACGTTAATTAAGCTATCTGCCGACGACAAAGCAAACCAAATAGATAGGTTTCCTGAGGCTACAGCAGGGCTTAACCTTTGGGAAACCAAAAATAGATTCCTAAAGGTATAGACCTATACATTTTCGTCAAGATGATGGTTGTATACAGGATACATGGGTATCCATTCATCTCTGGCAAGCTTATCGCTGCCTGATGGATGGGGTTAGCCCTTACTGTTCAAGAATAGGCTCAATTGCTCTCAGGGATGCCTCAGGGGGTTTGCGGAACCAACCTATCCTTGGGGAGACTTTTGACCTGTTTTCATGAAGCATGTATACATGCTTCATGAAAACCGTTTTTAGGCGACTTATCTGTTTGAGGTGATCCCTGTGGTATCGTCCATTATTCGAGGCAAATACATTATCTGTAAGGTGCTTAGCAGAACAGAGGCTGAAGTCATCTGTGACGGGGCTATCTTTCAAGAAAATGGCCAAATTGTTGCCATTGGCACCTACGAAGAAATCTCAGCTAAATACGAGGCTGACGAACTTTTAGGGTCTTCCCAAGACGTGGTGATGCCCGGATTTGTCAATAGCCATCACCACGTGGGGCTAACCCCCTTTCAATTGGGTTCACCCGATCATCCCCTTGAGCTTTGGTTCGCCAGTCGCATGGCGGCCCGTACGGTCGATCCTTACCTCGATACCCTGTACTCCGCCTTTGAAATGCTGGAGTCAGGAATCACCACGGTTCAGCACATCCACGGCTGGCGAAAGGGGCCGGCCTCTAGCTGGCCAGCAATTACAGAAAAAATTCTCAAGGCCTATGAAGACATCGGTATGCGGGTTTCATACTGCTTTGCGGTACGTGACCAAAATCGATTAGTCTACGAAGCTGATGAGGCCTTCGTCGAAAAATTGCCGCCCAGCATTGCCCCTGAAATTGGCGCTTACCTCAAAAGCCAAGCGGTGCCAGTCCAGGATTACATGGATTTCTTTGACGATCTTTGGCAGCAGTGGAACAAAGGTGCTGATGGTCGGGTGCGCATTCAAATGGCGCCCGCGAACCTGCATTGGTGCTCTGATGAAGCCCTCATGGTGCAAAAGGAATATTCTGAAAAGTTCGGTGTGGGCATGCACATGCACCTGCTAGAAACGGCCTACCAAAAAGAGTACGCCCACCGCCGCTCAGGCAAATCAGCGGTGCGCCACCTCTACGATCTGGGCTTTTTAGGCCCTCATCTAACCCTGGGTCACGGCGTTTGGCTGACCGAAGAAGATATTGAGCTCGTCAAAGAAACTGGCACCATGATCTGTCATAACGCCAGCTCTAACCTGCGATTGCAGAGCGGCATTGCTCCCCTTAACCACTTTGCTAAACATGGCGTCAAGGTGGGTATTGGTCTCGACGAAGCCGGTATCAATGACGATCGCGACATGCTTCAGGAGATGCGCCTGGTGCTAAAGCTCCACCGCGTTCCCGGTATGGATGAGATGGTGCCAACCTCACCCCAAGTGTTTCAAATGGCCACCGAGCACGGTGCAGAAACCACTGGGTTTGCCGACTCGGTTGGCACCCTGGAGGTGGGTAAGTCAGCCGATTTAGTCATGATGAACTGGCACCACATTGCCTATCCTTACCTCGATCAAGATGTCCCGGTTGTAGATGCTGTCATTCACCGCAGCCGTATGTCTGGGGTCGATATGGTGATGGTCAATGGGGAAGTGGTGCTGTCCAAGGGTAAATTTACCCGCATTGATAAGGAGGCCATTTTATCCGAGCTAGCCGACTCTCTCAATGTGCCCCTTACTCCTGAAGAAGAAAAGCAGCGAGAGTTGTCGAAGGAAGTTTTTCCCTACGTCAAAGGGTTTTATGATGGCTGGCTAAACCACTCAGGGTGCAATCCATTCTACTGCCAAAATGCCCACCATTAGGGTGATAAAACTCCCTGGTTGGGCCAATCCGCCAGAGCTAGCCCTATCAACTGCTTCACGTTTCAAAAGCGTCTAATCAACTACACAAAATTGGAGAGAGAGTCATGTTTAACAGTGGACTTCACTTAGACAACCTATTTTCTGGACGCACCAGCCGCCGCCGCATTTTGCAACAGGCTACGCTATTTGGAGTATCGGCTGCGATCGCCGCCTGTGGACGTTCTGGCCAGCAAGCCAGCCAATCTACGGCGATTAGAGAGGTCAAATTCACCCATGGTTTAGGCCTTTGCAACATGCCCTTGTTCTATTCCGTTGAAACCGATCTCTTTAAGGAAAGAAACGTCAAGGGCAGCCTATCTATGACCATTGGGGCCGGCGATTCGGCGGTACAGCTAGCCTCCGGACAGGTCGAAATGGCCGTTACCCCCTATACCAATGCGTTGGCCGCTTACACCAACTCGCCTAGCTTTCAAATTGTTGCAGGGAGCGGTGTAGAGGGCCTCATGCTAATCTCTAGCCCAGAGGTAAAAACTATCGCCGACTTGAAGGGTAAGAAACTGGGCACCGCCCAGGCTGATACCCTAGAGATCATGGCCTTTGATTATCTCAAAGCCAACAATCTTACCTACGACGATGTCGAAGTTGTCTATTTCGGCGACTCCTTTGAAACAACCGCTGCCATGATCAATGGCGACATAGCCGCCTGCACGCTAATCGAGCCCTACTCGACCTCTGTCCTCAACCAGATCAACGGCAATCGCTTGGGGGATGGTATCGATCTCTACGGTCAGGCTTACCCCGACTGTGTGCTGGCCGCCAGAAAAGATTTCATAGAGCAAGAGCCCGAAATTGTTAAAAACGTGATCAAAACGTTTTTTGAGGCTCAGTACCAAATTGAAAACAATTTTTCAAAAGCGGCTGAAGTCACGATTAACAAGTACTACAAAACGGAAATGGAGAACTTGCTCACAGCCGCGCAGGCGCAACCACCTGGCGTCGATATTCGCGACAAGCGCGATTTTATGTTTGCGCGCTCTGACAGTATGCTGGCTCTCAACTATATTTCTAAAGCGCCTGACGATGATTTTGTCAATTTTTCACTATTGGATGAGGTCATCAGTGCCAATCCAGAGCTTTGGGAACGCGTCAAGGTGAAGTCATCGATGACATAAGTCTCTGCTCTTAATGGATGGGGTGCTTTAAGCACAGATGGTGAGCATAAAGCACCCTGATGATCGGGTCATTTTAGATATAGAACCATGAAAACACAGATTCCTTTAGCGGCCATTGACCAACCCGACTTACATTCCCAAGCCAAACGGCGGCGGAAGAATTCAAGAGTGAAAACGCTAAAGCACTATGGCGAAAAACTGGGTTGGCTAGTGGCATCATTAACAACCTTTGTACTGATCTGGGAATCCCTAGCCTTTTTTAACTTGATTGACACCGCTATTCTGCCTCCGCCTCATCAGTTCCTGGGGGAGGTTACCAATCAAGAGCAGTTCTTTGATCGTCAGTTAGGTGCTACTCGCGTTGGGGGTAACTTTGTAGCCCTGACGGCAATCAGCGCTACCTTAAAACGAGTTTTTGCTGGCATCTTTTTTGGTTTTATAGCGGCGTTCTCCTGCGGGCTGTTCGCCTCTTACTTCAGGCTGTTCGGCAAGCTAACCCTGCCTACCATCACGCTTCTAGCCCCGATCTCCGCCACCGCTTGGATTCCTTTGGCTATCTTGCTGTTTGGAGTCGGAGATTCTCCAGCTATTTTCATTGTATTCATTGGCATCTTCTTCTCCTTAACCTTAGCCACGGTAGATTGCATCAAAAACGTCGATCAGTTGTACATTAACACTGGCTTAGTTTTGGGCGCCAGCCGGTGGCAAATTATGCGCTTTATCGTTGTGCCAGCCATTATCCCAAGCTTGTTTGTAGTGCTGAGAATCAATTTTTTTGCAGCTTGGGCCTCGGTTTTGGCGGCAGAAATGGTGGGCGTTAATACGGGTTTGGGGGCCATGGTGATGGTGGCTCGGCAAATGTTTAACGTCAAACTGATGTTTTTAGGTATGACCCTGATTGGTCTAGTGGGCTATACCATCGACGTGTGCTTTGCCCAGGTGCAAAACCGGGTGCTTTGGTGGAAAGCAGCTACCAAAATCTAATCCTCATCAACATCCAAGCCGTATTGCGAAAAGAGGTTATCCCTGTGGGCGAAATTTTAGTTAGAGATGTCAGTAAGGTCTGGGGAATTGACACCCCTGAGGAGGTCTTAACCCTAGATCGGGTCAACCTTACAGTTCGACCCGGAGAATTCCTGGTCATTATTGGGCCTAGTGGCTGTGGCAAAAGTACGTTGCTGAACATGATGGCGGGTCTAGATACTCCTACCTCGGGTTTAGTTCTACACAATGGGCAAACTGTCGTTGGTCCTAGTCCAGAACGATCAATGATTTTTCAGCAGCCATCCCTGCTGCCCTGGCAATCTTTAATTGACAATGTAGCCTTTGGGTTAACCCTGAAGGGCATGGGTCGGCGGGAACGCTATCAACGGGCCCAGGAATTTTTGAGCCAGGTGGGGCTGCAGGGCTTTGCCCGCAAATATCCGCACCAACTCTCTGGGGGTATGCAACAGCGGGCCAGCATTGCTAGAGCCCTTTGCCTAGGAACTGATATTTTGCTCATGGACGAGCCGTTTGCGGCCCTAGATGTGCAAACGCGCTTTAAAATGCAGGAGTTTTTGCTGGATATTTGGAAAGGCTCCGGCAAAACTGTTGTGTTTGTTACCCACCATATTGATGAGGCGATCTTTTTAGCTGACCGGGTGGTCATTTTGACCTCTCGGCCAGGTCGAATACTGGATACCGTTGACATTGATATGTCGCGCCCCCGAGATGTGGCCAGTTCTAGTTTTGACCATCACCGATCTCTGTTTATTGATCATTTGCGATCGGAAGTTACTAAAGCGTTTGAGCAACAAGAGCTAGTGGAGATGTTCGACACCAGCATAAAGTAATGGTTTAATGTTTTCGTTCATCTTGAAATAGACAATGCTTAAAACAATCAACCTTTGGCAAGATTTAGCCAGTTTAGTAAAAGGTGCTAAAGGAACGCCTGAGGACAAGAGCAATGAAGATGCTGATTTTTGGCGCTATGCAGAACCGGCGGGTAAAGAATCTGATCCGCTAAAACGCAATGTCTTGCAGTGGCGCAGGCTGATTCTCTCGACCAAGGATGCCGCGTCTGTTTTTGCCGGTCAACCAGTGCAGGTGCTTGGTTATGTTGACCGGAGTAACTTGACTGAACCCCATTTATTTAATTTGGTCAGACCGGTGATTCGCTGTTGTTTAGATGACACTGTACCCTTGGGTATTCCTGTGTTCTCGCGGGATGCTGAGCAACTGACGCCGGACACATGGTTGATGGTTACCGGACTGCTAGCGCCGTTGACAATTAATCAGCGTGAGTCGCTGGTGGTTCAGCCTGATAATATCCAGTTAATTCAGAGACCGGAGAGGGCTTATATCAATGGTGTGTTTTAGATCTTTATCGTTTAATACCCGGGAAACAATTAATCCCGTTTGATTATCTTCAACGTTCAAAGGCAGATGCTGTTGTATTTTACGAAATGTCGACGGGGTAGTCAGAATTTTGTCTAGGTAGCAGCCATGACGTCACTAGCATTACTGGGTTTGGCGGCTGTTCTAGGCACAGGAAGTAGTTTCTCCTCTGCTATTAATGGCCTGATTGGTCGTGAAATTGGCTTAATCAAGGCAACGTTTCTGTTTCTCAGCTTGGGAACGTTGTTTTCGGCTATTTTGGTCTATTTGTTTGAGGGCCGTCTAGCTCTACCTGAACTAACCAATATCTTTTTAAATCGACCGTATTTACTAACACCAGGCTTCATCAATAGCATCTTCATCATTATTATCATTCGAGCCACGGCGATTGTTGGGACTACGTTGACCACAGCCTGTCTATTCAGTGGACAAATGTTGATTAGTCTTTGGCTAGACCATGTAGGTTTTGCGGGATTGAGGGTAATTCCGATCACATCTGTGCGAATAGCTGCGGTAGTTGTCTTGTTAGGGGGAGTGATACTGCTGAGCCTATCTCGTCAAGCAAACGCTGGTTTGGGGACATCCATATCAGCATCTAGGTCTACCGCAAAGCTTTTCAGGATTCAGCCTAAAGTCTACGCTGTGATAGCTGTTTTGATGGTTGGTGGCCTGCTCAGCGGCGCAAACTCTCTCAATGCCGCGCTAGGAAAGGAGGCCGGGGTATTCACCGCAACCTTATTTTTTCTTGGGCCTGGAGTCTTTTTGCTGCCTCTGTTTTATGTGGTGGTTAGCTCTCGGAAAGAAATCTTGGTTTTGAAGTCTTGGCGATCAATTTATTTCATTCCTGGCCTAATCAATGTCATCTCCATTGCAGGCTCTGTCTTTTTGATTCCAATTATTGGGGTGCAGATGATGGTGAGTACGGTATTCACGGCAAAAGTTTTTACGGGTTTATGTATCGATGGATTCGGTTGGTTTGGCTTGCCTCGATCGCCCATTACAAAGCTACGAGTTATGGCTGCACTGCTGTTGAGCCTAGGCGTTGTCTTATCGTCTTTTTATGCCTAGACTGAGGTTGACTGTAGCTTTAGATTGACGTTCTATATTGTGTCCAAAAAATATCCTGGTCAATCTGAGATTAACAACGAGAACTATGATTTTTGTCAACGTAATTCTTTAAAGAGAGCATGGCTAAAACTGAATCAAATGCAAAGCAAAGGGGCATTTCGGCACCCAGGTTTTCGTGGTGTTTGGGGTACAGCAGTTTTGGCTGGATTGGCTAATTCCATTGAGCGCCTCAGCGTAGGCTGGTTTATTTTAGAGCAGACTAACTCTGTATTTTTGACGGCGTTATCGTTTGCTTTACGCAATTTGCCCAATTTAGTGTTTGGACCATTGGGGGGGGCTGCAGCCGATAGCTTTAAGCGATCGCGCCTACTCAAAATCACCTGGGCCAGCAAAGGTCTGATTTTAGCCTCAATGGCGCTGTTGCTCATGACGGGACAACCGCCCGTGGGGCTGATACTATGCTTAGTCCTGCTGCTGGGCATTGGCTTTACCTTTGAAGTGCCCACCACTCAGGCCTTAATCACTGACAGCGTCCCCCCGGAGCTGACGGCCAACAGCATTGCGCTGTATTCGGTTGGCACCCGGGCCATTAGTTTAGTGGGGGCTATGGTCAGTGGTGTTTTGCTGGAGCTGATAGGGGCACAGGGGGCCTTTTTAGTCGCCGCTACGGCTCTGGGCCTCGGCAGCCTGGTCTTAAAAGATATTCAGCCCCAGACGGTTGCGATCGCGTTGCCCTGGCGAGCGGTGTTTAGAACCGCTGTGGATGGCCTGATCGCCATGGGCCGTCTGCCTATCGTCCGCATTCTATTGAGCCTGACGATCTTACTGGAAATTTTTGCCTACTCCTATCAATCGCTCCTGCCCTCCATTGCTCGCGACCTGTTGAATGTTGGGGCAACCGGGCTAGGGACCCTGAGCTTTGGGGCCGGCATTGGGTCTTTGATCGGTTCGGTTACCCTGTCATGCTTGGGGGAGGTTCGTCGTAAGGGGATCGCCCTGCTGCTCGTTACCAGTCTCTATGGACTGTTTTTGGTTGCCTTTTCCCTATCAACCTGGTTTTCGCTATCGGGGTTTTTAATTATCGGCGTGGGCGCAATGGCCTCACTGTTTGATGCCCTGCAGTGGATTACTTTGCAGCACTACGTTCCCAATGACATGAAAGGCCGCGTGATTGGGGGCTGGCTGTTTGCTACTGGGTTTGGTTGGCTAGGCCACGTGGTGTTGGGTTTGTTGGCAGAGCTATGGGGGTTGCAAATGGCCCTGGGGCTAAGCGGGGTTATCGTGGTAGTCCTCGGGGGTAGCTTGATGGCGTTTTCGGCTCGATTGCGTCAGGCCTAACCGAGAGTATTCACACTCCTAAAACTCAGATTTAATATTACTCCCCTGCCGTCGACGGCCTGGGCCAGCGATGGCGAAAGTCCAGCTGTTCTTGTAAGAAATATGCAAAGCGGAGCAGCTGGGTTTCAGCCTGGGGAGGCCCCACCACTTGCATCCCTACCGGTAAACCAGACGGCGTCCAGCCGCAGGGGATAGACACCACCGGCAATCCAGTTAGCGACAGGGTGTAGGTAATGGCGAAATAGTCAACTACGTTGCCCAGGGCGTTGCCGTTGATATTGAGTACAGCCATTTGGGTGATGGGAAAGGGTAAAACACTAGCGCTGGGCACGAGCAATATATCGTATTGCTCAAAAAAATCTAGGAAATTGTGTAAGATTTCGCCCCGCTGGGCCTCAGCCTTCAAGTAATCGGCTGCTGTCACCCCCTGACCCTGCTCGATTTCCCAACGGAGGGTTTCGTTGAGCTGGTCACCATGGTTTTCCAGTAACGACCGGTATTGATGAAAAACAATGGCCCCACGCAGGGTTTCAAAGGCAAATTTTGCCCCACGGCAGTCGATCCTGGCGGGGTGAGTATGGGGGCAAACCTGGGCGATCGCCGCGATCGCCTGCTCAAATACCTCCGCCACTTCGGTCGCAATCGGGGTCACCCCCAAATCTAAGCTGTAGCCAAGGCGGGTTTGTGGGCCGTCGTCACGGGCCAAGGTCGGCAGGGGCCAGGTCTGGGTGGCGATCGCCATGGGATCGCGATAGTCGACCCCAGCCATGGCCGTCAGCATCAGGGCGGCATCTTCCACCGTGCGGGCCATCACCCCATCGGTGACCAACGATTCCCACAGCAGAGGTTTCGGCACGCGAGGGATGCGCCCCAGGGAGGGTCGCAGCCCAACCAGACCGCAAAAGCTAGCCGGGGTGCGCACTGAGCCGCCCATATCGGTACCCTGGGCCAAGTAAGCCATACCGCTGGCTACCGCTACCGCCGCCCCACCACTGGAGTCACCACAGGTTTTAGTCCAATCATGGGGGTTTACCGTGGTCCCCAGGATGGGATTGTGGGTGCCGGTGCCCAGGCCAAACTCCGGTGTGCTAGTTTTGCCGAGAATAATCGCGCCCGCCGCCCGCAGCCGGGCCACGCAGAGCTCGTCTTGGGCCGGGACATGATCGCAGTAGAGCAGAGACCCATAGGTGGTGCGCAACCCGGCAGTGGCGGTGAGGTCTTTGATGGCGATGGGCACGCCGTGCAAACAGCCCAAGGGCTGGCCTGTTTGCACCGCCCGGTCAGCCTCAAGGGCAGCAGCTGTGGCCTGCTCTGGGGCCAGGGTAATAAACGCCTTAAGGGTCGGGTCAAGCCGGGAAATTTGCTCAAAACAGGCCTCCACAGCCTCTAGCGAACTGAGCCGCTGGGTGCGAATGGCTTGAGCTAACGCGGTGGCCGAGAGTTGGTGTATCTCCATTAGGGCAAATTGGCAAATAGGCTGCCCCAACCTTTCACCAAAGTGGTGTCTACACCTGCAAGGCGCAGAGATTTCCAAACGGCAACGGTTACAGTATCAAAAATAGGAATGCCAATATCGTTTTCAAGCTCTGCCACTAGCGGCGCAGCACGAAGGTTAGTACAAAACGTAGTGATCGCCTGAGGTTGAGCCCGGGCCAGCTGGTAGACCATAGCCGAAATTTTTTCAGCATCAACCTCCGCAAAAGAATAGTTGACCCGTAAACTCAAGTGTTGCTCTGCAATGCACTGAAAGCCCTGCTGAGCAAAGTTCTCGGTAACCTTGGTTTGTACATCGTGGGTGTAGGGCGTAGCCAAACCAAACTGAGTGATATTTTGAGCCAGAAAAATCTCCTGCAGAGCCAGTACTGAGGTTGTTGCTGGGATGCCGGTGGCGGCAGTAATTTGGCGACAAAGCTCATGATCTTGCTCAAACCCCAGCCATCCGGCGGAGGTGCCATTCCAGGCGATGACATCAACCTTGGCATCGGCTAACAGCTGGGCAGCCTCCACTAAAGCCGTGTTTTCAAATTGACCCAAGGCTGGCAAATCAAGGGAAATTTCTGTTACTCGAAACCGACTAAAGTGAGCCGAGACCCCCGGCAAACCAACCACCATAGCCTGGGTGATGGGCTCAAGAACTGTGTTGGAAGAGGGCGTCAGCATACCCAGTCGAATGTGTTGGCCCATAGGTCACAAGGTATAAGTTGTATGTTTTAAGCGAGAGCGAACCCCAATGCAGACAGCGATTGATTTGCTGCCATTGCAGTTTTCTTGCCTGGTATGAAAAACTGCGTATAATGTATACATCATTAATGATAAGAACTGTATCTTGAGTTACATTTGCTCGTTTTGGATGATGACGTTGAGTCTTTCATGCCTGCCCCGGCTGGCTGATGTCAGTGGCTAAAGCCGTTTAGCTTACTCAGGAGAATATCCTTTGATTCTGTCTCAAAAAACGCCTAACCGCAGCGGCTCACTCTACGAGCAAACTTACTTAGCCCTACGCTCTGCAATTTTGTCGGGCGATATCGCGGCCGATGAGCGACTGATTGAAACCCATCTGGCTGATCGGCTGGAGGTCAGCCGCACTCCCGTGCGCGAAGCTATTCGTCGTTTGCAGCAGGAAAGCCTCATCCAAATGGACTCTGATGGAGGGTTATACATTGTCAAACTCTCGTTAAGAGATGCAATCAAACTCTACGACTGCCGCATTGCCCTAGAGCGTCTAGCGGTTTTAGAGGCCTGTAAGCACGCTACCCCTCACCACCTGAGAAAAATCGAGCAAAACCTAGTTTTAGCTGAAGCGGCTGCGAACAGCAGCCCATCAGCCCAGGGCAAGCCGACCGTAGACAGCATTCACCTGCTCGAGCTGAGCTGCGAATTTCACCAGCTGATTGCCAAAGGTTCAGGAAATTCGTGGATTGCTTCGCTGCTCGATCAGATTTCTCAAAAAATTACGCTGATTCGCGTTCAAACTCTCAAGGGATTAGATCAGCTCATCGATATTGACACTGAGCATCGCCAAATTTACGAGGCGATCGCCCGGCGAGATGGCGTGGCCGCCGAGCAGCAAATGGTCAACCACTTAAGGGCCAGCCAGGCCAGAATTGCCGAAGTGTTTGAACAGGCTGAACGGGCCACCCAAGCCTCCCTTGACAGCAGAACTAAATGTCCCCGTTGTGATTCCTTTGACATTAGCCGTAATGGGCGACGGGCTGGGCGGCAAAACTATCTCTGCAAGAGCTGTGGGCGACAGTTCTTAGAGTACGGAGCGCTCTCCCATGGGTAGTTGGACTGACAGTTTAGGCAACTATCCCTACGGATCAACCCGGCGAGTGGTGATGGGTTGCAGGCAGGCCGTCGCCACTAGCCAACCCTTAGCGGCCCAGGCGGGGATGGAGATGTTTTTGGCCGGGGGCAATGCGGTAGATGCGGCCCTGGCGATGGCGATCGCCCTGACGGTGCTCGAACCCACCTCCAATGGCATTGGCTCTGATGCCTTTGCCCTGGTGTGGGATGGTCAACTGCACGGTTTAAACGGAGCTGGCCACAGTCCTCAAACCCTTGCCCCAGACCAGGTCATTGCCCTCGGGCAGATGCCCCAGCTGGGGTGGCTACCGGTGACTACGCCTGGGGCTGTCTCAGCCTGGCGATCGCTCTGGGAACGCTGGGGTCAACTCCCCTTTGAGCAACTCTTTGGCCCCGCCATTCACTATGCCGAGGCAGGATTTCCGGTTGCCCCAGAAACCGCTCGGGCCTGGCAGAGCGCCGCCCCGTTGTTCTTAGCCCAAACCGACCCCGTCTTTGCGCCCTTGCAGCAGGTCTTCTTTAACAGGGGCAGGGCTCCCCGGGCGGGGGAAATTTGGGCCAGCCCGGCCCACGGGGCTACCCTGCGAGAGATTGCCGCCACGGGCGGTGAAAGCTTTTATACCGGTGGGTTAGCGGAGCGCATGGCCGCCTTTGCCTCCGCGACGGGCGGCCTGCTGACCCAGGCCGATCTATCGACCCACCGGGCCGAGTGGGTGCCCCCCATCCACACCACCTATCGGAATCTCACGGTTTGGGAAATGCCCCCCAGCGGGCAGGGGGTAGCGGCCTTGATGGGGCTAAATCTGCTCGAAGGCTTCGATTTGGCTCGCTATCCCCGCGATTCGGTGGAGAGCTACCACCGGCAAATTGAGGCGATGAAGCTGGCCTTTGCCGATGTGCAGGCCCATGTGGCGGACCCGGCCTGGATGACCGTAACCCAGGGACAGCTGCTAGACAAAGCCTACGCCGCCCAGCGGCGGCAGCTCATCGGCGATCGCGCCCGCCTAGCGCAAACCGGGCTTACCTCAGGGGGCACGGTGTACCTGGCCGCCGCTGATCACGATCTAATGGTGTCGTTCATTCAGTCAAACTTTGAGGGGTTTGGCAGCGGCATTTTGGTACCGGGCACGGGCATCGCTCTGCAAAATCGAGGCCGGGGCTTTAGCTTACAGCCGGGGCACCCCAACCAGGTTGGCCCCGGTAAGCGACCATTTCACACGATCATTCCGGCCTTTTTGTCTCGTGGCGACGAACCCCTGGGGCCGATGGGGCTGATCGGCGGTCACATGCAACCCCAGGGCCACCTGCAGGTCGTGGTAAATCTCGAAGACTACGGTATGAACCCTCAAGCGGCCCTAGATGCGCCCCGCTGGCAATTTTTGGAGGGCCAAAACGTAGCCCTAGAGCAATCTGTGCCCCACGCTTTGGGGCTAGGACTGAGCGATCGCGGCCACAGCGTGCAGATTGGTCTGGAGGGCCGTCAGTTTGGCAAAGGGCAGCTGATTTTGCGCCACCAGGGCGTATTGATCGCCGCCTCTGACCCTAGGGCCGACGGCCTGGCGATCGCCCGCTGACCCCAGCTAGGGTCAGAGCCTTACCCCTTTTCAATGCGGGTAAAGCGCTCAATGGGCAAAGGCTGGTCCATCGCCTTTTGGTAGGTCGCTTCAATGGCAGGCAGCAGCCGTTCGGCCTGGCGATAGATTTCGGCTCGTTCCGCCTCATATTCCCCGAGCAGGTCCTGTAGTTCTGCCAGCAGGGCCGATTCATCGACGGTTAGCACCGCGCCATCGGCCACGACCAGCTTGCCGTTAATAAAGACCTTGCGAATAGACTGACCATGCTCAGCATAAACCAGGTGAATCGGTAGGTCTCCTCGGGGAATAAAGCTGGTGCTGTTGAGATCGTAAAGCACCAAGTCGGCTTTCATGCCCGGTGCGATCGCCCCCACCTGGTCTTGCAGCAAGGCCGAGCGAGCGCCGCCATAGGTAGCCCACTTCAGCACATCCTTGGCGCGGGGATAGCGAGAATAATCGGGATGGGTGACGGAATGCACCTGCCCGGCCATCTTCAGCACGTCAAACATATTAAATGAGTCGTTAGAACT
This sequence comes from filamentous cyanobacterium CCP3, assembly GCA_003022385.1. Taxonomy (GTDB): domain Bacteria; phylum Cyanobacteriota; class Cyanobacteriia; order Phormidesmidales; family Phormidesmidaceae; genus Nodosilinea. The sequence continues at coordinate 10,766 of PYGV01000026.1, read as the reverse complement.
CATGCCGTCAGAGCCCAGGGCAATATTGACCCCTGCATCCATCAGCTGACGGATGGGGGCAATACCACTGCACAGTCGGTGGTTGCTGACCACGTTATGAATCACCGTCGCTCCGGCCTCGGCAATCAGTTCGATATCGCGATCGGTCAGCCAGATGCCGTGGGCAATGGCGGTGCGATGGGTCAAAATGCCGTGGCGCTTGGCATGGCTGACCACAGATTCCCCAGCTCCATAAAACTCTGACCCCGTTACCGCCTGGGTCTTAGTTTCAAGCATGTGGGTGTGAATCGGCAGATCAAACGTCTCTGACAGCTCCCCGATGCGCTGCATCAGCTCTGGGGTGACCCGCTGGGGAGCCGATGGGGCCAACGCCAGCGTAATCAGGCCATCTTTGCCGTGCCAGTCGGCGTAAAAGTCCTTAAATAGGCTCAGCCACTCGTCGTCGGAAAGGCCTGCCATGGCATCTAGCTCTTGCCGCAGGTCACTGGGCAAAAAGTCTGCTAAATAGGGAATGGTCTTGTAAAGGGGCAGGTTGATGACGTGGTGGGTCAGGCTAACCCGCAGGCCAATATCTCGGTAGGCCTGGGCGACGGCGGCAAAAATCTCTGGGGTAATGTAAGGCAATTCAATCAGGTCATCTTGGATGGTCGTGGCCCCTGACTTCACCATTTCTAAGGCCCCCAGTATGGTGCGCAAATAGCACAGGCGAGGGCTCAGATGCTGCTGCTTGAGGGGAGGGTAGGTGTAGAGCATCCAGACTTCTAAGGGCATCGCTTCGTAGCGGCCTTTTTCTAAGATCTCGACGGAGTGAGCATGGGCATTGACAAAGCCGGGAATTAGCAGCTGGTTACGGGCGTCAATGACCGTGGCAGTTGAGTCATCTATGTCTAAGCAATCGGCCACCTGGGCAATGCGATCGCCCTCAATCAGCACATCTTGAATGCGAGGTTCGAGGTCTAAGCTGCCATCGGCGGTGGGGGTAAAGGGCAGCACGGTGGCCTGTTTGATCAGATAGCGCTGTGGGGTCATGGTGGTTTATAGAATCACACTAACGTTGGATAAGGGGGGGTAACTAGGAGTCTTAGCTAAGGCTCAGATTTGGTGGGCTGAGCCAGGAGCATGGGCAGCAGCAGCAGTTCCACACCGATTAGCAGCAGCACCGACATCAAAAACACAATCGTGCCAACGGCATTGAGCGCAGGGGACAAATTGGAACCCAGAAAGTTGTAGATCGATACGGGCAGAGTGGGTTCAAAGCCAGAGACAAACCAGGCAATGACAAACTCGTCAAAGGAAAAGGTAAACGCTAACAGAAACGCTCCGGCAATACCCGGTATTGACCAGGGCAGCACGACTCGCCACAGGGCTTGCCATTCGGTCGCGCCCAGGTTCCAGGCGGCTTGCTCGATGGCTTTGGGCATCTGCATCAGTCGCAGGGTAATCAGGGCGATCGCGGTAGGAATCAAAATCACCACGTGGCAGAGCAAAATGCTGTGCAGGTGTCCTTGGAGGTTAATGCGAGACAGCAGCCCCAAAAAAGCTACCCCTAGGATCAGCGGCGGCACCAAGATCGGCACGATGAGCAGAATGGTGAGCACCTTTTTGCCGGGAAATTCAAAGCGGTTGAGGGCGTAGGCGGCAAAAAACCCCAGGATGGTTGCGATTCCAGCAGCCAACGGCGACACCAGTAAACTAGCTCGTAACGCCTGCAGTAGCTTGCCATCGCTCAACAACTGCCGATACCAGTCCCACGTCCAGCCCGTCCAGGGCAGGGTAGGAAACCGAGACGTCTCAAAGGAAAATATGACTAGGGTCAAAATCGGCAGCATGAGCAAGCCATAGCCCAGGGCCAAATACACCCAGCCGCTCGCCGCTAGAGAATGCCGAAACCAAGACTGATGTTGTCGGGTCATAGGGCTGTTGTCTAACTACAGAATTACAGAGGTGAAGGGTATTGCCTCTACTCATCGACCGCCGCAAATTGCAGACCCAGCACCAAAATCATCACCATCATGGCAATCAGCAGGGTCGCTAAGGCAGAGGTGCGGGGCAAATTGGTTGAAGCGGCATATTCATTCAAAATCACGGTCGAAAAAAGGGGAAACGACCCCAAAAGCGACTTGCCGGTGCCACCCCCCAGCACAATTCCAGAGAGAACATCCCCCAGGCTAATAATCGATCCGAACACAGCGCAGTACACTAGCCCCGGTTTGCTGAGGGGCACCAGCACCCGCCAAAAGCTCTGCCAAAGGGTAGCCCCCAAATTTTCAGAGGCTCTGAGCAGCGTTTGATCGATGTTTCGCAGCACCAGATAAAGAATCAAAATCATGATGGGGGCCAGGTAGTGTAGCAGCCCAATTCGCGTGCCCATCTGGGTAAAAATGATCTGCAAGGGCACATCAATCCAGCCTAGGCGCAGCAGCACCGTATTCAGCAGCCCGTTGGTGTTAATCACCGTTTGCCAAGCATAAAGTCGCAGAATGTAGCTGGTCCAAAAGGGGGCGATCGCTAGCACCAGGGCAAACCGCTGCAGCCGCGCCGGCACTAAAAACACCAGCCCCAGGGCAAAGGGATAGCACAGCAGCAGCCCCAGCAGGGTGGTGGTGGCAGACACCCACACCGACTGGGCAATGGCATAGGCATAGCGAGACCGGCTGAAAAACTGCCCGAAAATATCGCTGTAATTGGCTATGGAAAAACCCGGCACCGCCCGGTAGTTTTCTACGGACCAAAAACCAATCCAAATTAAAAATACCAGCGGCAGCAAAAAGAAAATGCTGTCGTACAGCACCACGGGCACCAGGCAGAGATACTTAAGCCTGCTAGCGCGATCGGGGGTCCAACTGGCCTGGGGTCGAGTAAACGGAATCTGCATGGCGTTCTACCCTCGCTCGCCTAACAGCATCGTGTCTTCGGTTTCCCAAGACAGATACAACTCGGCGTTAATGGGCAGGGCTAGGCTGTCGCTAAAGGCTTCCTGACGCATCACCTTGACCTCGTACCCAGTCGCCGTTTCTAGCCAATAAATCACCTGGGAGCCCATGAACTCGCAGCCCCGTAAGCTGGCCTGGATGATATTTTGGGCGGGGACGGGCTGGGGGGTCAGCCGCAGCCTGTCGGCGGGCACCACCGCAGTCACCCGATCGCCGGGGGCATGGTTTTGCTCGGAATGGGCGTAGATCTTGCCCTGGGGACATTGCACCGTCACCGTGGTGGCGTTGACTTCGATCACCGTGCCATCAAACAAATTGTTGTTGCCCACAAATTCGGCCACAAAATGGGTGGCGGGCTGGGTGTAGATCTCAGCGGGGGTGCCCACCTGTTCAATGCGGCCCTGGTTCATCACCACAATGCGATCGGCCATGGAAAAGGCTTCGTTTTGGTTGTGGGTGACATAGATAAAGGCAATGCCCAAGGTCTGCTGCAGTCGCTTGAGCTCCCCCTGCATGCGCACCCGCAGGTGGGGGTCGAGGGCGCTCATCGGTTCATCTAAAAGCAAGATCGGCGGTTCGGTAATCAAGGCGCGGGCAATGGCCACCCGCTGTTTTTGGCCGCCGCTCAGCTGGCTAATGCGGCGATCGAGCAGCTCTTCTAAATGCATCAGCCCGGCCATGGTCTGTACCTTGGGAGCAATCTCTCGCTGGCGATGCTTGCCCAGGGTGAGGCCAAAGGCAATGTTTTGGCGCACGGTCAGGTGGGGAAACAGGGCAAAGTGTTGCCACACCATGGGCGTATTGCGCTGGTTAACCGGCAGGCGAGTGATGTCTTGGCCCCGCAGTCGCACCGCTCCGGTCGAAATTCCCTCTAGCCCAGCGATGATGTTCAGCAGAGTGGTTTTACCACAGCCACTTGGCCCCATAATGGCCACAAATTCTCCCGCTTTGACGCTGAGATTGATGTCGTGCAGCACCTGCTGCTGGCCGTAGCACTTAGCGATCTGACACAGCTCTAGATCGGTAGTAGTCATTGGGATGGGTGAGGCCAGGGTGGTTTGGGCAGTGGCCTGGGCAGTGGTCTGGGCGATTGAGGCGTGGCTCATGGTTTAAGTCGGTGGACAGCAAGAAACCCAAGAGTAGGATGTAGTCAGGCTTGTAGGGGGCAGAAGTCCTCGGAGTGAACTACCCCTACAAGCCTTCAACGCTCAAGGCTTAGCTGGTCTTAAACTCGTTGTAGTAGTCTTGCCAAACCTGCTCGGTCTGATTGACGGGCAGCTGACGGGCGCGGGAGCGCTCTAGCTGAGAGTCGACCAACAGTTTGCCCGAGTTGTTGGGGTCAGGGATATAACCGAGTAAGGTTTTCTCATCGGCGCTCATGTGGTCAGGGGCTTTGGTGTTGGGGGCCAAGCCTTTGTAGGCTTTGGCGTTGGCAATGCGGGCCTGGGCCTCTGGAGTACTCATATATTTCACCCACTCCAGCGCCAAGTCGGGGTTTTGACTGGCGGCACAGAGGGTGGCCCCTTCGCTCCAGCGAATCGATCCTTCCTGGGGTACGACGGCGGCAAAGTTATCGTGGCCATCGGCGATCGCATTTTGAATCAGCCAGTCGCCCACTGGCCCAGCGACAATGCTTTCGTTAATAAAGGCGTTGGTAATGTCTTGAATGTTGGGTGTAATCAGCGCCACATTGGGTTTGATCTTGATCAACCATTCCTTCACCTGCAATAGCTGCTCGTCCGTCAGGTCGTAGGGGTTGGGGTTGTCGGGAAAGAGGGCCAGACTGGCGTTGCCCATGTTAGGCAGGTACCAGTCAAAAAAGCCCACCTTACCCTGCAAATCGGGCCGAGCCAGCACCTCCCAGCTGGTCACTTCCTCGGGTTTGAGGAACTTGGTGTTAAAAGCGATGCCGTAGTTGCCAAAGCGGGTGCCCACCGCCATCATTTGATCGCCCTGGTAAAAGCCCGCAAACTCTTTGTAGACGGCATTGTAGTCGGACAGCGTGGTGAAATCGGCGGCGTTGAGGGGTGCGATCGCCCCCAGTTCCATCAGCTTGACCACGTATTCGCCGTCTGAAATGATGCCGTCAAAGGTGCCTGCCGGGGACTGGTTCAAGAACTGGAGCATCTGTTCGCCGCCCACGTAGGTCTTAAACTCGACCTTGGCTCCAGTAGCGGCTTCGAAGGGACCAATCACATCCGCTTCGTCGTACCCAGCCCAGGACAAAATGCGCAGGGTTTTGCCGCTGCCGCTGGCCGTAGGGGCGGCGGTACCGGCTTCGGAGGTGGTTGACCCAGCAGCGCAGCTGGCCAGCTTCGTGGTGGCCACGGCTCCCGCCGCCAGCGAGGCATAGCGGATAAAACGCCGCCGTGACAGGGCGTTGACCATCATCTCGCGGCTGGTTATGAGAGGGTTGTGTCGTTGGTTCATAGGAGGTTAAAGCTAATTTACAGGGCACAAACGGATTGAGGAGAAAATTTAGGCCAAGGCCTGCCCGACGGCTAAGCGCCCACGGGAGACGGACTAGCGGCATCACTCCCACTAAAGCCATTCACCGGAAACGGTTGGGCCATGGCTTGGTCATACATGCGATCCATCGCCGGGCGCATTTTGGCGCTCCACTGGTGCCATGCTTCGCGGTAGGGGCGGTACGTCTCCATCTTGTCGCGCAGCTCGGCCAGCAGGTCAGCCTCATTGACCCCCAACACCTGCCCCCGATCGACGACCAGCTTTCCATCGACAAACACCTGCCGCACCGACTGACCCTGTTCGGCATACACCAGCTGAATCGGAATTTGATTGAGGGGCGTAAAGCTAATGGAATTTAGGTCGTAGAGCACAAAGTCAGCTTTCATGCCCGGTGCGATCGCCCCCACCTGGTCTTGCAGCAGGGCAGACCGAGCCCCGCCAGCGGTAGCCCATTTCAGCACATCCTGAGCCAGGGGGTAGCGGCGATAGTTGGCATCGGCCACAGAATGCACCATCCCCGCCATTTTGATCACATTGAACAGGTTGAACGAGTCGGTACCGTCGGTGCCGATGGCGACATTTACCCCTGCATCCAACAATCGACGCACCGGGGCAATGCCGCTGCACAGCCGATGGTTGCTGACCACGTTGTGGACGACCGTGGCCCCCGCCTCGGCAATCAGCTCGATGTCGGCATCGGTGAGCCAAATGCCGTGGGCAATGGTGGTGCGATGGGTCAAAATGCCATGGCGTTTAGCGTATGCGACCACCGACTCGCCGTAGAGTTCTGGCCCCGTAATCGCCTGGGTCCGCGTTTCTAGCAGATGGGTGTGAATTGGCACGTCATAGGTTTCCGAGAGTTCTGCAATGCGGTGCATGAGCTCTGGGGTGACCCGCTGGGCCGCCGAGGGGGCTAGCATAGTGGTAATGCGGCCATCTTTGCCGTGCCACTCCTGATGAATCGAGCGGTACAACGCCACCCAGTCGTCATCGGTAAGCCACTCGGTCTGCTCTAGCTCACGCTTGAGGTCGGCATCGAGGTAGTCCGCCAAATAGGGAACGGTGTGGTGCAACGGCTTATTGATGGCGTGGAGCGATAGGCTGGCCCGCAATCCCACATCTAGATAGGCCTGGGCCACCGCTGCAAACTGCTCGGGCGACTGGCAGGGCAGGGCATATAGATCATCTTGAATGGTGGTGGTGCCTGCTTTGAGGGCCTCTAACCCTGCGATCGCAGCACACAAATAGTGAAAGCGCGAGTCTAAGGGCTGATCAGAGGGCAAATACAGCATCCACAGCTCTAGGGGCAGTGCCTCATAGCCGCACTTCTCCAATATGCCCAGGGTGGAGTGGGTATGGGCGTCGATAAACCCAGGCACCAGCAGATGGTTGGTGGCATCTAAAACAGAGTCAGCCGTGGCCTCAATGCGGGGAGCCACCTCAGCAATGCGATCGTCTTGCAGGAGTATATCGGCCACCCTAGGCGTTAAGTCTAGATTGCCATTGGCCTGAGGCGTAAACGGCAGCACAGTAGCGTTGCGAATTAACTGTCGAGTCATACAAGCCTCAAGAGAATTCAAGTAGCAAAAATTGGCTGCACAACGACACTGGCGACTGGAAGTGCGCCTGCCGAAAACAGTTTTAGAAAACCTGCTATGAATGTGAATGCTAAGAAAAAAACAAAAGCTAAACCGTTACCTTTAATACAAACACAATGTTTTCTTGAGAGATTGCTGTGAGGCGAAATAGAATTGTCTAAATTTGTTTTTTCAGCAATATTGCCATGACCCAATCCGATCAGAGTTTGTCGACTGCCGTCAGCCTAGACAACCTAGACCGCGAAATTATTGGCTTGCTAAAGGTCGATGGCCGAATCAGCTACAAAGATATTGCCAAGCAGCTCGACGTGCCCGATGCCACCGCGCGCTATCGAGTTCAGAGACTCTTGCAGTCAGACTTAATTCAAATTCAGGCCTGGCCAAATCCCAAATATTTTGGTGTTCCCCACGTCGCCATCGTCCAGCTCTTCATCGAGAATGGCTGCATTGAACCCGTGGCCGAGCAGTTAGCAGCGATCGACGAAGTGCAGTTTGTCGCCATTACGGCGGGTCGGCACAACATTGTGATTGACGTTTATTTTGGCGACCACAAAGAGTTACTGGAGTTTTACGCCAAGCTCAACTCGATTACAGGCATCATGCGTTATGAAACTCAAATCGTCATTAAGCTGCTCAAGGCCAAATATAAATACACCTTTAGCTAGAGACTTGGGTAGTCCCTAGCTAAAGAAGGTAGCGCATCTCAGCCCTTAATTCACCATCCGCGATCGCAGCGCCGCCGTCGCCTCAATATCCAACGTCATCGTGGCTGGATCGATCGCTACCCCATAGTCTTGCCGGGCCGCCTCTAGGCTGATATAGCCATCCAGCACATCCTCCAGCACCAGCGCCGGGTCGCGCTCCAGGGGGTTGCCGTAGCCGCCGCCGCAGGGGCTAATGGTGCGCAGGGTATCGCCCACCAGAGTTTTGCGGCAGGGAAACTTGGAGGGGAGGACGTCTGCTCTCCCTTCGCCGGGGTTTAAGATCTGCACGCCACCGGGGGTGCCATCGCTGCCACCAAAAATGCCCCAGGGGGCATACTTGTTGCCTTCCCCTTCTAGGGACATCTGCCCTGGGGCCAAAAACTGAATGTCGCGAATCGAGCCCAGGCCGCCGCGCCACTGACCGGCCCCGCTGGCGTTTTCGATCAGCTCGTAGCGGGTCACCCGCAGGGGCAGGTGGGCCTCGATGTCTTCGATCGGATTGTTGCGGGTGTTGGCGTAGAGGGTATCGACTCCATCCATGCCGTCTTTGCCGTAGCGACCGCCGTAGCTGCCCTCGGTGATATCCATATAGACCCAGTAGTCTTCGTCAAGGGCGCCGCTGTAGGAGGCGACTTTGATATTGCCAATGCCGCCGCTGACGTTGTGGGGGGCCACCTGGGCCAGGGCTTTCATCAGGGTGTCGGCGACCACGTTGCCGGGGCAGCAGCGGGCAATCACCGGGGCTGGGTAGGTCGGGTTGGCCAGACATCCTTTGGGAGCGGTGATGTGAATGGGCCGCGTCAGGCCCGAGTTTTGGGGCACGTACTCCATGAGAGCGGTGTCGAGCAGGACAGAGCGCAGGGTCACAAAAATGGCAATGTCGACGGTGCCGACGAAGGGCATGTTGATCGGGCGATCGTCGATTTGGGGCGATGTGCCTGCTAGGTCGATGGTCATGTCACTGCCGTCGATGGTGACGGTGACCGCCACTTTGAGGTCTTTTTTGGTCGGGTCAGGGTCGTCGAGAAAGCCATCCATGTAGCCCTCGGCTGAGTAGGTACCGTCGGGCAGGCGCTCGATCGCCTGGCGCATCATGCGCTCGGAGTAGGTCATCAGGGTTTCGCTGGCGGCGAGTACGGTGTCGAGGCCGTACTGATTGACCAGCTCTAAAAACCGCTGTTCCCCCACTCGGCAGGCGGCCACCTGGGCTTCGATGTCCCCCACCACCACCTGGGAGCTGCGAATATTTTGCCGCAGCATGCGCCACACCTGGCGGTTTTTTACCCCTTTTTCGTAGAGTTTGACCGCCTTGAACTGAAGCCCCTCGGCAAAGGCATCGACGGCATCGACAATGCCGCAGCTGCCGGGGGATGACGAGCCAATATCTAAATGGTGGGCGGTGGTGAAGGAATAGCCGATCAGCTCATCGTCGCGAAAGATGGGAATGCCGATGCCGATGTCTGGCCCATGGGAGGCCCCATAATACGCGTGGTTGTGCAGAATCACGTCGCCGGGGTAGAACTCTTCGCCGTCTTCGGCCATGGCCTTGAGCACCCCCCGCATGTAGCCGGGAATTGGCCCCAGCTGGAGGGGCGTGCTGTAGGCACATTCAGCTAGCTGCTGGCAGTCGGCGTCGAGAATGGCGGCTCCAAAGTCTTCGGACTCGCGAATGATGCTGGAGTAGGACATGCGGGCCAGTTTGTGGCCCATTTCCAGGGCGATGCCGTTGAGGGCACCGGCCACCACCTGGGCGGTAACGGGGTCAATTTTGGGCAGTTGGCGGGGTTGGGGCAGAGCGACTGTCATGGCAAGTTATTTGGGTAATGGTGTTTGGTTTAGGGCGGTCAAGCAGCAGAGAATCTCAGCTCACGGCGGCCTCGATGGCGACCCGCTGATCCACAGGAGATTCTGCCGCTAGACGAATCAAGAGATTGCCGTTGGCTTCCACTGTGGTGTGGCTGTGGGGCGGCAGCAAAATCGTCGAGTCTTTTTGAAAGATCACCGCTGGCCCTTCGATCTCGCCGCCCACGGGCAGGCGATCGCGCTCAAAGAAATTGGTGGAGTATTTCTCTAGCTGGCCGTTGACGCGGAAGTAGGTGACCGCTGTTTTGAGCCAGGCATCTTTAACGTTGCCTTCGGTGGGCACGGGCAGCCCCGCCAGCTTGGGCATGGGGCCGGTGCCCGTCACCCGCAGGGTCACCAGCTCCACCACATTCTCTGGAAAGGCGTGGCCGTACTCGGCGGTGTGCAGCTCGTGGAACTGCTGCCACACCTGTCGCAGGGTAGCCTCTGCCAGCTCACCACCGGGAATCAGCGCCCGCAGCTCGTACCCCTGGCCCACGTAGCGACAGTCGGCAAAGCGCTGCAGCGTCATCTGATCGTCGCTGAAGCCATCGGCCCGCAGCTGGGCTTTGACCTGGTCTTCGAGCGATCGCAGGTCGGCATTGAGCTTAGCCAGGTTGGGAGCGGTGCTGAGCACAAACTCATTTTGGATCAGGTCGTGCTTGAGGTCGGTGGTGAGCAGGCCCATGGCGGAAGTAATGCCGGGGTAGCGGGGCACAATCACCTCGGGAATGCCGAGGGAGAGGGCCACCTCAGCGGCGTGGAGGGGGCCAGCCCCCCCCTGGGCCACCAGGGCAAACTGGCGCGGGTCTTGCCCCTTTTGAATGGTGCGGGAGCGAATGGCGTTGGCCATGTTGTTGTTGACGATGGTGACAATGCCCGCCGCCGTCTCGTAAAGGTCGAGCCCCACCTGGTCTGCTAGGGCCTGCACCGCCGCAAAGGCGCGATCGGGGTAGATGGCCATTTCGCCCCCCAAAAAGTGTTCGGGGTCGAGGCGGTTGAGCACCACGTTGGCGTCGGTGACGGTGACCTCGGTGCCGCCCTTGGCGTAGCACACCGGCCCCGGCGCGGCCCCGGCGCTGCGCGGCCCGACCCGAAAGGCACCGCCGTCATCGACGTAGGCGATGCTGCCCCCCCCGGCCCCAATGGTGTGAACGTCGATCATCGGCACCATCACCGGGTAACCGGCGATCCAGGTGTCGCGGGCGGTGGCCTCGGCA
>PYGV01000519.1 GCA_003022385.1 filamentous cyanobacterium CCP3 | reverse complement strand
CGGCGACACCCGCTGACAGCGCTACTCCGGTAGCCAGTACCCCTGGGGCAAATACGCCCCCCGCCAGCACCCCACCCGCTAGCAATAACGGCAGTACCGCGGCCTTTCCGGTGCTGCGTCCCGGCATGGAAGGCGATGTCGTGCGCCAGCTCCAGCAGCGACTGCGCACCAAAGGGTTCTATGACGGCGCGATCGACGGCATCTTTGGCAGTCAAACCGAGGCTTCGGTGCGGCGAGCTCAAGCGGCAAACAACCTTACCGTAGATGGCATCGTTGGCCCGGCTACCTGGCGAGCGCTGAATTAGGTACAGCGCTGGCTCATCTGCATCACAGCCGTACAGGATGTGGTTACTATCTAAAATAAAGCCGTCAGAAGCAGAAACACTTTGGCGGCTTGTGAGCAATGTAAAAATAATTTTAACTCAGTGTGCAAACGACTCTGGAGGGCTTTACTCAGCCTGGGTTAACCAGTAGTCAACTCCTAGGTTAGATGAATCAGGTACGGTGGCGCTGGCGTAGATTGAGTAAGGCATATCGCTTGGATCTAGAGCAGACACCTGCTGGGCAGCACCATTCATATAGAGCATGTAGTTGCCCATCAAAAAATAGACCCCCATCAGGGCAGCGGCAGACGAAGCCACCAGAAAACCAGCCAGCATCAGGGAAAATTCCTGACCTTTGACAGCCTGCTCCATCAAGCGGAGTGCCCAAGCCACCAAAGCAATAACGATAGTCAGGATCAGCAGCAGCATGGAAGGAGATTTAAAGGAAAGACTTTGATAGCAGACTGTAAAGTTTGAAACTTAAAGCTTCTCACCTATATGTTACACATCGTAACAGGCATTCATAAAATCGGCATGGCTCCACAGAATGTTTTCGCTTTTGCCCGGTTGAATTTGCTAGGCCAAGTTAACCCCACTGGGTCAAGCGCACAGGTACCTGGCGATCGCGCAAATGCTCTTTGACCTGCTGTACCGTCAGCTGGCCGTAATGCAGCAGCGAGGCCAGCAAAGCCGCTTCTGCTCGCCCCTCGGTTAAGGCTTGGTGAATGTGGTCACAGTTGCCCGCTCCCCCCGATGCGATCACCGGCACCGGCACCCGGTCGGCGATGGCGCGAGTTAGCTCCAGGTCGTAGCCTGCCTGGGTACCGTCGGCGTCCATACTGGTCACCAGCAGTTCGCCAGCCCCCTGGGCGACAACGGTTTCAGCCCAGCTCAAGGCGTCGAGTCCTGTGTTTTCGCGACCGCCACGTACATAGACATCCCAACCGGGGCGGTTAGGGTCGTCGCGGCGGCGAGCGTCGATGGCCACCACAATACACTGCGCCCCAAAGCGATCGCTGGCCGCCCGAATTAGCTCAGGGCGTTTAACGGCCGCCGAGTTAATGCTGACCTTGTCAGCCCCGGCTCGTAACAATTTCTTAATGGTTTCTAAGGATTGCACCCCACCCCCTACGGTCAGGGGAATGAACACCTGCTCGGCAGTGCGATACACCACGTCGTAAATAATGTCGCGGTCTTCGTGGGTAGCCGTGATATCGAGAAATACCAGCTCATCGGCCCCCGCCTGGTTGTAGGCCTGGGCCAGTTCCACCGGGTCGCCAGCATCTCGAAGATCGACAAAATTGACCCCCTTGACAACCCGACCGGCTTTCACATCCAAACAGGGCACAATCCGTTTCGCCAGCATTCTCCTTACTCCTTACTCCTTAGGCTGTTCTATTACCCCTGACCACCTCAATTGTGCAGGCCTATCCGTCTCTAGCTGGCAAGCCCACCCATAGCTCAATCCCCAACTGCTCTCAGCAGGGCAACACATCTACTCTTCACCCATCCAACCTACCCTTATCCTCCGAAACGCTTCGCGAAGGGAAGTCGCTATCGTGTTTCCACACCTCCCCCCTTCCCCTTTCTCCCTACGGGAGACGCTAGCGCGTTCGCGATAGCGTCTCCCGTAGGGAGAAAGGGGAAGGGGGGAGGTGTGGAAACACGATAGCGACTTC
>PYGV01000518.1 GCA_003022385.1 filamentous cyanobacterium CCP3 | reverse complement strand
ACCGTCGGGTCAGAGAGAAGTTGGCAGAACGGGAAGACCCTAGTTTTTCCTCTGTCCTTTACTAAAAGGCACTACCATTGTGCTGACTCTTGTTTGGATTGAGCTATAGGTGTAAACACCAACCGGAATTATATTCATCAAGTCTTCGCCATTTGCATATGGCTCATAGTAATCGATAAAGAATTGTTTGCCCATTTTACCTAAAAGCTGTTCAAGCAGGACTTCTTCATCTTCAGAAACATGAATTTCTTTTCTTTGTAGTTCGATTCCCTCTTCTGTCAAAAATGAAATGTTGTAATCAGGCTCGTTCCCAGGACGTTTCTCCGCAGAAAATAGACGCTCAAATTCTTTGATTTCTGGAATCTCGGGAGCAAGCTGATCATAAAAATTATAGATAGAAACACATTTCCGCTGGATTGCCTCCTTAACTATTTTGACAACGGAATGTGATTCTGGATCTTTATCCATCAAATAATTAAAATGGGCTGGAATCAAGACAATATTCCATAGGGAAGAGAAAAATAGTGGGTGAGAGGCCAGTCCCCACACATGGGAAATAATATAGTTCTTTACTGTACTATTTTTCCCAGTACTGATAGATTGACCAAGATATTTTTTGATTGATCGCCTGTTCTCATGATTGCCATCATTGTCAATTTTAATATTGAATGCTGGATAAGCAGATAGACGTGCTTCATTATCTCTTGTTAAAGCAATAGCTTCTGCCTTTTTACTAATACCCAGGGCATCATGATGAGATGGAGAATATCGAATAGGAAACTTACTACCAGTTTTATAAAGCTCGATCATTTCCTGGTTTCTTAACCGAACGATATCTGGAGGAATAAATAAAGTGCTTGTCAGAAATGCTTCCACAAAATCATCTTGATTTCCATACAGTGAAACAAGTTGATCTATACCATCAATCATACCTAATTCCCCAAGTCAGTTCTGAAGGTTTCAAGGCTTCCTAATCCCACAGCATTTCTCCAAAAGTGTCGTCCTTCAACATCTTGTCATCGCATTTTGGGCAAGGATGCTTGCTTGACCAAGAATATAGGCGAGTTCCTTCGCATTTAGGACAAAGATTAAGGCTCTTGTCATAGTCAGGATCACCAGTTAGGCCATCTTGCCCATACTGCCCAATTAGAACATCGACTACAGCCTTACAATCTTCACAAATCACTGTTCTGACAACGGCCATCTCACCGAAATCTCGTTGTCCAGACACCCATTCTGCTATATATCCACAACCAGGACATGCAAAGTTATATTTAGTGCCCATCACTTTCTTCTAAGGAGACGACTAACTCGCTTAGTGTAGCCTCTTGCTCTAGAGCCGTGTAGGTCTAGGACTTCGAACTCTTGGCAATTCGGCAGGCTAACTCGTAATTAGAGAGAAAATTTCCGTCTAATACCTCCAGACGGGATCTTAGGTGGAAATCCGTCAGCCTAAATGTCCCTGTAGGGATCTTGAGTGGAAAAATTTATGCCTAAACGCCGAATATGGGATCTTAGGTGGAAAGTTTCAGTATGTGCACCCGATCGCCTCTCTTCCGCCAAGCTTAAGCTTCTCTTTTAGGGCGCAGTTGCCCATCGGTGCTGGCCCCCTTTGCGATCGCTCCACCACGGTTGACGGGGAGCTTTTACACCAGTACACTCATTCACTAAGCCGTTCGCCTAGAGCGGTCTATCCCACAGAACTCGAAAACTTTGGCGCTGCCGGAAGGTGTTTGCACCACCAACCGACGGCTAACCCCGCAAATCTACGCAGCAGATTGCGAGGCTACGGTAGATCCTACCCTAGGCCCCCCCAGTTTGCACCTCAGCTGCGGGTGGCTAGGGTTTTCGCGTTCTGTCTTCCTACACCACAACCGGAGACAGAGCCCATGTTTGCCTATCTCGACCCCGACGCCGATGGGGCGTCGAACGCTTCCCCTGCGCCCGAGCACGCATCCTCACCCATCCCGCCCAACGCTGGATTGCCCAGCAAAGCCACCCAG
>PYGV01000194.1 GCA_003022385.1 filamentous cyanobacterium CCP3 | reverse complement strand
AACCGATAGTTCTCGATTACCGGGTTGGCCAAGAGCTGATCGCACATGCGATCGAGCTGCTGGCTGGCGGCGGCTTCGGTTTCGGCCTCCAGGGTGAGCTCAATGTATTTGCCAATGCGAACCGTCTCCACGTTGCTGTAGCCCATGTGGGCCAGCCCCGACTGTACCGCTGTGCCCGCCGGATCGAGTACCGAGGGGCGCAGGGTCACGTAGATGCGGGCGCTGTAGTGGGGCACGGTGCAGACTCCAGAGGGCGAGAGAATCGCAATCATCAACACCCCCATCCTACCGTATCGCCCAGTTGATAAACTTGAGACAGTACGAGTGAGACAGCATGGTACGACGCACCCGCAGCCAAGAAAAAGTTTTAACCGTCTTAAAAGGCTTAAGTAAGCCCATCTCAGCTCAGGATCTTTACGTCGAAATGCGGCAGGAGGGCAATACTATGGGCTTAGCTACGGTCTATCGGGCGCTGGATGCCCTCAAGCTAGAAGGCGCGGTGCAGATGCGTACCCTGCCATCGGGCGAGGCGCTCTACAGCCTGCCCCAAGAAGATCGCCATCACCTCACCTGCCTGCAGTGCGGCATCACCATTGCGATCGACGAGTGCCCGGTCCACAGCCTCGAAAAAGACCTGCACCAGGCCCACCAGTTCAAAATTTTCTACCACACGCTTGAGTTCTTTGGCCTATGCCCCCGCTGTCAGGGCAGCATGTCTATGCTGTAGCTTTTTAGCTCATTGATGGCAGAGCTAGGCGTTTTTCACGCTGTCGTTCCACGTGAAATAAACTGATTCAACTGCTTTAACATCAATGTCTTTATCCGACGAATGCCACGACGAATGAGGGTGACGTTGTAGTTGACGGCATTATTTCTCCAACCGCTCCAAGCTGTTTGATCTAAATAATGAAAATATCTGTTAGCCCGAGGATGAACACAGTTTTTTCCCCACGGCTTAGGTCTACTTGTGTAGTGAATAATAAACGGATTTTGAAGTAGATCTAAATACGTGCTCTCATCGTAGGGGCTATCTTGATACGACTTGTAGGCGTAGATGACATGAATTTGATTCCATTTTGAATCAAGTTCGCCCCACTGCCCTGCCAAAACCACGCTGATAGCATCTTGGTCAGGAAACGGCAGGTCTGGATGACTATTGATAAACTGCAGCACCAGATCAGCAATATGATTTCGTCGCCACTTTTCTAGATCAATGACTAGAACTCCAGAATTTAAGTACTTTTGAAGTTCTTCAGTTTCAATATACTTTAAATCTAAAGATTTGAAATGCTGAGCTATATCAAGGCTTCTATGAATTGGATCTTGAACAGCTAACAGAGCCTTCCCCTCAAAATCTTGGCTCCAGAGTTTGGCAAGATCTCCTTCTACTACAAGGTCAGAATCTAAGTAAATTATCTTTTTGAATTGCGGAGGAATAATATCAGGCAAGAGTAGTCTATAGTAAGTTGAAATAGGATGATTGCTAGCCTTGCATTTCAAGAGCGTTGCTTTAATTTGGTCTGCCGTAGGCTTTATCCAGCGCACATCGACACGATTTGAGCTTAGGGTCTGAAGCAGCTTTGTCTTGTTGATAGAGCTAATGCCACCATCTAGAATAAACAGAATTAACTGACGCTTGGGATCTAGATTTTTGAATGCTGAAAATGCTGTGACTGCCAGAGGTCTGGCAAAGAAATCGTCTGCGGCACAAGCGACTACTATAGGTTCTAGAGCAGAAGAAACCATGGTAAATTTACCCGTTTAAAGTGTTTGCTTATGCGAATTACTGTTCAAATGCTGTTATACCCTTTGGGTCAGCAAGCTCTCTTTGGGGATTAGAAGCGTGGAATTATTCTATTCTGAGGATGAAACTACAGCAGATTTAATTCGGGTGAAGTATGTCATGACTATCCCCCTGCTTCTTCTATTAAAGATGGTGCAGAGCGAACCTTAAACAGCAAGAAACTGTGGGGGTCTAGAGCTGAGTAAAATGTATATCACTCAATTGATGATCACTATAGGGAATAAAAAAGATGCGATCGCAGATGAACTGCGCTTTAACTTGGTTTGTTTTTGCTTTGGATCTCCTCGAAATTGATATGAATAATTCGACATGCGTGCTCACCTCATGAAGTTATCGCATCATTTGGTCGACTATATATCTGTCGCAAGGAAGGTCCTGGAGTAATCAATATCTCTTCTTCATCTAATGGTTTTGTCAGCATGCCCATGCACTTGATATAGCCGCAGCCAGTCTCGTAAGGGCAGAAGCCTGAGAAATGTTTGAGCATTCAAACATTTCTCAGGCTTCTGTATATATTTAACTGATTGACTATGGCTATAGCGACACAGAAGTTTCTATTGTTTGTAGCGATAGCTGTTGCGCTTAGGGCACCATTTCTGGTTTGGGGCAAGACACAGAAGCATGGGCGAAGTCATGTTCGTTTAGATGTTTAGACGTTGGTGTTTAGCTTCTGAAAAGGGCGCTATAGGCGCTTTAACACTATCAGCGATCGCGCCGCCACCGGAATTGTTTGTGCATCGGTAAAGAGGCGCTCCTCAGTGACAAATCGAGGTTCTTGTGTGTCGATTTCTACCAGCCATTGGTATTCGCGAAACGGCTCCGGCAGCTGAAACTCGATAGTTTCGTAGTGGGCGTTGAAAAACATTAAAAAGTCATTGTCGCTAATGCGCTCCCCCTGGGTGCCGGGGCTGGGAATTTTGTCGCCATTCAAGAACACGCCAATTGACTTGATATAGCCTACCTCCCACTGGCCCTGAGTCATTTCAGTGCCGTCGGGGTTATGCCAGCTAATATCGGTCACCCCAATGCCGTGGATTGCCTGCCCCTGAAACCACTTGCGCCGCCGAAAGACCGGGTGCTGCTTGCGGTAGTAGATCAGCTCACGGCAAAAATTGATCAGGTCTTGGTTGCCCTCGGGCAGATTCCAGTCAAACCAGGAGATTTCACTGTCTTGGCAGTAGCCGTTGTTGTTGCCCATTTGGGTGCGACCAATTTCGTCACCGCCCAGCAGCATGGGCACCCCCTGAGACAGCATCAGCGTTGTCAAAAAGTTGCGCCGCTGCTGTTCTCGCAGCTTCAGCACCTCGGGGTTGCCGGTCGGCCCTTCCTCGCCGCAGTTCCACGACGAATTGTTGCTCTCGCCATCGCGGTTGTCTTCACCGTTGTCTTCGTTGTGCTTGTCGTTGTAGCTGACCAGGTCGTTGAGGGTAAAGCCGTCGTGGGCCGTCACAAAATTGATGCTGGCGTTGGGCTGGCGACCGTTCATCTGAAAATAGAGGTCGGGGCTGCCGGTCAGGCGGTAGGCAAATTCGCCCAGGGTCTCATCCTGACCGCGCCAAAAGTCGCGCACGGTGTCGCGGTACTTACCGTTCCACTCTGACCAGTTGACCGGAAAGTTGCCCACCTGATAGCCGCCCATGCCCACATCCCAGGGTTCGGCTATTAGCTTGACTCCAGCCAGCACCGGATCCTGATGAATCAGGTCGAAAAATGCCGACAGGCGGTCTACGTCGTACAGCTCTCGCGCCAGGGCCGAAGCCAGGTCAAATCGAAAGCCGTCTACATGCATATCCATAACCCAGTAGCGCAGGCTGTCCATAATCAGCTTTAGCACCTGGGGGCTGCGCATGTGTAGCGAGTTGCCGCAGCCGGTGAAGTCCATGTAGTAGCGGGGATCGTCTTCGACCAGACGGTAGTAGCTGGCATTATCTACACCGCGCAGCGACAGAGTGGGGCCAAAGTGGTTGCCTTCCCCAGTGTGGTTATAGACCACATCTAAAATCACCTCAATCCCGGCCTGGTGAAGGGCTTTCACCATCTCCTTAAACTCTACAACCTGCTCGCCTAGAACGCCGCTGGAGCTGTAGCCCGAAAAGGGGGCCAGGAAATTAATCGAGTCGTAGCCCCAATAGTTGCGCAAGCCCTTGTCGGCCAAATGTCCAGGCAGCGAGAGAAAGTGGTGAATCGGCATCAGCTCGACAGCAGTAATGCCCAACCGCTGTAGGTGCTCAATGGCAACCGGATGCGCCATACCGGCATAGGTGCCCCGCAGATCCTCAGGAATATCGGGGTGCAGGCGAGTAAACCCCTTAACATGCACTTCGTAAATGACGGTTTCGTGCCAGGGGGTACGCAGTAGGGTGTCGCCTTCCCAGTCAAAAGTTTCGTCGATGACGACTGACTTGGGCATCAGGGGGGCGCTGTCAAGCTCTGAAAACGAGAGGTCTTCCTCATCGCTCTCCCAGTCGTAGCCAAACAGCTCGGGGCCATTGCCGACCTCTCCAGAAATAGCCTTGGCGTAGGGGTCAATCAGCAGTTTGTTGGGGTTGAAGCGATGACCCTCGTGGGGGGTATAGGGGCCATGCACCCGGTACCCGTACTCCTGGCCTGGGCCAATACCGGGCAGGTAGCCGTGCCAGACAAAATTGCTCACCTCTGTTAACGGAACGCGAGTTTCTTCGCCGTTTCTGTCAAACAGGCAGAGGTCTACCCCGGTGGCATGTTCAGAAAATAGGGCAAAGTTAGTGCCTTTATGGTCCCAGGTGGCTCCGAGCGGATAGACGTTACCAGGCCAAACTGCAACATGCATAGGTGAAGCTTTTTTGGAAAATATATTGAAAACTGTGTAGCCAGAAGCAGCCCAGACCCTGGTTAAAACTCATCGTTAGGGCTGTTCAACGACCATAGCAGAGCCTCTCCCTTTGGAGATCTACCCTGGGAGAGACGCAGCAGCTGACGGTACACCAGCGAGTCTCATTACCTTATGGATAGGAGAGTAACTAGAGGTGCTCCTCAGCCGTTTGGTCGGCGGCCCAGTGAGACATAGACGTTAGCCTCTGGCTGGGGATCATTAAGTAGTTTTGAAGTTGCTGAATTGAGGCATGAATTTGCTTAGGGGCAAGCGATTATCTACTACAAGATTGATGCTGGCTCGGGGGTAAGCGTCAATAATCAAAGCCTAGAGAGGCAGTAGCTAGCAGTTTGAATCCAGGTGATGCACCCCAGGCCGATTTCTCTGCTGACTTCAGATGGGCTGCTGTTGACAATAATTCTCCTCGGTTATGGTTAAGTTTAGGTCTTACTTCGAGCGTCACTATCCTAAACTAGAGCGCGCGATCGCCACGATCGCTTTAATTAATTTAGGGCTGGTTTTCTTTGATCTTTCCTACCTGAGCCTGCGACCTGTTTATCGACAGTATTTGCCAGCTATTACTCACATCTACGACCCTGTCAAGGGCATTGTTGCCCATCCTCAAACGGCGGCTTACCAGGCCCAGGTAGATGCGTTACGCCAGCAGCTGGCTGCTCCAAACCCGCAGCCTTCACAGATAGAAACCTCACTCTCCAACCTGCGCAGCTGGAGCCAGCCGCTCACAACAGAGCGAGTGTTTACGACCCCTGACGGCGATGATGCTCTGGCAACGCTCCAGCAGGCTCTCCAGTTTAGAACTGGGCAACGCTCTGCCCAGGCGGCGTTTGATCGGTTCTGGAGTGCAGACTATCTCAGTCAGCGGAGATGGCAGTCAGAACTAACATTTTGGAATAGCCAGATTCGGCCCTTCTTTGAGGCCAATTACTATCGCAAAATCACAGTTCTGGGGATGCCGGTTGACTATTTTTGGCTGATCGATCTGCCCTTTGTTTTGATTTTTGCTGTCGATATCGTTAACCGTATTCGGATGTCTTACCGCCGCAATGTTCACTTAACCTGGGTAGAGGCTGCTTTACGCCGATGGTACGATCTGTTTTTGCTGCTGCCGTTCTGGCGCGGGTTGCGGGTTCTTCCTGTTGCCCTGCGGCTGTATCAGGTAGACATGCTAAACCTGGAGCCGCTACGAGCCGAAGCGCAGCGCGATGTGGTGGTGACGGTTGGAGTGGATATAGCGGGGATCGCGGGTATCGAGATCATTGAGCAGATGCAGGACTCCATTCGCCAGGGAGACTTGCTGGGCCTGACCGCGTGGATTGACCCGGCTACTGATACCCAGGGTGAGGTTGAAATTGTAGCCGAGAAAGAGATCACGGCGATCGCCCATCGGTTGTACAAAGTTGGAGTTCACGATGTCTTGCCCCAGGTACAACCCGACCTCGAAGCGTTGGTTCAGCACAGTATTGCCAATACCCTAGAACAGCTGCCGGGCTATCCAAAAATGAACCATGTTCCAGGGTTAGAACAGTTGTCAAAAGAGTTTAGACAGGGGCTGTCTCTCGCGCTGGCTCGTGGCCTGTACCATACTCTGACCAGCAGTTTATCCGATCAGAAAGGCGAAAACATTAGCACCCGTTTGCAGCACAACTTTCGCAATGCATTGGCCACAGCCCTGAGCCAAAACAACACTCGCCAGGATATTGAATCGAGGCTGATCAGTGCTCTAGAGAAGTTTAAGCTCAACTATGTGAAGGCTCTGACAGAGGCGGGCGGTGAAAAACTAGCTGAGCGCACCGAACTGCTGCGCAAACAAATTAGCTGAAGGGTGCGATCTTAGCCTTGGCTAGTAGCTGTTCAGCTATGCCTATCGCAGGATTGATGCAGCTGAGTCAAACCTTTTTTATGCTTAAAGCAAAAGATCCCAGCGGGTTTGGTCGTCATTCTCGGGAGTTGTAGGGCTGGTACTCGTACGGATCTTGTCGATACCAACTACCTATCCACTATGCAACGAGTACTGATTGTTGGCGGCTGTGGCCGCATTGGCAGCAGCATTGCCCGCGATATTTTGGCCCATACCGAGGCCGAGGTCATGATTACCGGCCGCAACCCTCAGCTGGGTATGGCTGCGCTAGAGCGCCTGGGGGCCAAGGTGCAGTTTCAGGTGCTCGATCTGTCAAACCCGCAGCAGGTGCGATCGATGGTCGAAAAGGCCGATTTAGTCGTTCATTCCGCTGGTCCCTTTCACTACCGCGATGGCGGTGTTTTGCAGGCCTGCATTGAGTGCGGGGTTAACTATGCCGATGTGAGCGACGAGCGCAGTTTTACCCGCAAGGCCCTGGCCATGCACCCGGAGGCCGAGGCGGCGGGCGTGACGGCGGTGATCAATACGGGCGTGTTTCCCGGCATTTCGAACAGCATGGTGCGCCAGGGGGTAGAAGCGCTGGACGAAGCCGAGTCGATTCAGCTCAGCTACATTGTCGCGGGCTCTGGCGGGGCCGGGGTGACCGTCATGCGAACCACGTTTATCGGCCTGCAGCGCCCCTTCGAAGCCTGGCTGAATGGGGTTTGGCAGCCAATCAAACCCTATACCGAGCGCGAAACGCTGGAGTTTCCGCCTCCCTATGGTCGGGCAAGCGTCTACTGGTACGACATGCCCGAAGCCATTACCCTACAGCAAACCTTCCCGGTCCAAAGCGTGATTACCAAGTTTGGGGTCGTGCCCGATTTTTACAATCACGCCACCTGGGCTATGGCCCACTGGCTGCCGCCAGCGGTGCTCCGCAGCCCCCAGACGGTGGAATTTTTGGCCAACGTCAGCCATTCAATGACCGATGTAACTGATCACTTCAGCGGTACCGGGGTAGCTATGCGCTGCGACATCAAAGGGCAGCAGGGGGGCCACGCGGCTCACTATGTCAGCACCTTTGCCCACGAAAATGCGGCGATCGCAACCGGCTTAGGCACAGGCAGTATTGCCGAACTCATGCTGTCGGGCCAGCTAAAGCGGCCTGGCGTTTACCCGGTAGAACAGGCCCTCTCAACCGATCTATTTAAAGAGGTGATGGCCTCTCGCCAATTAAGTGTCCACGAAGTAGTCAACCAAGCCGAGACAGCGTCTCAAAGATCGAAGTAACCCAGTCAGGGCATTACCCTGATTTGTCTTCACGAATATCTGAATTGGCGGTTCAGGACGTTCTGGCAGAGCGACCTAGTAATTACTAAGTTACTGAAGCCGTTGGGAACATCCTGTACGTATTTAGAGAAATAGTTCTGCTAGAAAGCTGGCATTTGGAAGCATAAATCTAATTTTAGAACTGGTGAGCAGGCTGCTGAAAATCGGCAGCCTACTCATTAATAATGGTTGGATATGGGGCTGAGCTTTGAGACGGCAGCCATGGCTAATTTTTGCCCTAGAAAATGCCTACTATCAATCGCTCCCCAGATCGTCAATGGGATGATTTTGAGCATTTTTTCAATCTACCCGATTGTGGCTTAAGCCATTATCTCCCTCCAAAGGTTGAGGGGGATCCATCAAGAAAGATTTTAACGTTTGGTTAAGCATTATGTTTCTTTTCATTTCTGGGAAAGGGGATGGACATGTTCCAGCCAGACAGACTACAGGCGTACTTGACCCAAATTAGCGAGTCGCGATCGCCCGTTGAAGATACGCTCAAGCGCACCATTTTTATCTACGGCCTGTGGCTGCTGGCAATCCCAGCGCTAATCTACGGTGCTGTCGAACGGGGTTTCTCGGCTTTTTCACAGCCAGGTGTAGATGCCCATGACATCTCCTACTGCTTGATCGGACTAATTGTGTTGATGGCGTGGGTTTGTATCGGTTTGACCGAAAATCAATCTGAGTCATCTGTGTTCAACGCTACGGAACTGGTCAAGGCGGAAACGCTGCCCTTTGACTCAACCTGCATCGCTCAGCAAAGCTATCGACTGCCGTTCCCCTACCTCTGCCAGATCTATCACCTGCTCAACCTCAAGCATTTAGAAGACATTCATCGCTTGAGCCTCGGCAATTTGAAGGTGATAAAAGTCAGCCATTTTCGCGAAACCCAGATGGGAGGGCAAATTCGGTTCAAAACGGTTCTAGATTCACCCTTCAACGTTCTAAGGCTGTGGCGTGACCCCAGCGTGGAGGTCGATTTGACCATTCACTCGCCCCACCAGATTGAGCTAAAGGTGCCCGCCTACAGACAAAAGTTTATTCGCGTCTTGTTCAGCGTCATTCCTTTAAACAGCGAAGAGCACTACCTGTGCATTCAAATGTTTAGCGACTTGAGGTGGCCCAGGGAACTACTCAAAGCCATTCTGCTGCTGGCGGCAAGTCTTACCCTGCTAGAGGACTTACCCTACCTGCGGCACCTGGCCAAACGCCATCCCAAGCAGCTGACAAATCAGCCCTTAAAGAAGAAAAGCGCCAGTCCAGCAATGCAGCTCTTCCATCGCTACGTCGATCTCTACAACAGCGATCGCTGGGATCAGCCTCAGCTTCAGCCGTTGGATTAATCAATTCTCTACTGGCCTGGTCACCCTAGAGACGGGTGACCTTTTTGCTGAGATCGTGTTTGCTTGAATCATGCGATCGTGGTGGCTCAGGAACGTGGATTTTTTAAGGTGCAATTCTTGTGGGTCAGGCATCTTGCCTGACCGTGGACAGCCGGGACGGCTATCCCACATTATTTGATTCGCTATCCTAAGTGAGTGACCAAAGCTAGCCCAGTTCTAGCCCCAGATTCAGCCCTGAAAATATCAAGTTTGCTGCAAAATGCCCTGGACCTACGACAGCTATCCAACATCTATGAAAAACCTGACCGCTGAGGTGCGGCGGAAGGCGATTGATATTGCTAATGCCCTATTGGGCGACGGGTATGAAGACGGGCGGGCGATCGCGATCGCTACCGCCCAGGCCGAGAAATGGGCCAAACGACGAAACAAACAAATCGCTAAGAAAAATACCGGCGGCACCACCGGGCAGGCCGTTGCCCCAGAATCTGAAAAAGGCGATGGCGAGGCGATTCATGTGGTCTGCGACCCAGACGGCACAGGCTGGATCGCTACCCAGGGGCAAAAGCGCATTGCCCAGGGACAAGACAAAGCGGATGTCGTTCACAAAGCCGAAGAAAAAGCCAAAGCCCAGCAAACAGAACTCTGTATTCATAACGAGCAGGGTGACGTAGCTGAAGAAAAAGACTACTCCTGATGTGGTGGTTTTCGCTTTTGACGCCGTTTGCCCTGTCCCAAATTTAGGCCTTAGTTCGCAATCTTAACGAATGTGCTAAGGGGCGTTTCTTGGCGCAGTCCCAGCGCACTAAGTTTTTAACTGGTGGGTCGCTTCATTGTCAGTAGGCTCCCTCATCCAAAAAAATAACGCAGTCGTGCTCGTCCTTGCTGATTAATCCTTAGAAAAGTTTAAGGATTAATGTGAGCGTCCTTGAAATTATGCTGGCTGAGCGGAGTCGTCAGCTTCTCGGCAGACTTCGCCAACGTGAAATGCCTCCCAAAAGGAGAAAGCCAAAATCCTACCGAGATGTTCCCCAGGCACTCGAAGGCGGCAAAGCCTACGCCTCCGCTCAGTTACGTATTAACAGAACATTCACCCAAAAACAGTAGACTTCAAGCAGCGTCAGCCAGCCGACTGACGACTGACGTATTCGCGCGGGGATCAAACCTATTGCGCTGGATGGCTTAAACGGTGGCTGTAGCGACGTTAGAAGAGGGCTTTCACCCGGTAGGATACTACAGGATAATCTAACGCTTCAGCGCAGCCAGCCCAGAATGGCGGGGTTTGCAGCGGTCTGTGGAATTACCAACGGAGTAATGGTTATGGTTGCAATTGCATCGGTTCATGGC
>PYGV01000193.1 GCA_003022385.1 filamentous cyanobacterium CCP3 | reverse complement strand
GCGTTAGGTGGGTTGGAGGGTGGCAGGCTGTAGATTTCGCTGTTGGGGATGAAGTCTGACATGGCGATCGGTGGATAAGGGTGACAGGAGGGAGCCAGATCCCAGGGTTTTTGAAAAACCCTGGGATCTTTTGCCGCAAGAATCTCCACGAAGGGTGCGAAACCCTCCGCGAGATGGGAAACTGAGCTAACGAATCAGCGACAAAAGCTATATGCCATCGTGACATGTCACCTCGTCTTGGTCAAGGTGCTTTGTTGTTGTGGCTAAATGTCTCGACATGCCAGAAAGCAGCCCAAAAGAACCCAAGCCAGAGTCAGCCCTGAAGCAACTGCGCGATCGCTTGGGTCTGACGCAAGAAGAATTGTCTCGTCGCTGTGGAATACCGCTGCGAACTTATGTGCGCTGGGAGACTGGGGAGGCTACGCCAAGGCCGACGATTCCGCAGGTGAAGGCACTTTGTAGGGAGTTGGGGGTTGCGATCGATGAATTGCCAGACGATTTTGGGCCAGCGAAGTAGTTTTCGGCGAGGATAATAGTTAATTTTTCTTTGACTCAAATCACTAATCTTGACATAGACCAAAGTATACAATATCTCTTGTTTCCGAGAGATACAGATACATGCCAGAAACACTCGCTACCGAGGAGTAACTGTACTTCGCTAGCCTCCAAAATGCTGCAATGTCATCTTTTTGCCTTAAAAATCACGCATAGAAGAATTTGGTGTTTTTCATTTCATGAATATCAAGTCATTTATTCTTTAGTGATCAATGCAGCAAAATTTTGCAGCCGAGCTTGAATTGGACGGTCAAACTTTTTCTCCGAATATTTCCGAATAATTTCTAGTGCAGAATCGTGAAATTTCAAGAGTGCCCCGTAGTGCTCGTTAAGAGCGTCAATAAAACGAACTTCATTCATCCCTGAGGCACTGTTCTTTTGATAGAATTCTCTTGCCTTCATTTCTGCTTCTTTGCTTTTTCTTATAGAATCTGGCATATAGGGTAAAAAAAGGCCTGCGACTCTTTCCAGTTCCTTTCTTCCCCCACCTCCTATAGACCATTCGCTAGGCTGCAAAAAAGAGAGATGACTGTGGTGAATTTCATTTCTCAACTCCCAAAATATTTTGTCGACAATAGGGAGGCTTTCTTCGTTTTTTCGAAATTCTTGCTGAATAGCTTGATCAAAACTGGATTTTTCATTTTTTCTTGAATTCCCCAAAAATAGAGTTCTCAGGCACCACCTTAAGCCAACAAATAACTCAAGATAAGAAATATAAAGGCCCGAGATTTGAATTGTATCCAAGTCGCTCCAGCCACCATATCTGTAGTAAATTAAGTCTACTTTTTCAACATGTGATCGAAGAGATTCATAGCTATCGCGAAGAGTATAAATGTAAACTAGAGTTGAGCTGTATGCATAGCATAGATCGACGAATTCTTTTGGGCCTTCTAAATACTGAGATGGTTCATTCATGAATTTATATGTGCATGAAGTGTATCACTGCTTACCGCTACGTACTGCAACCTTTTTTAACCAGACATATGCACTCTCGCCTCGCATGTAATCCTACACTTTCCCAATTTAGCAAGTGCAGAGTGAGCACTAAGTCGTGGACCTATAGCTTTTCGCCCTTGAGGCTGTTCTAATGCCCGTCTATATCGTTAAGGGTATGACCTATATCGATAGCTTCCTAGCCCGCTATTGTGATATGCCATCCCGATCTTGGATAAATATGCAGATGGATAAATATGCAGATGAACTATGACCTAAAGGTCGCTGAAGACGAGATGGGCGATCGCCTCAGCCAGGAAGTTGTAGCGATCGCCAACCAACCCCAGTTAGAAGATACCCTATGAGCTAAGCAGCCGTAGTCCATTCGTGATTCTCTGGAATGGCTTCATTGTATGCTGCCTTAGCCTGACTGCTCACGCTCAAGAATGCTATCAATATCCTGCGACCCATACAAAATTCGGATAACTTCAACCACTTTAGGCAAGTCAAGATAAAAGATCATGTATTGTCTGAACCTTTTCACAGGCCATTTTCGCAAGCCCTGTAGAGCATCACTCTGAATTGGGTAAACAACTCCAATTCTAGGCGTTCTAGCGATCTGTGCAATAGTCAACCGAGCCGCGTCGAAAAATCTCAGAGCGGCTTCAGCGTTACTTTGAGCAATGTAGGTGAAGTGGTCATCGAGGTCTTGGCTTGCCCGTGGGCGAATTATAATTTGCTTGCCCATGCTACTCGGTAGGCAACTGAGCAATTAAAGTCAATCGCTTCTGCTCCCACCATTCGTCAGTCGCTTCAATAGGCTCGCCGCTCTCTAAGCCTTCTATCAAAAGGGCTTCGATCTTCGCCTGTTGGGCAAGCCGGTCTTGCTCCCTCAAAACCAAATGCACCAGGTAATCAGTTGCTGTGTCAAAGCCAGCTTGCTCAGCTTGTTGAGTAATTAACGCTTCTAAGTTATCTGGCAAAGAGATATTCAGCATAGTGATTAAATCTGAGTAGTTATCAGAGATAAGGGTTGCAACTCAAGCCGTTCCATCAACTCAGGCAACGTTACCCCCCGCAACTGGGCAAGTTCCACCAAGGCCTTTAGCCGATTTGCGTCAGCTTGTTCGACAACGTCAATCAGTTGCGGCAGTTCCTGGTGCTCCTCTGGGGCGATCGCCTCATTCTGGAGCTTAGTTTGCAGCTCGCTATAGCGCTGTTGAATATCCTCAGGCAGTCCTTGATTAATCGATTGCAGTAGGCTGGCCTCTAGCTCTGGCAAGCTTGCCGCCCTGCGCTGGGCCAGCATTAGGCTTACCCGCTCAACAAAATTCCTCAGCTCGTCAGTATCGAGTTGAGCTACCCCACTCAAGAGTTGGTCGAGGTTGAGGCTAACCTCCGAGGTTACGCGTACCGTAGCCATAGGCGTCTGGGAGACAAGAGACAGAGATTTCGTATTTAGCGACTAGCTGAGCACTTATCAGGGATGATTCATGGTCACTGCATGGCTCTCTAGAATGGTTCTATTGTACGCTGCCTCTTCCAGACTAAGTGATGCCCCTGCATCCACAGCTGCGGGCAGGGTTTTTGCCACGGGCCGATCGACCCCGAGGGGACAACAGATCGGTTCTAGGACCATGGCAAACTCGCTATCCAGCTACCACAAAATTGACCAGCTTGCCCGGCACCACAATTACCTTTTTAATCTCCTTGCCGGTCAGATAGCGCTGGGCTGCCTCCGACTCGCGGGCGTACTTTTCGAGCGCCGCTTTGTCGGAGTCGGCAGGCACCTCCAGGGTGCCGCGCGTTTTGCCCATAATTTGAATCACCAGGGTGATTTCATCCACCACCAGAGCCTTGGGGTCAAATACAGGCCAGGGGGCGCGGTGGACTGACTCGCTGTGGCCCAGCTGGTGCCAGAGTTCGTCAGCCATGTGGGGCGCAAAGGGGGCCAGCAGCAGCACCAGGGCGCGAATGCCCTCGGTATAGACGGGAGACTCCTTTGCTGCCGAATCGTTGAGGGCGTTGCTGAGCTTCATCAGCTCCGAGACGGCGGTGTTGAACTGGTAGTCACCCTCAATGTCTTCGGTGATCGCCTGAATGGCGGTGTGGATGGCGCGGCGCAGGGTTTTCTCGTCCTTGCCAAGGTCTTGTTGGGGCGCGCTAGAGGGGTGGGGCGTACTGCTGTGCGCCCGTACGGCGATGTATTCGGTCACCAGCCGCCAAACGCGGTTGAGAAAGCGGAACTGGCCCTCCACATCGGCGTCATCCCATTCCAGGTCTTTCTCGGGCGGAGCCTTAAACAGAATGAACATGCGAGCGGTATCGGCCCCGTACTTGGCCAGCACAGCCTTGGGGTCAACGCCGTTGTACTTTGACTTCGACATTTTTTCGTAGAACACCTCCAGGACGTCGCCCGTGTCGGGGTCGATCGGATTCTCAGGATCGGCGACGTTCTCGGGCGCAACATACTTCCCGGTTTTTGGGTTTTTGTAGGCGGTGTTCTGCACCATGCCCTGGGTCAGCAGCCGCTCGAAGGGTTCGTCGCAGGAAAGCAGGCCGCGATCGCGCAACACCTTGGTAATAAACCGCGAGTACAGCAGGTGCAAAATGGCGTGCTCAATGCCGCCCACGTACTGATCGACGGGCATCCAACCGTTGGCCTTGGCCGTCTCAAAGGCCGACTCAGGATTTTTCGCATCGGTGTAGCGCAAAAAATACCACGACGAGTCGATGAAGGTGTCCATGGTGTCGGTTTCGCGCCGGGCGGGGCGATCGCAGGTGGGGCAGGGCACATTTACCCAGTGCTCCAGCTGGGCCAGGGGCGAGGCCCCCCGACCCGAAAACTCCACATCCTGGGGCAGCGTCACGGGCAGCTGCTCGTCGGGCATGGGCACAATGCCGCACTCCGGGCAGTGCACCACCGGAATGGGCACCCCCCAGTAGCGCTGGCGCGAGATCAGCCAGTCGCGCAGGCGATAGTTAGATTCACCCTGGCCTTTGCCGTTGGCCTCCAGCCAGGCGATCGCGGCGGGCACGCTCTCGGCCTCGCCTTTGCCCGCCGGAATGTCATTCAGCGGGCCAGAGTTGACCATCACCCCGGCTCCGGCCCAGGCATTCGCCATCGTGTCGCCATCAAGAGACTCTCCCTCGGGCTGCACTGGCGGGCAAACTAAAAGTCGCGCTGGTCGTGGGCGGGCACCGCCATAATCGCTCCGGTGCCGTAGCCCATCAGCACATAGTCGGCAATCCAGATTGGAATTTTCGCGTTGTTGACCGGGTTCACGGCGTAGCTGCCCGTCCACACCCCGGTTTTTTCGCGGTCTTCGGCAGTGCGATCGATCTCGCTCTTGGCGGCGGCGGCCTTGCGGTAGTCGTCTACCGCTGCCACACGATCGGGTGCGGTCAGCTTTTCCACCAGGGGATGCTCGGGCGAGAGCACCATAAAGGTGGCCCCCCAGAGGGTATCGGGCCGGGTAGTGAATACGGGCAGCGCATCGCCAGCCTCGGTTTTAAACACCACCTGGGCACCAGTTGACTTGCCAATCCAGTTGGCCTGCATGGTGCGCACCCGCTCGGGCCAGCCGGGCAGCTTGTCCAGGTCTTGCAGCAATTCCTCAGCGTAATCGGTAATTTTGAGGAACCACTGGCGCAGCAGCTTCTTCTCAACGATCGCCCCCGATCGCCAGGATTTGCCCTCGCTGTCCACCTGCTCGTTGGCCAGCACCGTCTGGTCAATGGGGTCCCAGTTGACCGCCGCCTCTTTCTGGTAGGCCAGCCCCATCTTCAGCATTTGAATGAAAATCCACTGGGTCCAGTGGTAGTAGTCGGGGGCACAGGTGGCGACTTCGCGCTCCCAGTCGTAGGAGAGGCCCAGTTCTTGCAGCTGTGCCCTCATCTGGTCAATATTTTGGTAGGTCCACTGGGCGGGGTGAACGCCGCGATCGATCGCCGCATTTTCCGCAGGCAACCCAAAGGCGTCCCAGCCCATGGGGTGCAGCACCCGGTAGCCCTGCATTCGCCGCACCCGCGCCACTACATCAGTAATGGTGTAGTTGCGCACGTGGCCCATGTGCAGGTTCCCCGACGGGTAGGGAAACATCGACAGCGCGTAAAACTTGGGCTGATCAGGGTTCTCCACAGCTTTGTCTAGCCCTTGCTCGGCCCAAACCTGCTGCCACTTTTTCTCGATCTCTGCGGGGTTGTATTTGGACTCCACCGTCCCTGGCTCCTACTGCTGCACTGCTGCGATGTTCCCCATCATAGCGATCAGTGGAGTTACAGCGTTTAGTAAGTTTGCGCCATAGCGCAAACTTACTAAACGTTCACCTCATCAGCAAAGCTTGCCTTGCGCTTAAACATAAACGGTCCCGCCAGCGACCCCCACAGGTGCTCGTTCGTTTCTGGGTCGCGGCCCCGGTCCCAGCTGATGAACTGTTCGGCGTCGATTTCAAACTCGCTATCTAAGTAGGTGAGCTTGCCGTTGCGGGTCACCATACAGGCGTTGCCGGGTTCAACTGCCCCTTTGAATTTGGTGCCCGTCCAGTGGACGATCATGTTGCAGCCGGGGGTTTTCTCGAAGTGGTCAGCGGTGAGCTTGGCTAGCCGCTCCAAATCGCGAGACGCTCCGTAGAACGCTTCGCCATCCTTGACCATGTAGTTCTCAATTAGAATGTGGTCGCCCTGGGCGCTGAGCAGCATGCCGCGCGCGCGGTAGGGCTGATTCAGCTGAAAATCGTAGGCCTGCTCAATATAAAACCCCAGGCCACCGAGGGTAGCGAAGGGCAGGGGGCGCATGCAGACGCGAATGTGGGCAAACAGAGGCGGGTTGTCAAAGGCCTGCTGCTGATTGCTAAAGTCTGCCGCCATCCAGCGGGCCAGGGTGTGAGTATCGGTAGCGTGGGTCATGGATGGGTGTAGAAAGCGTCGTGATAAGGTTCTAGTTTACAGGCTTGGCGGTGCTGACTTTTGGAAAATGCCGTGGTGAAGAAGCTCCATATTGCGCTGTCTACTGAGGATATGGCCGCCTCAGTGGCCGACTATTCGGCCCGTTTGGGCTGTCATCCCGATCTGGTGATTGAGGGAATTTATGCCCTTTGGCGTACCGACCACCTCAACCTCTCGATTCGCCAGGCTGACGGGGTGCCGCCGGGGCAGCTGCGCCACCTGGGCTGGGAAGATGACGAGGCCGAGTCATTCTCAGTGGATACTGATGTCAACGGCATCACCTGGGAGCGCTTTGCCGCCCACCACCAGGCCGATGAGATTAACGAGATCTGGCCAGAGGCCAATTACCGAGTTGACGCTGGAGCGAGGGAATGACTCTTAGGCGGTCAAGCTAAATTGAACCCCTGCGCTAACTCAATCCCCCACGGAATCTTTGCTATGACAACTCATTCCACCGCTGAAACCTTTTGCCTGCACCTCGAGCTGCTCGACAGCGAGCCGCCGATTTGGCGACGGGTTTGCCTATGTAGCGATGTCTCCTTAGATGTGCTGCACCGAGTGCTGGCCGCTGCGATGGGGTGGTCGGGGGAGGCCGACTATGTCGTTAAAGGGCAGGGGCAGAGTTTAAAGAGTGGGGAAGAAGGAACGCTTTCTAGCCTCCTGAGCGAACCGGGCGACAGCCTGATCTATACCTATGCTCCGGCCCAGGGCTGGCTACACAAGGTCACCCTCGAATCGGTTGGCGCGGATCAAGAACCAGTTCCTCGCTGCACCGCTGGCGATCGCCAGTGCCCACCCGAATTTTGCAATGGCGTATGGGACTACGTCGATCTGCTCGATCGCCTGGGTGATGGCGACGACCCTGAAGAAATCGATGCCCTCTGGCAAAAAGTTGGCTACGACTTTGACCCCGAATACTTTGACCTAGCCGCCGCCAACCAGCGCTTGCAGGAACTATCCTTCTAAGGTCACATCGTCAGCACCGCCCGGTATCGCACCTTATTGTCCATCACCCGCTGCAACACCTCATTCACCTGCTCCAGCGGAAACGTTTCGACCAGGGGCTGAATGCCAAATTTCTCCACGATCTGAAGCATCTCGACAATGGTGGCCGGGCTGCCAATCTCAGAGCCCATAATGCGGCGCTGTTTTGAGGTCAGGGGCGTAATCGGAATCGTCAGCGGCTCGTTGGGAATGCCCACAAATACGAAGGTGCCGTTGGAGTCGAGATAGTTCACGTAGCCCAGCCAGTCGAGGGCCTGGTTGGCCGTATTGATGATGATATTCAGCTTATTGACCGGCAGGGGCGGCGACCCACCCGGCGACACCAGAATGGCCTCGTGGGCACCCAGCTGGGTAGCAAACTCGGCTTTGTCAGGGGAGGTGGTAAACACCGTCACCCGGTTGCCCAGGCGGCTGGCAAACTGAACGGCCAAGTGGCCCAGTCCGCCAATGCCGATCACGCCGATCTCCTGGCCAGAGGTCATGCCTGCGTTGCGCAACCCGGCGTAGACGGTGACTCCGCCGCAGAGAATTGGCCCGGCGGCTTCCGTTGACACCTCCGCTGGCAGCCGAAACGCAAAGCGCGAATCGACCACCATGTAGTCGGCAAAGCCGCCGTAGCCGCTGACGATCAGCCCTTCCGCCTGGTCGCAGAGGTTGTGGTCGCCTTTCAAACAGTCCAGGCAGTGCATACAGGCCGCCTGCTGCCAGCCGACCCCCACGCGATCGCCCTTTTGCAGATGGGTGACCTGGGGGCCAACCTCAACCACCGTTCCAATCACCTCGTGGCCCGGCACCAGCGGGTAGCGAGAGAGATCCCAATCGTCGTGGATCATGTGCAGGTCAGAGTGACAGATGCCGCAGGCCAGCACTTCAATGGCGCAGTCGAAGGGTTTCAGCGGTGGCGCGGCAAAGCTAAAGGGCTGCAGGGCGGCACCTTTTTCGAGCGCGGCGAAGGCGTTAATTTGCATCGGTTTTCTTTGGGGTAATGCCAGATATTGACACTATTTTCGCGATCGCTGGTGTAGCACAGGCAGCGATCGCGCCTCTAAAGCGCCTCTCGAATATCGGCCACCAGCGCTTCTATAGCCTCAGGGGTCGTATTCCACGCGCACATCAGCCGCACCCCGCCGCTGCCGATGAAGGTGTAGAACTGCCAGCCCCGCCGATGCAGCTCGTCGATTAGCGGCTGCGGCATCTGTACAAACACCCCATTCGCCTGACGCGGAAACAGAAATTTTAGGTCGGGAATGGTGCTCAACTGCTGCTCCAGGTAGGCGGCCATGCGGTTGGCGTGCTCAGCGTTGCGCAGCCAGGCCCCAGTTTCCAGCAGCCCCAGCCACGGGGCCGAAATAAACCGCATTTTGGAGCACAGCTGCCCCGCCTGCTTGCAGCGGTAGGCAAAATCTTCCGCCAGTGATTTATCAAAAAAGAGAATTGCCTCGCCAATGCCCATGCCGTTTTTGGTGCCGCAGCAGCACAGCACGTTGATGCCCGCCTTCCAGGTCAGCTCCGCCGGGGTTTTGCCCGAGGCCACCAGGGCATTGGCAAAGCGGGCTCCATCCATGTGTACTTTCAGGCCGTAGTGGCGGGCCAGATCGCTCAGCGCAGTCAATTCGTCGGTGGTGTAGAGGGTGCCGACTTCGGTGACCTGGGTGAGGCTAATTACCTTGGGCTTGGGGTAGTGAATGTCGGTGCGCTTGGTAATCAACTGCTCGACGTGGGCCGGGTCGAGCTTGCCGTTGTCGCCCTGGGCCAACAGCAGCTTAGAGCCGTTGCTGGCAAACTCGGGGGCACCGCACTCGTCGGTTTCGACGTGGGCCAGCTCGTGGCAAATCACGCTGTGGTACGACTGGCACAGCGAGGCCAGGGTCAGCGAATTGGCCGCCGTACCGTTGAAGACAAAAAAGACTTCGCAGTCGGTCTCAAACAGCGATCGAAAGCGATCGGAGGCCCGCTGGGTCCATTCATCATCGCCGTAGGCGGGTACGTCGCCGGAGTTGGCTATGAGCAGGTAGTCGAGCGCCTCGGGGCACATGCCCGAGTAGTTGTCGCTGGCAAACTGGATCGGGTGCGTGACCGGTGGAGCAGAAACCATAGTGATGAGGAGGTAGGCGTGTTTTGAGGATAGCTTGGGGTGCAGTTTCTGTATGTCTTTGGCAGACCTTGCCAACGCGCAGGGGCGTATCTAAAGATTAGGGGAAGGGTCCGTCAGCGACTTTGGGACCGAGGGGAAGAGGTCATCAAAGCGGCCATTGGCCCAGGCCAGTCTGAGCAGCAGGAGATGGTTGAAGCCATCCTCACTCCAGCGCATGCCAACGCCCTTGAAGCGCTGCTGAATGAGCCATTTACAGGCACTTTCCACCATTCCTGAGCCCAAGGGGAGTCCTAGACGGTCAAAGGTTTGATAGCGAGTGTGCTGGTGGTGACGCTGAAAATAGGCCTGCACCTGTAGCAGGGTGGCAAAGGCAGAGGCAGACCAACCCGGCCAGTGAATCAACTGGGTCAACGTCTGGCGGACCCGGTGGGCTTGGCCATGGCGCAGCAGGTGTCGCCAGCGGCGGAACCAGGCTTGGGCTTCAGCGGAAGTCAGGGTGTCGAAGAGCGCCTGAGTGGCCCGAGCCAGATGACTGGCGGCATGGAAGAAATCGAGGACAGCCACCGCCGAGGCAAAACAGGTGCGGTAGACCCGCCAAAAGCCGCGTCCACCATCGCTGAGCCAGACGACAAGCGGGGCGGTGTCCACGCCCTGGCGGGTCGCTTCGAGTTGTAGCGGTGGGATGAACTCATCAATGGTGCCCAACACCGCCACCAATCGGCGTCTCAGCAGTTGGGGGACACCCTCTCCCGCCCGAGTCATCCGGCTGCCGAGGCGGGCCAGAATGCCCACTTTCACCTCCCGCCACTGAACCTGACCCGCGGGCGTCTTCGGATTGGGGCGAAACGGTACCATGACCCCATCCGCCCCAATCGCCAAAGGCAGGGCCGCCAAGGCGTCATCGATGAGTTCGGGCGTCACCGTCTCGCCGGAGGCTTGAGCGTCCAAGGCCTCCGCCAGAGCGGCCTCGGCTCGTTGCCCCACCTGCTGCACCCAGGTCCACAGGCT
>PYGV01000192.1 GCA_003022385.1 filamentous cyanobacterium CCP3 | reverse complement strand
GAGTCCTACTCCCTCGGAATTTAGGAATGCGACGGCGATGCCTTATTTCTCTCTATCCTTTACGTTAATCCACTACCCACTACGCTAAGCTGCCCGATAGTGTTATTACCGACGACATCAAAGACGATGCCATCAAAACCAAAGGCTACTTTATTTACCCCAGCCAGTTGTTTGCCACGATCGATCGCCTGCGGGCTGAGATAGATGCGATCGTGGCGGAGATTGAGGGAGAGGCACCATGACCCTGGAAAATAAATTAAATATCACTAATCAGGTAGAGCTGGCTAAGGCTGAGGAAAAAATCAGCAAACAAAAGGCAAAGCAGCTTTTTGACTCTGGCGATATTGACAAGGTGGAAGTTGGCACGTTCAAAGGGCTGGCTTTCGTTCACGCCTATCTGTTTGGCGATATTTATGGCTTTGCAGGCAAAATCCGCGATGTAAATATCTCTAAGGGCAATTTCCGGTTTGCGCCAGTGATGTATCTGAAAGCCTCTCTGGACTATATCGACACCATGCCCCAGGGGAATTTTGATCAGATTATTGAAAAATATGTGGAGATGAATGTGGCTCACCCTTTCTGTGAGGGCAATGGACGCGCCACCCGCATTTGGCTAGACCTGATGCTCAAAAAAGAAATCAAGCAGGTTGTAGATTGGAATGGGGTAGATATAGCGGTTCTCAATCGGATAAGGTACAGGTCAATTGCCCAGGTCTATGAGTTTCAAGACTCCTCTCGGTTGAGGCGTACCTCATGCGTTCAGGAACCGCTATAAAGATGATTATCTTTCGGCGATGCAGCGCAGTGTGGTGAAAGATGTGGAAATTAAAGTCTTGCTGAAAAATGCGCTGACCGATCAAATTAATGATCGTGCTCTGTTTATGCAGGGGATTGATGTGAGTTATTACTACGAGGGCTATAGCGAATTTAAAACGGAGGAGCTGTAGTAATGAGTGATATGAACGGTTTCAGCGTTTTTTGCCTTGCACATAGGTGTCGCCAAAATTGGCTGTATTCCTTGTAGGTCAAGCATTTCTGACTTTTTCAGTAGTCTCTAACTAGACTGAAGACTCTCCCACCAATTCCAAAGATTCTTCCGCCATTCTTAAAGAGTCTCCCACCATTCCTAAAGAGTCTCCCGACAGTCCTAGAGACTCTCTCGACACGCTCAGAGGGGCTCCCGACAATCCCAGAGGCCCTCCCGACAATCTCAAGGTCTCTTCGGACAATCCTAAAGACTCTCCCGACATTCCTGTGGACTCTCCCGGCATTCCTAAAGACTCTCCCGACAATCTCAGAGAGTCTACTGACAGTCCTAGAGACACTTTAACCAACCCTAGAGAGTCTTTGGCCAAGCTCGGATGCGGGGAATGCGTTCTCGGAGAACTGATCACGGGTGATGACCCAGCGCTTAACGCTTGGTTTAGCAGACCAGTGCAAGCTTGCTAGATAGCAACCCAAAACCAAGGGCTTATCCAGCACATTTGGCGGATAATACCCCAAGGTAAGGAGTTAACCGTCAAAAATGATGGATAACTCCCAGATGTGAAGACCTTATCAAGCACATTTGATGTTTAATTCCTTAAGATTCAGGTATTATCCCGTAGATCTACTAGATAATCCTGAAGAATAGAGGTCTTATCCAGCGGATCTGATACTTAATACATAGTTAGAATTACTCAACCAACCACTATACCTCGATGATTCTAGATAAGCTAAAGGCAAATCTTCACTGGCTCGTCATTGGCCTGGCAATAGTTGTCACTTGGAAATGGATAGATCATGCTTTCTCAACCAATCAAGACATTGTGAAGCCTCTCTCGGAGGGGGTTATTAGTGGCGTAATAACATCAATATTTATCCTTGTCTTCGCATCGCTTTGGAGATCAAATATTTCAGAGTGGCTCCAGGATATTACCTACAGAGATGCAAAGATCGAAGGTGTCTGGCAAGGCTTCTTGGTGCCGTACATTGGCATCAAGGAAATTGATCGCATACGCCTCCAAGCAGCATGGGCCGCTTTTATGACAGAAAAATTAAAGCAAGCTAACAGCGACGATTTAGATGAAGCAATTGACGTTGAATCTTCCTCTATTAACGGTGGTGAGGAACCAGTTTCGAAAAGTGCTGAATTGATTCTTCCTTCTGAGCTGCAACATGAAGAAAATGACGACGGAAAACCTGGTAGCAAACCAAAGTCCATAAGGGTTGGTATTCGCGTTCGGACGATTAAAATGCGCGCAGAGCTTACCCGAGTGGGCAATAGGATTCAAGGACGACTTGTGGAAATCGGAGGAGCCAGTGAAGTGCACACCTACTTCTTGAGTGGAACCTTTAAAAACCTAATGCTATGCGGTAGTTACGAGAACGAGAATCCGCAGAATATTGATAGAGGAAGCTTTTCGCTAATGCTAAAAGAAAATGGGTTAAAGCTTGAGGGATTCTTTGCGTCATATACCGAAATAGGCGAGACTGTTCATCCATTCAAGTGTGAACTTAAACGAAATGCAGGCGCTCCTGGCTTGACGGAAAAATCTAACATCAAGATGCAGAAGACGGGTGCGGTTGGTTCCGGTTTCGCTTAAATCACTTCCCGCTTCTGATCTTGGCGTTAACCGCTGTCTTCTCCAATGGACTTTGATCCTCTAAGCTTGAATATAGTAATGACGGATGGCGAAACTTTACTATCGCGGCATGGCCCAGCAAAACGGCAAACCCAAGATCGAGCGCAGTGCCCGACTGTTAGGAGTCAGGCCCGAAGTCGATATCGATGTCGAGCAAATGCCCTCAGGGTGTATCGATGAGCGAGGCTATCTGCGCCCAGCCGCTGAACACAGCGATTAAGGTAACACTGTAGCCGTCGCAATCAAAAACACCAAAGGAATGTCTGTATCACTTTCAATTGAAGGTTTACCAGCATTTCGGAAACCTTTCGCCTTTGGCAGTACAGGTCGAGATCCGCTCTGGCAAATTGATGACAGCAAGATTACTGGCGATTTAGAAGCGGTTCAGGATAGCCCCACCCATATCAGTATTTTGCCAAGCGCTACAATGCTTCTAGAGAAATATGAGGCAGCCCTGGCAAATACTCAGAGCGATTGGGAAAGAGTTGAATAGTCTGTCATCGATACCTGGAGCCTACTGCAATGGCATGGATATTTAGTCTGTCAGCAGAATGCGGTTCAGACGAAAGCAAGGCAAAGCTGTTTGCTCAACACTTTGAGGGGGCGACCTGGACCCTCTCAAACGGTCGCCAATGCCAATGCCGAGCAGACATTTTTCAAGATGTCGACGAAAACTGGTGGTGTCGGGTCTGCCCCAACAATATTAGCGAGATTGGCATCGAGTCTCCTGAAAGCGCTTATCTAATGACGGAGTTAGGCATTCTCTTCTACCAACATCTGCGATCTGCTCCCGCCTTCCGCTATGCCCTAGTTGGAGTTGAAGTCGATGAATTCAGAACCTATAGCGAATTACTGGAAGACTCGTCTGAGCTATCCATTCCAGGTTTAGTTATAGCTACACCAGTTAGGCAACAGCTAAAGTTGCCTTCAGCCTATCGGCCCTTCAGCTCTGGCTATGTCTGGCTACCTTATGAGGGTGAAATTTATAATCCACTCATGGCATCCCCAAGCCTAAAGAACAAGCTAAACGATTTACTGCTGGCAAGCTGATTTAGCCTAAATTTCTATAATTAAACCAGCCCTTTCGCCTCGATACTGCTGTGGCACAAATCACCATCGACATCCCTGACGACCTTGCCCAGCGGTTGCAGCAGTTTCATTCATCCACTCACCCTAAAGTTTAGAGAGTTAACCCCATGCAATTATCTATTCCTGAAACTATTATCCAATCCATCCGACTGCCCGAAAACCGCATCGAAGCCGAGTTACTGAAAGAACTTGCCTTGGCTCTCTATGCCCAAGAACTCCTTTCCTTTGGCAAAGCCCACGAACTTTCCAACCTCGATCACCGCCAATTTAGCCAGCTTTTAGGCGAGCGAAACATTACCCGGCATTATTCCGAAACCGAACTCGCAGAAGACCTAGACTATGCCCGTCATCAGCAGATCTTCTGTAGGTTGGGTTGACGAAGGAAACCCAACAATCCCTATGCAATTTACTCCCAACCCACTGTCTCTTGAAAGCTGATTTCTCTGTCAGCGCCCCAAGCCTTTGGGTAAATTCCTTGCTCAATATAAGGATGACGCCGTTTGGCAGTATAAAAGGCCTGGCGAAGCAACTATTCAGTTGCTTCGGTTTTAAGTAGGTGCTGGCGATTGAATGTGACAACGGTGAAGAAATAAGCGGCTCCTACCGTCTTCGCGCGACGGTAATGCATAGGAATGATCCACTGGGAATAAATCTAGGATACGCAGTTAGAATGCTAAACTAACCGTAGGTGTGGGTTTTGCTAGCTCAACCCACACCTACTAACTAACTACTGGGCGATCTCAAATATACCTATCGTCCTGACATCTGCGATCGCGCTGCGCTGGAGCAGAACTGCCGCCGGAGGGGCGGGAGATTTTGGGGTTGGAAGTGTATAAGCAATAATTTCGATCTTTACTCCAGGGGTTTTATATGAATCCGGCGCAGTTTTTTGAGAAAATCCAGGCTTTGCCCCCAGCCAAGCAGGCGGAGGTGTTCGATTTCATTGAGTTTTTGACATCCCGTAGCACCGCCCTAAGGGATGAGGAGACTGCGGAGGATGACTGGACGAATGCCGACTTTAGTAAATTGGCGATGAGTCAGGCGATGCGCGGTATGGAAGATGAGCCAGCGCTCTATACCCTCGATGATCTTAAAGAGCGCTGGTGATGAAACAAGCTGGGCAAATCGTGCTGGTACCGTTCCCATTTACAGATCTGTCTGGGACAAAACTGCGCCCGGTGCTGATGCTACGAAAGGAATCGGTTCAGTTTGATGATTGGCTGGTTTGCATGGTTTCGTCTCAATAGCGGCAAGTGGATGGCCAAATTGATGAAATTTTGTCGCCCAGCGATGCTGACTTTGCGGCAACCGGGCTGAAGGTTTCGAGTGTATTGCGATTATCTCGCCTTGCGGTTTTAGAAAGCTCGTTGCTGATGGGCAGTTTGGGAGAGATTAGTCATGAGCGATTGCAGCGAATTCGGCAAAAACTCGCTATTTGGATTGCGGAGGATGGCGAATGAGACATGCAGGTCTTCAGGAGCGCTTTTACCACCCCGCCCCTTCGGGGCACCTCTCCAGAGGATGGCACCGCTACCCAAAACAATCCCGAAATTGTGCCCAGCAGATTCGACATCGCTGAATTTGCCCGCGACTACCAGCTCACCGTCGACCTGACCGAAGTGCTGGGCCTGCTACAGCAGCTCACCGAAAAAGTCGACGACACCCTGCTCGCCGTCGGCAGCGAGTCGATGAGCGGCAGCCTGCTCGTCTACGACTATGTCAAAACCGCCGCCCGACGCTCCCCCGGCCTCAAGAGCGTTGCCGACCAGCTGGGCGATCGCTTCAAAGCCCTGCGCCGCCGCCGCACCAAAGCAGACGACATGGCCGCTTAAGCAACGATCGCAACCGGCAAAAAGAGGGATTGCTTCTGTGAGGGGCAGTCCCTCTTTTTTAGGGAAAGGGTATCAGTGGGGGCGATCGCCTATTAGTGCGATGCCCGCCCCTAGATACCAATTTGGGATGAAATAGCTGACCATAGCGGAATGGGCTGGCCAACCGCATCGAGGAATGAGCAAGTGCTAAGCAGATGCCCAATTGAACAACAATGTTTATGAAAGCTTTAATAAGTCTAGAGGAATGTATTGGAATGCTGAAAAGCCCTGATTCTGATTGACAGCAAAAATTTAGACCCTCAGTATTAAAGCGATCAAATAAATAATCCCTATAGAGTTTAACAACTCTCAGGATGTGATTTTCGGTATTTGTATTTTGCCGAATCAGTCATGGCACCTAAGTTAATACAAAGCTGTATACCAGCCATAGGCTGAAACCCCTTTGAGCAAAAAGCTTTAGGCAACGTAACTTGTGCAAGTTTAAATCTGATTGACATAGATTCATGCACATTTTTATGCGAGGGAATAAGCGTTTATGAACGTAAATAATTCTCATACCGATGCCTCTGCTGCGTCTGGTCGGCCTATTAATCCAAAGTCTGTGTGTGTGGTCGGTAGCGGGCCGGTTGGCATGGCCTTTGCGCTGCGAATGGCCAATGTTGGTCAACCCGTAACCCTCATCGACAGCGGCAGCTTTGCGGCGCAAGACAATGGCCGAGAGTTATGCCTGGGCACCATTGCCAGTGCTGCCAATGCCAAGGACCGCACAGACCCAACCCTGGTTAAAGAGGGCACGCTGTACTCCATGCGCGAGTATCTGGCGATGTCTCGTCACGTGGGCTCTGGCGGTACGGCCTGGCGCTGGTCGGTGAGAGCGCGACCCTCTGGCGAGGCCCGAGTGCGCATTGTTGCTGGCCACTTAGCCGACTTCGAAGCCCGCCCTGAGTTTGATATTCCGGCCTGGTCTGCACCACCTGCTGAAATTTACAATCGCTATCCCGACGCGCTGGCTTTCTTTGACTTGGGCAATCACAGTTTTGAGGTTGATGCTTACCAAGACGCTTTTTCTCCTATTCCGCTGCCGCCCAGCCTGTTGCCCACCCGACTTTTCCACTTTCCTCAGGCCGCCGTTATTTGCCAAAACCGCATGAATGACGTGAAGGCTCACCCTGGTATAGATGTGCGCTCAGGGCTTCACCTGCTGCGGATTGAAACGAATAAACAGAAGCGAGTGACGGCGCTGATCATGGTCGATCAGGACGGGGCTGAGGTTCGCCTGGAGGCTGAGCACTATGTTCTAGCTTTGGGTGGCATTGAAAATTCTCGTCAACTGCTTTTAGCTAAACAAGAAGGCGCACTTGCGGATCCTCATGATGTTTTTGGGCGCTGGTTTTGTGATCACCCCCATACTCGATTTGGGTTCTTAACGGGCGCAGATCCTGAAGGGCTGACTGAGGCAGCCTCCTGGTATGACTTCCAGGATGTCAACGGAACGCCTGTGCTGCGCGGCCATGAAATTTCTCCTGCTGCGGCCCGACAGCTGGGGCTGCTGAGGTTCTCAATTGATCTGGTGGGGCGTTCTGCTGACTGGTGTTCAAAGACTGGCTTTTTTGTCGTCAATGCTAAAGACGCCCTGGAGCGAGGGGACGTAAAGACGCTGGTTTCTGCCATTCCGAAGGTGATGTCAGCGCCTGCTCAGTCGTTTAGATTGGCTTATGCGGCCCGGACAAAACTCCTGCACAGTACTGCTATTGGGGGATGGAGTGACCCGTCTGAGCGCCAGCACAGTGTCGAGACTTTAGCGGTCGACGCTATGGTTGCACAACGCCCTTCCCCGGACAATCGGGTTCGCCTGGGTAAAACCCGCGATCGCCTGGGTCGCCACCTGCCGGTACTGCAGTGGTCCTGGAGCCGCAAGGAGGTCAATGCCATCAACCAGGCCTCCGAGTTCATGGCTGAGGTGTTTAGAAAAACTGGGCTGGGCTCATACCTCACTATGCAAGAGTTGGGGCAAGGCGAAGTGCCCCGAGGAGGTACTGGGTTCCACCATATGGGAGGAACCCGCCAGAGTGATGATCCGACTGAGGGTGTCGTCAATGCAGAAAACCGGGTCCACGGGGTTGAAAACCTGACGCTGATTGGCACCTCTATTTTTCCTAACACCGTCGGCTATGCCAACCCGACCCTTACGGCGGTTGCCGATGCTCTGCGGGTCGCCGATCGCTGGGCACATTAACTTCGCAATGCATGATTTTCGACCACGTAGGCTTCAACGTCAGCGACTTTAGCAAGGCAGAGTTAAGCCTGCCGCTTAGGAAGCCTGAAGCACCGACTTCCTAGCCATTTTTCATTTTGAACGTTGCATTCTGAACTCCGTGCAGCGGTGCCAACTTTATGGCTTAGCGGCTTGGTTTGTGCAGCGGCATCCTGGGGGCGATCGCCCTCAAACCTCCAGCTCTTGAGCGGTGCCGCAGTGGCGGCAGTAGGGCAAATACTTGTAGGTGGGCTGGTGGCAGTGGTGGCACTCCACAGTCTGGTGGTAGCCGCAGTGGGGGCAGTGGTCATCGTCTCGGCGCAGCTTTTTGGCACAGCGAATGCACTTCTGGTTTTGCACCCGCCCCGCCACCTGCAGCCGGGGGTTGAGCACCACCTTTTGAAAGAACTTGATGATGCCGTAGCCCACCAGCGGCACCACCAAAATATAGAGGTAGTTGATTAAAAACAGCAGCCCCCCCAGCAGCGTCACCATGATCTGCGACAGCCAGCTAAACAGCGCCCCAAACTGCAGCACCTCAAACAGCTTGATCACCAGCGGAATGCAGAAGATCACCAGCAGGTGCCAGCTCTGCAACGCCACCAGCCCATAGCCACGCCGCTCGGCGAAGCGGTAGACCGCCCAAGCCAACCCCACCAGGGGCAGCAAAAACAGGCTCTGGAACAGCAGCTGCACCGTGGGATACCAAAACGAGGCCCGCTGATACTGGCGATCGAGCGCTTGAAACTGGGCGTCGTTGCCAAGCAGGGCGAGAAACGGCTGGCTGGCCTGGGTTTGGGTGAGCTGGGTTTGCAGGTCGCGCTGCTGCTGCCGCAGCTGGTTGAGGCTGGCGTTGTTGCGATCGAGAATGGCCCGGGCCTGCCTGGCTTCTACCTGGTTGATCGACTGCTCCGGCGGCTGCCCAGCAAGTTGCTCTAGCAGGGTCGAGTCGTACT
Organism: filamentous cyanobacterium CCP3; assembly: GCA_003022385.1. Taxonomy (GTDB): domain Bacteria; phylum Cyanobacteriota; class Cyanobacteriia; order Phormidesmidales; family Phormidesmidaceae; genus Nodosilinea. Next base: position 1,806 of record PYGV01000192.1, on the reverse strand, counting down.
GGCTGCGAATGGTCTGATTTTCTTGCTCCAGGGCGGTGATAGAGTCTTGCCCCTGGTCGAGGCTGGTAAGAATCTGCCGATTGTCAGGGGTATCGAGGCCGTCGGCGGTGGCGGCATAGTCGAGACAGATGGTCGACACCTGGCCCAGGTGGCCCTCAGTCACGTTGCGGTAGTTGGTGGCCCAGCTAAACTCCGGCTGATCCTGAAATTGAATGCTGCTGCGCAGAATGTCGTAGTCGCGATTCCCTTCGGTTTGGGCGCGGTAGCCTGCCCAGGGTTCGTGGCAGGGGTGGGCCTGGTAGGGGCTAAGGGGCCAGCGGCTAATGTCGCTGAGGCCGCTAAACACGTTGAAGAGAATGAACAGATCAATCAAGATGATCACCGCCAAACTGGCCCGGTTGACGGGCTCGTTGTTGACGGTGCGAGCTTGCCTAAAAAAGCGACGAAACTGCCGCCGAACTCGATTGACCATATCCCTGGCTCCAAACGCGTGATGCTATCGACTGTAGCCTTGGTCCGAGTTAGGACCCCGCGCGGCTGTCCAGTTTTCAGGTCTGGCCTGCGGCTAACAGCAGAATAGGGCGGTTTGCGGGTGGATAGGGCTAATTCCTAAGGGCCTGGTCGAGGTCGGCGATCAAATTGTCCACCTGCTCCAGGCCAATCGAGAGGCGCAGCAGATTGGGAGCGGTTGTCGTCCCCTTCTCGATCGAGGCGCGGTGTTCGACGGTGCTGTGGGGGCTGCCAAAGCTGGTGGCGCGGGCAATCAGGCGAGTTTTGGCGGCCACGCCCATGGCGGTCTCTTGATCACCCTTGACCAAGAACGACAGCAGCCCCCCAAAACCCTGCATTTGCTGTTGGGCAATGACGTGGCCAGGGTGCCCCGGCAGCCCCGGATAGAGCACCTGCTCCACGCTGGGGTGCTGGGCCAGCCAGGTGGCAATAGTCTGGGCCGCCTGGGCCTGGGCCCGCACCCGCAGGGGCAGGGTTTGCAGACCGCGCAGGGTCAGCCAGCAGTCGAAGGGCGAGGGCACCACGCCGCCGATGGTCTGCACCAGCCGCAGCTGCTCAAACAGCGGGTTGATCTCGCGGGTAACCACCGCGCCGCCGATCACGTCTCCGTGGCCCGCCAGGTACTTGGTGGTGGCGTGAATGACAAAGTCGGCCCCCAGGGTCAAGGGCGTTTGCAGCACCGGGGAGGCGATCGTGTTGTCGCAGGCCAGGTAGGCGTCGGCCTGGTGGGCTAGAGCTGCGATCGCGCGAATGTCGGTCACCGCCAGCTGCGGGTTCGACGGCGTTTCGATCAGCACCAGGCGAGTGTTGGGGCGCATCGCCGCTTCCACCGCCGCCAGGTCAGTCGTGTCAACCAGGGTATAGCTCAGCCCCCAGGGGGCAAAAATTTGGCTCAGCATCTGCTGCACACCAAAGTAGACGCTTTGCGGCGCAATCACGTGGTCGCTGGGGCCAAGCGCCTGCAGCAGACTAAAGGTAGCGGCAGATCCAGAGGCAAAGGTGACCGTTTCAGCTCCCTGCTCCAGGTCGGTGAGAGCCGTTTCGAGGGCAACGCGGTTGGGGTTGCCGCTACGGCCATAGATGTAGCCCCTGGGGTAGCTGCCATCGGCATCGCGCTCAAAGGTGGTCGACAGGTGAATGGGAGCCGTCAGCGCTCCAGTAGCCGGGTCAATGCCCCGGCCGCTGTGGATAGCCTGGGTATCGGCAGAGAAAGGCATGGCTTCGGGAGACATAAAATGATGGGAAATGACATTCCCCTGATTGTAGGAGCGATTTTTCCAGGGCACTGCCCCAGTC
>PYGV01000517.1 GCA_003022385.1 filamentous cyanobacterium CCP3 | reverse complement strand
CCGCAAAAATATCGTTATCGACGGTGACTAGAACTACCTGTCGGGTGACCAGGTCTGAGGCAACGCCGCGAATGGGAGCCTGCAACGGAAGCAGGTGCCACTGGCCAGGGGTGAGCACAGCCCCAGCCCGTGACTGCCGCAGCCACCGACCGGATCGATTGACCAGGCTCAGCCCCATCGGCTGCCGCGTTGGAGCCTGCACAACCGGGGGCTGAATGATAGACAACAGAGCGCAAATGGGCGTGTCAGCCTCTACTAACTCTGGGGTGTGACTGCCGTTGACTTTGGCCCACAACGGCTGCCAGGGATGGGCGGCTCGCAGCTGCCGGTAGCCCATTCGCAACCCCTGCACTGCAACATAGAGGGGATAAACCGCCACCTGTAGCCCCCAAACCGCTGCTGTGCGCCCCTGCCGCAGCCAGTGCCCGGCACCGCGAGCCATCTGTCGGTAGCCTGTTACCAGGCGAGCCACGGTTCGGCTTTGGAACGGGCGCGACGACGTGGCCATAACTCTGCCTACACTTCTGCCTAAACTGGGGGGACTGCTTTTGATCATACCGGAGCCATGTCCCTCGCCACCGTTTGCCCTGTACTGCCGTCGCCGCTTTTAGACACTTGCGATCGCCTGCGTGCCCTGAGCCAAAAAGACGCGCGTACAACCTGGCACCGCTGTCCGGTGTCATCAGATAGGTTGTTTCCCCCCCCGGCTGAGCTGTGGCAAACCTGGCCCCTGGCCACCCTCGACGATCGCGGCTATATCCCCTGGCCAAAAGGCAACGTACCGCTCTGGCTGCACCAGCGCTTTACCTGGCCCACCCACCTGAATGGCTACCCCCTGGAGGGGCTGACGGCGCGGCTAGCGCTGCGGTGGTGGGCCAACCAGGCGGATATTTATGTCAACGGCGAGCACGTTCAATCGGGGGATATTTTTGACTGCTGGACGCGGATTGTGCTGAGCGATCGCATTGTGCCGGGAGAATGGGTAGATGTTTCTCTAAAAGTGCTCAGCCCCGGCCACGACGACGGGGCGCTGGTGCAGGCACAACTGGTGTTTGAAACGGTGGAGGGCAGCTGCCCGGAACCGGGGTTTGTGGCTGATGAGCTGACGGTGCTGGCCACCTACCTGGCCCAGTTTGAACCCAAAAAGCTGAATGCGGTAACGGAAGCGTTAAGCCTTATTGATTGGACCCTGATCGGCGACTCTGTGACCAAGTTGGGTGCTGAAGCGGATCTCGATCGCCGGGAACAGCGTGATCGCTTTCACCAATCCCTTCTTAAACTACGGAACTCGCTGAAACACGTCTCCCCCTGGTTGAAGCAGCGCACGGTACACTGCCTCGGCCACGCCCACCTTGACTTGGCCTGGCTCTGGCCCGTATCTGACACCTGGGAAGCGGCTGAGAGGACCTTTCGCTCAGTACTGGCCCTACAGCAAGATTTTCCTGAACTCACCTTCACCCACTCGTCGCCAGCGCTGTTTGCCTGGCTCGAAGACCATCGCCCCGACCTGTTCGCCACCATTCAGCAGCAGGTGAAAGCGGGGCGCTGGGCCATCGACGCCGGACTGTGGGTCGAGCCCGACCTGAATTTGCCGGGGGGAGAGGCGATCGCCCGCCAGATTCTCTACGGCCAGCGCTACTGTGCCGAAAAATTTGGGAAAATCAGCGCGATCGCCTGGCTGCCAGACACCTTTGGCTTTTGCTGGCAACTGCCCCAGCTGCTGCGCCAGGGCGGCATTCGCTACTTCGCCACTCAAAAGCTGCGCTGGAACGACACCAACCCTTTTCCCCACGATCTGTTTACCTGGCAGGGGCCAGACGGTAGCCAGATTACGGGCGTTACTCTACCCCCCATCGGCACCGATATCGACCCTGTAGCCATGGCCCAGTACGCCTGCCAGTGGGAAGCCAATACCGGCTGCACCGATGCCCTCTGGCTACCCGGCGTCGGCGACCACGCGGCGGCCCCACCCGCGACATGCTGCTCAAAGCCCGCCGCTGGGCCAACTCCCCCTTCTTCCC
>PYGV01000191.1 GCA_003022385.1 filamentous cyanobacterium CCP3 | reverse complement strand
GGCACCAGAACTTCTAGGGTGAAGTCGGTCAGCAGCAGACGGCTAATCCCGAGGAGTTGCTCTTCGGTCGCTCCCTCTGGCGGCGGCGCAATGCTCTGCTGCAAATCTCGAATGATGATGAGGGGCTCCAGGCGCTCAATGTTGCGCATGATGCTTAGGGTCTGCGGAAACAGCGCCTGCATCGAGACATCTACCGTGTAGCGCTCTAGCTTGCCGTTGAGCTCAGCCGAGCCGTCTTCCAAAATTACCGGCGGGCTGGGGTTAAATCGCAGCAGCTCGGAGGTGTAGAGCTGTCTCTGCAGCTGAGTATCACCGGGAAAGGTCGTTCTAACCCGCTGAATTTGCTCACGGTTGAGCCCTAAGGCGGCCAGCTGGGCATTGTCGAGACGGGCCGGGTCGGCTCGCAGCACATCGGCGATCGCCGCGTTGCTGTTTTGAATTTGCTGGTTGATATCGAGCAGCAGCGTATCGACAGTTTGCTGATCGCCCAGCAGGCTGTAAATACCGACTCGCTGCTCTAGGGCTGTGTTGAGCTGAGCCTGTAGCGCAGCTCGGTCTTGCAGGCTGGCCCGCTGTTGATCGACCTGGGCCTGTTTTTGCGCCACTTCAGCTTCAAGGGCCACTTTTTGATCGCGCACAGGCTGAACGACAAAGTTCCAAAGGGCAAAAGCCCCCATCAAACCCAGTACGGCCAGGCCAATAGCCTGTACTTTTGGCGTTAGCTCAACTCCAAAGGCCGTTGGGTAGGTTGGCCCTACCTGCTCTAGACCCTGGTTATCTTCACCGGGAAGAAAATCTCCTGTGGCGGTCATTCGATCACTCCTCTTTCTCTCAGGGCCCGAAGACGGGTTACTAAACCAACCGTACCCTGGCGCTCTAGCTCATCAATGAGCTGCGAGGCTGGAGTGTCGGTGATGTTGGCACCAATGCCGTAGTCGATCAAAAAGTCAGGGTCATCCACGGCAGCACCTGGACAGCGGCCCTGGGTCTGGGGATCGAGCAGACTAGGCTGCTGCTGGGCCTGGGTAATGGCCACGGTCTGCGACTGCAATAGGGGCGATCGCTGCAAGACCAGCGCAAAGTCGTTGATGGCGTCGTAGGAGCAAGATACCCCCTCAATCGTCAGCCCTCCAGCCGGGGGTGAAGCAGCCACGTTGGGATCAGCAGGGTCAACCTCTAGGGGCGCGCCCTCGGTCTGGTTCAGGCTAACGATCTGCACGCGGGCCGGGGTGCGGGTGCGAATATCTTGTAGCAGCGCCGACCAGGGGATGATGTCGTTAAACACCGTCACAAAAGCGTTGTTCTCGGCCCGCACCAGGTCGATCTGCTGCTGGATACCGCTGATCTCCTGAAGCTGGCTCTGTAGCGCCGCCGTCTCGGCATCGAGTTCAGCGCTGCGCACCTGGAGCTGGTTTACCTGCCCCCGGGTGACGGCCCAGTAGCCGCCCACCAGCGCCAGGGGAACCAGCGCCGCCGCCAGCCCAACGTACAGAGGCCTGCGATCGCCGACCACCGTGGCACCACCGCCCCGCGCTCGGGGCCTGGCGTCAAAGACCCGAACCTCGCGGTCTTTGAGAAAGTTAATATCCAGACCGTACATACCTATACCTCCCGCAGACCAAGGCCAATAACCGTTGCCAACCCCGCCCGCTGGCTCTCGGGAATGTCTTCAGCCACATCTAAAGACAGGGCCGAGATGGGGTCGATCTGGCTGGCAGGCAAACTCAGCCGCTGGGCCAGAAATTCGTCAAGCTGGCCAATCGATGCCCCTGGCCCCGCCAGCAGCAGCTGGGCCACCTCCATGTCTTCGCCCTGGTTGAGGTAGAAGTCTATAGAGCGGCGCAGCTCGTCCGACAGTTCGCCCAGCACCCGCAGCATGGCGGTCGTGCCGGGGTTAGTGTTGCCCATCTGGGGTGCGCCAACCGTGTCCATGGTTTGAATCGGCACCGTCATGCCCTGGAGTAGCTCGGTATTGCGCGAGGGCGGCAGGTTCATGGCGCGGCTGAGGGCGCTCTGAATTTGAAAGGTGCCGATGGGGACGGTGCGCGAAAAGTGGGGTACCCCGTCAACCACAATCGAAATTTCGGTATTCTCAAACTCGATATCGACGACGGCAGCGGCCTCCTGAGGCGTAAACTGCCGCAGCTGCTCGCGAATGGTGCGAATCAGCGCAAAGCTGGAGGTTTCGAGCACGTTGAGCATCAGCCCCGCCTGCTGAAACACCTCTATGTAGGGGTCGGTCAGGTCTTTACGCACCGCCACCAGCAGCACCTGCACTTTCTCAATGCCGTCTTCGTCAACGAAGTAGCCCAGCTTCTGGTAATCAACGTCGGCCTCTTCACGTGGAAAGGGCAGGTAGAGACTGGCCTCCTGGTTAAGCACCATCTCGCGCAACTCTTCGTCGTCAAGCTCGGCGGGCACCGGAATGACGCGGGTGATGGCTCGCCCCGGAATGGCGGTCGTAGCCTGTTTGACCTTGAGCTTGCTTTCAGCCAGCACGGTAATAATGGCGTCGGCCATAGCGGCGGTGTCTAAAATTTGCCCTTCTTCGTAAATTCCTTCAGCCAGCTCGACTGAAGCCAGCGCTTCTAATTTAAGGGCGGTTCCCTGCTTTTTCAGCCGGGCCAAGTTAACTTTCTCGGGGGTAAGCTCAATACCAACCCCGCGAGGCTTACGACTAAAAATGGCTTTGAGACTATCCACGGCAGTATCCGAAAAACAGGTGGGTAACCGGAAAACCTGCCCAGTTTAGCGACAACCAAGCAGACCCAAACGAGCCCCATGATGACCCCATCAAACGCCTGTGTCGGGCAATTTAGAAGGGATTGAGTGGCCCAGCAGTGATCCCTAGGGGAAAAGTGCTAACGAATGGTACACAATTTAATTTGGTTTTTCCACTTTTCTTGTTTAATCGCTAATCTTCTGGTCTAGAAGACAGTAAAGAACCGATCTCCTAATCTCACACCCGATGGGTTTGCCACTGCTCCTGAGGGAATACCAAGCCAGTGTTGGTTGGGTATCACCAGCGATGTTACACACAATTCTGAAAAGTGAGCACTTAATATTGAGAAAATATTGCTTTAGACTCAACTTTCTTTCCTTCTGGAGTAACTGGCTATGACCGCTTCCCCGCCGCCCCTGGGTACACCCCTCAAAGATGAGGCCCGCCGACTGCTGCTGCTGGGGTCGGGAGAACTGGGCCGCGAGGTGGCGCTGGAGGCGGTGCGGCTGGGGTTAGAGGTGATTGCCGTCGATCGCTACGACCACGCCCCAGCGATGACCGTGGCCCACCGTCGCCACGTGATCGACATGCTGGATGGCGCGGCCCTGCGGCGAGTGGTGGAACAGGAGCAGCCGGGGCTGATTGTGCCGGAGGTGGAGGCGATCGCCACTGATACCCTGGTTGCCCTGGAGGCCGAAGGCTGGCGGGTGATTCCGACGGCGCGGGCCACCCAGCTGACCATGAACCGCGAGGGCATACGGAAGCTGGCGGCGGATGAACTGGGCCTCAAGACCTCACCCTTTCGCTTTGCGGGGACTGAGGCAGCGTATCTGGAGGCGATCGCGGCGATCGGTCTGCCCTGCGTGGTGAAGCCAATCATGAGTTCCTCGGGCAAGGGCCAGAGCACCGTGCGCGACGAATCGGAGATGCTGGCTGCCTGGAAGTATGCCGGGGAAGCGGGCCGGGGCAAGAGCGATCGCGTCATTGTCGAGGGCTTTGTGCCCTTTGACACCGAGATTACCCTGCTGACCGTGCGGGCGATCGACGGCACCCACTTTTGCCCCCCCATCGGCCACCGCCAGGAGGCGGGCGACTACCGCGAGTCGTGGCAGCCCTGCGCCCTGCACCCCGACACCCTGGCCGCCTGCCAGGACATGGCCAGAGCCGTCACTGACGCCCTGGGGGGCTGGGGCCTCTTTGGGGTTGAGCTGTTCATTGCCGGAAATCCAGATCGACCCCAGACCGTCTACTTTAGCGAGGTCAGCCCACGCCCCCACGACACCGGCATGGTGACAATGGTGAGCCAGCACCAGTCGGAGTTTGAGCTGCACGTGCGGGCGATTATGGGTCTACCCATCGGCGAGATTACTTTGGTGCAGCCGGGGGCGTCGGCGGTGATTTTGGCGGGTGGAGCCAGCGAGTATCCCCAGTACTCTGGCCTGGATGAGGCGCTGAAGGTGCCCACCAGCAAAGTGCGGCTGTTTGGCAAACCCGTGGCTCACCCCAACCGTCGCATGGGGGTAGCGCTGGCCCTGGGCGACACGGTGGAGGAGGCCAAGGAGCGGGCGATCGCCAGCGCCAGCGCCGTGCAGGTCATCCTCTAGATGAACAAATTGTTGGCCGATTGGTCATATAGATCCACCAATCCCGTCCACTTTAAGAGAAAATAAACAACCGTAAATTAGCTCGTCAGCGCCTCAGGCGGATGGCTGAGTGAGATTGACTATGTTGCGGTGGCCCCTAATCCCTGGAAATTTCATGAGACTACGCTCCTCTGCCCGCTTTGGTCTGTTTGCCCTGCTGGGGTTGATGATGAGCTGGTTGGTGGCCTGCGGTAGCGGACAGCCCACAGCTACTGCCCCCGCCGCTGACGGCACTCAGGAGGTCGAGTTTTGGACGATGCAGCTCCAGCCCGACTTTACCGACTACTTCAACGGGCTGATTGCCGACTACGAGGCCCAAAATCCCGGCACGACCGTGCGCTGGGTCGATGTGCCCTGGGCCGACATGCAGAGCAAAATTCTCACCGCCGTCACCGCTGGTACCGCCCCTGATGTGGTCAACCTCAACCCCGACTTTGCGGCCCAGCTGGCCAGCCGCAACGCCTGGATGCTGCTGGATGACAACGTGCCTGCCGAGGCCAAGCAGGTTTACCTGCCCAACATTTGGGAGGCCAACACCCTCAACGGCCAGAGCTTCGGCATTCCCTGGTACCTGACCACCAATGTCACCCTGCACAACCAGGAGCTGCTGGCTGCCGCCGGGGTTGAGCCGCCCACCACCTACGCCGAGCTGGCTGAGGTCGCTCGCCAGGTAAAAGACAAAACCGGCAAGTACGCCTACTTCACCACCTTTGTGCCCGAAGACTCTGCCGACGTGCTGCAATCCTTTGTGCAAATGGGGGCAGAGCTGTTAGATGACCAGGGCCAGGCTGCCTTCGACACCGACGCGGGCCGCGCCGTCTTCCAGTACTGGACTGACCTCTACCAGCAAGAGCTGCTGCCCCAGGAGGTGCTGACCCAGGGGCACCGCCGCGCGATCGATCTCTATCAGGCGGGCGAAGTGGCGCTGCTCTCAACCGGGGCCGAGTTTTTCCCCACCATTGAGGCCAACGCGCCCGATATTGCCGCCGTCACCGGCAGCGGCCCCCAGATCACGGGCGAAACCGGCAAAACCAACGTGGCGGTGATGAATGTGGTGATTCCGGCGGGTACCGATGTGCCCGATGCGGCACTGGATTTTGCCCTGTACGTCACCAACGATGCCAACCAGCTCAGCTTTGCCAAAGCCGCCAACGTGCTGCCTTCCACTGCTGGTGCGCTAGAGGACGCCTACTTTGCTGCCGAGGGCACCAAGGGGGTGGAGAAGGCACGATCAATCAGCGCCGAGCAGATGGACCAGGCCGAGGTGCTGATTCCGGCGATGGACGGCGTGAAGGAACTCCAAGCTATCATCTACGACAACCTACAGGCCTCGATGCTAGGCCAAAAAACCGTCGATGAAGCCGTTAGCGATGCGGCTGCGGCCTGGAACGGACGATAGCAAAAGTCCCGAATCCTCATGGTTGTAGAATGCATCCGCGCAGCGATGCACCACGAGGAGAACTCACCCAATGGAAAACGTTTGACTATGTGTCTTGTTACCACGGGCGGTGCATTACGGCGGAGCCAAGTTGGAGCTAGGGATAGCCTGGACTACTGGCCGCCTAATGGCACCCTACGGGGTAATTACGATTTCAGGAGCTGATCGAGGATGGTGCGGGCGGGCTGGGCTCGCTCCAGGGCCGATTGGTAATCGTTATAGAGCTTAAGGATTTTTGATAGACCGCCAATGCCGCCGCGCAGCTCCTCCAGTTCGTCGCCGGAGAGCAGTTCGCCATCGAGCAGACGCAGAATTAGGGGCTTGATGTCGCCTACATCCTGACGGGCCTTTTGCAGCTTTTCGACCGTGCTGAGCAGGGTTTTGAGGTCTTTGAACAGATCGTCAATTTGGTCGGAATCAACGGCTTCGATATCATCTGGCGCGATGGCTGCAGGGCCTTGGTCTGCGACCAGCGCATCCGCCCCTGCCACCTCGTCCACTTCGGCCACCGCTGTTGCCCCATTCTTTACCTGAGCCATCGCCTTGTCTCCCAAACAACCATCAACGAAGGAAGTATAGCGCAAAAGTTCAAATGTACTACCATTGGGATTTTCCCAATGGTAGAACTGTAGCTTAGCTTGGCGACTTCGGCGATTTTGGCGATCGCTAGGCTCACTGGGGCAGGTTCCGAGCGGGTTGGCCCAATGGCCAAGTCGTTTACGGCGATGTCCGAGTGATGAGCGCTAGGTCCCGAGTAATTTTCTCGGAGCCACCGGGCTTTTTTCTTTGAGTTCCGAGTGATTTTCTCGAAATGCGGAGTAACTTTCTCGGAATGTCAGGCAAGTTTCTCAGAACGCCAAGTCTTTAGAGTGAAGACTGAAGAAACTAGGGGCGATCGCGCCCCTCAGCCCACTATAAGCCACGCTGCTGGCCCAGCGTTTGGCCATTCCCCATGCTCAACAGCTACTCAAAGACGATCGTTTCTTGCTTTTGCAGTTGCTTCTTCTCGCGGGGAGTGAGCTTGCGGCGACGGCTGGCTTCCTCTAGGCGCTGCTGCAACCGTTCTTTTTGGTCAATCTCCGGCAGCTTCAACACAATGCCCGCTGCCAACCAGTAATACACGTTCACCGGATCCACATCCAGCGGGTAGTAGTAGGGAAAGACGCTGATAAACAGCACAAACACCCACATTGAGGCCCCATAGCCCCGCAGGTTTGGATCCTTAATCGAGCGGTAAGCTTTGAAGGTAGCCACCGTCAGCGTCAGGTACACCGCCAGGGTGGCCAGCAGCCCCAGGGGGCCAATTTCGTAAAGCAGCTTAGGATGGTAGGTTTCGACCAGCTCAGTTTTGCCAAAAATGCGGGCGGCATTGGTGGCGCGACCCACCCCCCGGCCCAAAATGCCCTGCTGCTGCTGTTGCGCCCAGGCAAACTGCTGCACCACAAATTCGTGGGGTGGCGAGGCGGCCCAGCGGCTCTGAAAGCTGGCCAGTCGCTCGCTGACCACTACTGGGTTTTGCGCCATAAACACTGTCAGCACCAGGGCCAGGCCAATTCCAATCGGCAGGAATCGCTTTAAATTCGCCACCTGCCCGGTGAGAATCAGCAGCCCCACAATCGTGACCGGCACCAGGGCCAGGGCGATGCGCTGGCCAGAGACTACTGCCATCACCCCCACCGCTGCCAGCGAGGCCAGGCCCACGACGCGCCAGATTGGACTGCGATCGCTAAACGCAGTCCCAAAGGCAAAAAAGCCGCTCGAAATCAAAAACCAGCCCCACTGCCAGGGGGCATTAAACGTGCCCGGTAGGCGAATCTGCCCCTGGGAGGGCGCGTACAGCAGCGACCCACCGACAAAGCAGCGGGCCTGTAGCGAGGCCTTAAACAGGTCTTCGCCCTCGCCAACGGTGCCGGGGCATATGCCCGTCTTGAGCATGAGAAACTGCATGAACCCGAGACCGCAGCAGACCAAAATCAGCACCACCTGCAGGCGCAGCAAAAAGTACACGTCTTCGCGATCGCGCAGCAGATAGAAAATGCATGGAATGATCAGCACGTAGCCGATCAGCACCTTCAGCCCCAGCACGCCGATCAAAATCGGCACCTCGCCGCCCGCCGCATCGAGCTGCTGCCCGCCGTTGACCACTAGCAGGGTTAGCCCGCTCAACCCCAGCAGCGCCAGCAGCGGTAGTTTGATCGCCTGGGGAATAATCAGCGGCTGCCGAGTGCGGCGGCAAAACTGAATGACCCCTAGCAGGGCCGGGATGTAGATGGCATCTTTGGCTAGCTGCAAAATGCCGCTGCCCCCCAGGGCGTAGACCACGGTGCCGCCGAAGGGCACGTAGATGATCAATCCATAGATCGCCTGGCGGGGATATTTGAAGGAGAGGGATAGGCAGGCGATCGCCACCACCGCCGCCAGCCCCAGCTTGGGCTCTCCCAGCAGCGCCAGCAGGACTCCGATTAGCCCCGCCGCAAACAACGTGCCCGACAGGTACTGAACCAACGCCTTACGCGCCTTTTGGGCCTGGCGCTTCCTCGCCCGCTCTTCTTTGCGAGTGAGAGGAGGACCTTGATCTGCCGTGTCCTCTTGGCCTTTGCCTCGTCGCCGGACTCGAGTCACCTTCGCCTGAGATTTGGGAATGTCTACCACAGCACGATCGCATGGGGGCCACTGCCAGGGTAGCCGCTTTAAGCTGTTCTATGAGAGATTCACCTGCGCCTGGTTTAGGATTGAAACATGGCAGCAGACGCGATCGCTGACAGGCCGAAAAACCTGGGGCTATCTCAGATGGTGGATAGGATTTAAATGCAGCCACTAACCCCTGCTCAACTCAATCAAATCACTCAGCGGCTAGTGACTGCCCTCCAGCCCGAGCAGATTATTCTGTTTGGCTCCTATGCCTACGGTGAACCCAACGCAGACAGCGATATTGATCTGCTGGTGATCGTTTCGCAGTCCGACGAACCTGGCTATCGGCGGGCGCGGGTCGCCTATAAAGCGCTGCGGGGGTTGGGAATTCCCAAAGATATTTTGGTCATGACCCGCGCAGAGGTCGAGCGCAAAAAGAACGTCGTCAGTTCCCTGGTCTGTCAAGCGCTGCGCCAGGGAAAGGTCCTTTATGGGGGATGATAAGCAAGCGGAAGTCGAGAAGTGGTTGAAAATCAGTAGGCGAGATCTGCGATCTGCTAGAACACTTCTCAAGGATCTGATCCTCGAAAATGTAGTGTTTCATTGTCAGCAGTCGGCGGAGAAAACGCTGAAGGCTTATCTCGTGCATCAGGGGATCGTCTTTCCAAAAACTCACGACCTGGATGTTTTGCTTGATCTCTGCTCACAATCCGATGCAGACTTCAGACGTTGGGATGACGCCGCAGATGTTTTAACTCCTTACGCTACGCAGTTTCAATATCCTTTAGACAGTCTCGAACCCGAGGAAGAAGATGCTCAACAGGCGATAGATTTGGCCGCATCAATGCTCGATTTTGTGGTGCAAAGACTGCCTTAGGAGTTCTATGTTTCAGGCGACTCGGCGACGACTGGCGCTCTGGTATACGGCGGTGACGGCGGTGCTGCTGCTGCTGTTTGCCAGCGGCTTTTACCTCTATGTGCGCACTACTCTGGTCGAACGGGTAGATGACACGCTCGACCACGTGGTTGAAATTGTGGAGCGATCGCTAGTCATAGAACCCGACGCCAGCGGGGATCACCTCTTCGCTACCGTCAAGGCCAATCGTTCTCCCTTGCGAGTCAACGTCGAGGCCAGCTTTCGCGACAACGCCCGTGCCGTCGAAGACGACCACATCGACCTGGAGTGGTTTGGCCCCGAGGGGCAACTGCTGTGGTCCACCTTTACAGACCTGCAGCCTGTGCCTCTGCACGTGAACCCAGCGGGCGAAACGGTGCAGGTGGGTCTAGACACATTCTTTCGCCAAATTACCGAGCGGGTGCAGGCTGACGGGCAGGTGCTGGGCTACCTGCGGGTCAGCCACCCCTGGTTTGAGGTGACCAAGCCCAGCCGTAGGCTGATTGTCGATCTGGCCCTGGGCACCAGCTTGATGGTGGCAGCGGTGGCAGCGATCGGCTGGCTGCTGTCGGGGATCGCGATCGCCCCCGTGCGCGACTCTTACCAGCAGCTCAAGCAGTTTACCGCCGATGCCTCCCACGAGCTGCGCAACCCGATCGCGGTGATTCAGACCAACGCCCAGGTGGCGCTGTCTGATCCCGACCCCGACGTGGCGATTCAGCAGCAGCAGTTTCAGGTAATTGAGCGGCTAACCCGGCGGCTGGGGCGACTGGTGGATGACCTGCTGTTTCTCGCCCGTCAGGAAAGCGGGCTGATTGCCCTAGCACCGGCGTCGCTCAGCCTGGAGGGGCTGCTGGAAGATGTGGTGGAAGAACAGCAGGTCATGGCTGCCGAGCGCGGCATTGCGCTGCAGGTGGAGGTATCTACCGAGGGGGTTGGGAAACACCGCCTTAGTGCCCCCCGCGCGCTGGCGGCTCCCACGGCTAGCTCCACGATTTTGGGCGATCCCAGCCAGCTCACCCGGCTGTTCACCAACCTGATCAGCAACGCCGTGCAGTACACCCCCAGGGGCGGTACCGTCACGGTGCAGGTCAGGCCCGCTAAGCATCAGGGGCAGCCGGGGGTGCAGGTGACGGTCAGCGACACCGGCATTGGCATGGACGAGGAGTCCCTGGCCCACGCGTTCGATCGCTTCTACCGAGCCGATCCCTCGCGGCTGCGCAGCGGGGATCAGGGGACGGGGCTG
>PYGV01000516.1 GCA_003022385.1 filamentous cyanobacterium CCP3 | reverse complement strand
GTTCTGGCTGAGGCGGTGGGGGAGCCGGTTCTGGTTCTGGTTCCGGTTGAGGCGGCGGGGAAGCGGGCTCTGGTGCAGGTTGCTCGGCTTCGGGGGCGGGTTGCGGTTCCTCAGCAGATTCTTCTTGCTTCGCGGTTGGCTGAACCGTGGCCAACAACTCCCTAAGGTTATTTGGGGACCCCATCGCTGGAATTATCCCCGCAATTGACATCAGAAACAGCAGCTTAGCTGAGACCAGAAGCTTCGTAGATGCACGCATTGTAAAAACTTGGTGGAGGTAGGGACTTTCAGGGAACCTACACTTCATATAGTTGAAAAACAGAAGGTACAGGCAAATTATTTCTAAAATTTAAGGTTTTAGCGCTGTATCTGCTTCCAGACAACCTGTGATGTTGTGGTATTAGATATCTCTTTCAATGATTGCTATTGATGTTAAGGAGCATTGCTGGAAGTATTGATATAGATTCCAATATTCTCTATTAATTGATAGGGTCACAGCCCGTTACCGATGAGAATAAATGGAGCCCAGTAGTAGGGATGACTGAGGAAGTTTGAAGGGTCTGTGATCGGCTCATCGATTACAAAGCCCGCCGCCGCATCGCTTCGGCCTTGGTTACCTGGACCGTCGCCAATTTGCTATAAAACTGCTGCATTAGCAGGCTGGTGTGGCTATCATCCACCAGCCACAGCGAGGCCAACACTGCTTTGGCCCCGCTGCCGAGAAAGTAGTAGCTAATGCCCGGCACCTCAATGCCATGGTCATCGGGGCTGCCGCGAGCGGTTTCGCAGGCCGAAAGCACTACCAGATGTACGCCGTCCATGCCGTAGTTGTTGAGCAATTGAATGCGATCGATCGCAATCTTGCCCTCACCGCCCAGCAAAAAGGAATTTTGCGGCAGGCCCAGCTCAAATTTGGCGTGGGTGTCAATGTGTAAGATCCGGTTCCCCGTCAGGGTATCGCGCAGGTTTGTGTAGGTAAAGTCGTCGTCAAACAGAACCTGCCCCGGAAAAACGCCGGAGTCATTGGGGTCGGCGGTCTGCACGATCGCATTTACCTCATCGATCACGTTGGGCAGCGAATTGAACCCCTCTACCGCCATGGATAGCCCCAGCCCCAGCACGCGTTGTTTTGGCGTTGGGGGGAGAGGCGATCGCCAATATCGGTCAGGTCAGCCCCCAAAATGGTGGAGACGGCGTACTTTTCAACCAGGTATAGCTGGGTGCGGTTGTCGAACAGTGCCCCCATGGGGATGTAGCGGGTGGAGCGATCGAGGGCAAACACCAGATACCATTACGAGATCTTGCCCTACTCCACCGTTACGCTCTTGGCAAGGTTGCGGGGCTGGTCAACGTCGAGACCGCGCCGCGCCGCGATGTGGTAGGCCAGCAATTGCAGCGGAATTACGGCCACAATCGGCGATAGCAGCTCCTCGACTACGGGCACCGGCAGCAGGCGATCGAAGGTTTCGGCAGCATCGCTGTCGTTCATAGGTACCACGCCGATCAGCTGGGCGTCGCGAGCCTTGGCCTCCTGGGCGTTGGAGAGCACTTTGTCGTAGACGCTGCCGGGCATGGCGATCGCCACCACCGGCACTTTGGCATCTAGTAGGGCAATGGGCCCATGCTTCATTTCGCCAGCCGGGTAGCCCTCGGCGTGGATGTAGCTGATCTCTTTGAGCTTCAGCGCCCCTTCGAGGGCGATCGGGAAGTTCAGGCCCCGGCCCAAAAAGATAAAGTCTTGGGTTTCGTTGAAGTCGTGGGCGAGTTCTTCGATGTAGCGCTCCTGGCTTTCGAGCACCTGCTCGATGTGGGCAGGCAGCTGGTGCAGGCCGGTGAGAATGGCTTCAATGCGATCGGGGCTGAGGGTCTGGCGGCGGTAGGCCAGATCGAGCGCCAAAAAGTAAAAGGCCATTACCTGGGCGGTGAAGGTTTTGGTGGCGGCGACGCCAATTTCAATACCGGCGTGGGTGTCGATGATGTGGGGCACCAGCCGCGACAGCGAGCTTTCGGGCCGGTTGGTGATGCC
>PYGV01000190.1 GCA_003022385.1 filamentous cyanobacterium CCP3 | reverse complement strand
CCATAGCCACAGCCGCCCCCAGGCGAGCCGCTGCCACCGCCTGGTTCGCCCCCTTGCCGCCGGGCAGGGTGTTAAAGTCGGTGCCCAAAATCGTCTCCCCCGGCTGGGGCAAGCGCGACGTACGGCAGACCAAATCCATATTGAGGCTGCCAAAAATGTGAATGGTCTTCGGTTGAGGGCTAGCGGTCATGGGTAACGGCGTTTAGACGTTCAAACATTCAAACGCTCAAACGATTCCAAATAGAAAAGACTCTAGGTCAAAATAGCCTAAAACAGGTCGCGGTCGTCATCGTCAAGGCTGCCGTAGGGCGAAGGGGGGCGATCGCTGCTCCAGGCCCACCAGGGGGTCGCGCACTCGCCGCAGTGGTAAAACTCCTGCCATTTGCGGCGGTGGTCGGCCCCAAACACGGGGGAGCGGCGGTTGATCCAGACCGCTTTGGCCTGGCGGCTCTCGGCCCCGCACTGGGGGCAGCAAAACTGGGTGGCGTGGGTGGCAGACTGAGCCCAGTCGGGCGGAAAAGGCGAAAAAGCTTCCATAGCGTGCGGCGGGGGGTCAGTTCCATTATGGGACGCATTCGCTCCGCCTGCCCGCAAGACTCGTCGTTGTTACCTCCCCACCGATGCCCCCACTTCCCCCATTGGTTAAGTTCTGGGAAAGTACGCTTCAGGGCAGACGTTCTTCGGCATAATCGGTGACAGGCTCGTAACTTTTGGGCCAAAAGGAGCATGGATACGCGATGGCACTGCGCTTGATTTCGCTGCTGGGTATTTTTGGTCTTTGCTTTATTGCCTGGCTGGGTTCAGAAGATCGCAGGCGGGTGCCGTGGAAAGTGATCCTCTGGGGCATCGGCATTCAGCTGGTGGTAGGGCTGCTGGTGTTTTTGCTGCCCTTTACCCGTGACATTGTGGTTTGGCTCAGCGCGCTGCTCAATGCGCTAATCGACGCCTCCGACGCCGGGGCGCGATTTTTGTTTGGCCCCATTTTTGTGCCCGACTTTAACCAAACCGTCGGCCCTGCCGGGGCCGGTCGCTGGATTGCCCGCGCCCTGACGCCGCCCTTTACCGCCGTACCGGGCGATCGCCTGGGGGCCGACAACCTCAACCTGGGCTACATCTTTGCCTTTCGCTCGCTGCCCCAGGTGATCTTTTTTGCCTCTATTTTTGCGCTGCTGTACAACCTGGGGGTGGTGCAGCCCGTGGTGCGGGTGTTTGCCCGCTTCTTTCGCTGGGCGATGACGATCAGCGGGGCCGAGGCACTGGCGGGGGCGGCGAATATTTTTGTCGGCATTGAGTCAGCGATCGCCATTAAGCCCTTTCTCGAGCGCATGACCCGCAGCGAACTGTGCGCCATTTTGGCCTCCTGCTTTGGCTCGATCGCCTCCACGGTGCTGGGGCTTTATGCGGGCTATCTGCGGCCTATTTTTCCCTCCATTGCCGGGCACCTGATGTCGGCCTCGGTGCTGACCATTCCGGCCTGTTTTGTGCTGGCCAAAATTTTGGTGCCCGAAACCGAGACCCCCGACACCCTGGGCAAAGTGCCCGCGATCGCCCTGGCCGACGACGAGCGCCAAAGCCCAATGGATAGCCTAATTATCGGTGCCCTCGACGGGGTCAGAATGGCCGTGGGCATTGTCGCCGCCCTGATCGCCATTCTGGGCCTGATTGCCCTGCTCAACCTGGTGTTTGCCAACCTGGCCAACCTGGCTACCAGCGAGTTTGCGCCGTGGCGGGCCGTTGGCCAGGTGTTTAGCGTCATTACCCTGCAAAACATTATGGGGGCGCTGTTTTTACCCCTCACCTTTCTCACCGGAGTGTCGCTCGACTGGCCAGAGCTGTGGCTGTCGTCGCAGCTGATTGGGCGACGGTTCTTAGAGACGGCGATTCCGCCCTACATTGGTTTGGCCAACGCAGCGGCGGAGGGCACCCTGAGCGATCGCGCCCTGGTAATCGTCAGCTACGCCCTCTGCGGTTTTGCCCACCTGCCCTCGGTTGGCATCTTTGTCGGTGGCCTGTCGAACCTGGTGCCCTCCCGCCGCAGAGACATTAGCGAGGTTGCCTGGAAAGCTCTCTGGGCTGGCACCCTCGCCACGCTGATGACCGGCTGTATAGCGGGCATCTTTTTCTACGAAGGGGCCGCCGTACTGGGGCGATAGGGTGGTGCCCAACCTGTTGGGGCTTTACACAATAACGAGCATTTAGAAGCAGTAGCAAACCTGCGGAAGCGCCAGTTTTTACGGTGTTGGTCCGTAGAGGCTGCGACCGCGAGTCAGCGTCACGAGAATTTACTGAGGCAAACCCAATCAGACAGCGTTATGGCCCAACAAGAAGGCCAGCGCCGAGGATTTTCCTTTAGATGAAAAGAAAATCTTAAATACGCCTTGATTCTGCTGATTGTTAAGGATTTGCAAAGCATGATTAGGCGCTGCACAAGGAACTTCACCACGTCCTGTCACCGAACTCAGCCTGTTCGCAATAGTGTCTCGCGCCAAAGTCTGTAACTTTGGCTATCAAGCGCTGGTTTACCAGAGCAAGGTTAAAACTATCCGATCGGCCTACATTGGCAACAGCAACAGTTTTTCCAGCCTGAGCGAAACCGTCACAATTACGGAAACCACCACCAAAACCAGCGCGGCTGAGGTGAACGACAACGATGACGACGGTAAGCAGGCCTGCAAACAGGGCATTAGCAACGGTGCCGAAGTCAACCCCGATACATCGTTGTATTGCCGGACTGGCGGAGTCTCTCGACGCTGAAGCTGAGGTAGCTCGTGTAAGAATGCCAAACGTTTGGCACTCTTTTGGCACAAGCCTCTGAGATGTTAGACATAGTCTTGCAATGAATCCGGATTGAATACAAAAGCTTAAAACTATTTCATAGCAGTAATCGATGTTTCTAAGACATTGCGCATAAGGAAAAATGTTATTTGTTTTTGCAAACAGCATTCATAAAACACTGATCTATATTTTCAAGGAACATCAACAAAATTTTAGAATAGCTTTAACATGCTTATTGATTCACTTGAATTACCTCAAAATCACCTTGTCAAAGCAGATATTTGTGTCGTTGGCTCTGGCCCTGGTGGCATAGCCATTGCTCGGGAACTCGCAAGCACAGGAAAGCAAATCTGTCTACTAGAAAGCGGTGGTGTAAAACAAGAAACCGATATCCAGAATCTAAGTATCGGTGAATCTATTGGCGATCCTTTTTTATCCCTCCGGGATACTCGTAACCGCCAGTTTGGTGGAAATTCAAATAAATGGTCGATTAAGACCGGTCGCCTAGAGTCAAATCAATGGAACATTGGGGTACGCTACGTTCCACTCAGCAATATAGATTTTCAAGTCCGAGAATGGATTTCTGAAAGTGGATGGCCAATTACAGCTAAAGACCTCATCCCTTACTATGAGCAGGCGCAAAAAGTTGCTCATTCAGGCCCCTTTGAGTACGAAACTCAGTTTTGGACCAATGAGGATATAGCCCCTTATAGCTTTGAAGAAGAAGCTCCCTTCACCTCTCGGGTTTATCAGTTTGGCCCTGCTAAGGTATTCCATCAAAACTACTTTGAAGAACTAAAGTCTACAGCAAATGTAGAGGTTTACCTGCATGCGACGGCGATAGAACTTGTGCAGGAGCCAGAGCAATCCCATATTTGCAGGGTCCGCGTCAGTAATCTCTCTCAGAAAGTATTTTCGGTTGAGGCCAAAGTTTTTATTTTGGCAACAGGTGGTATAGAAACAGCTCGGCTATTGCTTGCCTCTAATTCTCATCAACCGGCAGGAATTGGCAACAGCCATGATCTGGTTGGTCGGTACTTTATGGATCATCCGTTAGTAGATATTGGCCGACTCTATCCCTCTAGTACAAACGTCTACAGGCAAACTGCGTTTTACGACCTGCGCTGTGTAAAGGGCCATCCTGTCATGGGGCACTTTGTTTTAACTCCTGAAGCAATGGAAAAGTATCATCTGCCGAACGGGGCAGTGGTTATTTTCCCCCGTCCTAGTATTCGTCAGACCGAAGCTGTTTTGTCGTTAAAGGCTTTGGTTGAACAGGGATATCTAAAGCATCCTGTGCCTGAACACTGGGCTGATATCGCCCAGCATCTGTTGAAAATAGGTAAGGGACTAGACTATGTAGCTCGCTCTATCTATTTAGCTAAAAAATATGATCAATCGTTAATGCACGGTTTTGGACGGGGAGGATGGTCGCAACATCTTGCTCTGTGTAAGCGATTTAGATGCTTTGAGGTCTTGCTCGTCAGCGAACAAGTTCCTATGTTTACCAATCGGGTTCAGTTAAGCAAAGAGCGGGACGCACTAGGAATGCCTCGGGCAGAACTCTATTGGCAATGGGGGCAGCAAGGTGTAGAGAGCACTGCAAAAATCCAACAGTTATTTGCCCAAACCGCTGAGCAGCACGGGCTCGGGAAAATGGTGCCACAGCTACGGGAAGGCCAACCTTTTTTAAATGGGCCTGCAGGGATGGCTCATCACATGGGAACGACTCGAATGAATGCTCACCCTAGCAGGGGAGTAGTGGATGAGAATTGTCGGGTGCATTCTACTGAAAATCTCTATATCGCGAGTAGTTCTGTGTTCCCAACCGGGGGTTATGCCAATCCTACATTGACTATTCTGGCTCTCTCCTTACGGCTTGCAGGCCAATTGAAAACGAGCATTAATTGATACCAAGCTTGGGGTGCTACCTAGGAGCCGTCATCAATCTGCGTCTAGTGGCTCAAAACCAACGGTTACAGCTCTAACTTCTCTTTTGAACCGGGCATAGCAACGCTGATATTAAAGAGTTCCTAGCCAGAGCTGGCAGCATGACCTAAGGACAAAATACTCAAAGTTGTAAATCATAGTTTTTATTGAGTGAATTTAGTCACTATGTCTAATCTAGCTGGAATCCGCCTGGTGATTCTTCAATATGCCGGTGATCTGCGCGAGACTTATCACCTCTTGTGCCAAACTGGCAAGCAAGAATACTTTGGGCACAAGTATATTTTAGAAAGCACTATTGCGATCAGTCAACAGATTGATGAGGTTATTTATATCTGTTGTAAAACAAATTCTAAGTATAACGAAATTTTAGAGCCTGGCCTGCGGGCTGTGGGCGGCAATCTTGATCCCTATAAAGATACTAAACTTCTTTTTGATTTGCTCAGTCAGCAAAAGCCAACCCATTTAGTTGTACACTTTCCTCTAATTTCTGCATTTAGGTGGGCTAAGCGAAATCGAGTAAACGCAATAGGTTTGTTTGCCGACTCATTTCAGGGCGATGGCATTTCTGCGAAGCTCCGTCGGGCTCGATTGTCGTACGCTTTGAATGATAAGGCAATTAATTTAGTAGCCAACCATGGCCTGAATTCATGTCAATCTTTAGAGAGCATTGGCGTTAGGCCAGAAAAAATTATACCCTGGGATTATCCCTACGAGGTTACTCCTGATCATTTCGCTCCCAAAAGCCTGGGCAATGCAAGCATTAACGATCGCAATATAGTCTATGTTGGTTTTATAGATCAACTTAAAGGAGTGGGCGATATTTTAAATGCCCTCGTCGTGTTGAGAGATGCTGCTATAACTCCTAACCTAACCCTGATTGGAAAAGGTGAATTAGATTTTTTTCGCTCTGAAGTTGTTCGCTTAGGACTAGAAAATCAGGTAGTTTTGACGGGTGGACTGTATAACGATCAGGTTTTAGAGAAGATGCGTTGGGCTGATGTTGTTGTGGTTCCCAGTCGCCATGCTTACCCAGAAGGCCTGCCCCTGACGATATATGAGGCGCTAACCGTCAGGACACCTCTGATCATCTCAGATCATCCTATGTTTTTGCAGAAATTTGAGTTGGGTAAAGATGTGCTGATGTTTCCAGAGAAAGACTCCACCTCCCTAGCCCACTGCATTGAGACCTTGCTCACAGATGCAGAGATCTACAGCACACTGTCTTTAAACTCTGCGGATGCCTGGGCTAGGCTACAGATGCCAATTAAGTGGCATGAGGTAATTGGGCAGTGGATAACAAATACACCAGAAAGTCATCAGTTCTTATTGCAGCATAGCCTGGGACAGTACTCTTACCAACAGCAACGTCTCACGCCTAGCTGAGTAAGTAATTCGGTTAATTAATACTAGACGAACTCTAAAGTTTCTTTTTATCGGTACTGGTAACTGCAGATGGAAACAGCAAGGCTAGTATGCCCATGCTGGTGAAAAGTAATAGGGCCAGAACCAGTGCCCCTGCCGGAACGGATAGCGCAACCATAGCAGTCACCTCAACGAGTTAGTCAACCTCACTCTATGCGGAACCTATGGCTAAGCTGTGGCTAGGCTGTGTCAATCTACCTGTGTCGCTCCAGCCCTGCTATGGTTTTACGCCTGGGGCAGGAAAAATCGAAAGATACTGCCTACGCCAACGGTGCTCTCGACCTCTATACAGCCACCGTGAAGCTCAACCAAACGTTTGGTAATGGCCAGGCCAATACCCGTGCCGACCATCGCTGGGTTATGAATCTGGTTGCGAAATTGGGATGAGCGCCAAAACCGCTCAAAGACCTGGGGCAGTTCATCGGGTGCGATGCCAACCCCGGTATCTTGCACCGTGATCCAAATCTGGTTGTCAGTGGCTTGAGCCCTGAGGATGATGTGCCCCTGGCGGGTGTGTTTGATGGCATTGCCCAGCAGGTTGACCAAAATTTGCTCCAGACGATCGCGATCGGCCAGCACTGGGGCAACATCGTCATCGCACTGCCAGCTCAGTTGGGGACCGCCTTCGGTAATTTGGCCCTCAAAACGCAGCAGCAGCTTATCGAAGAGGGGGGGCAGGGCGATCGCCTGCAACTGTAGCGGCAGCTGACCGGCCTCGGCTTTGGAGAGCTCCTGTAAGTCATTTACCAAGCGCTCTAGGCGTCGGGTTTCACGCACCAACAGCTGAGTGGCTGCGGGGGTGAGCGCCTGCGATGCTGCTACCGACTCCTCCAAATACCCGCGCACAATAGTTAGGGGCGTTCTCAATTCGTGGGTCAGGTCTTCGATCAGCTCCCGCCGCCGCTCTTCTACGCCTTGCAGGCTCAGGGCCAGACAATTAAAGCTGCGGCTCAGCCGCGCTAGCTCTGGAATGTCGCTGCGGGGCACCTGCTCAGACCAGTTGCCCGCCGCAAACTGGTGGGTAATCCGCTCCATCTCAGTCAGGGGTTGGGTGATGCGCCGCGCCACCCAATAGCTTAGCGCTGCTGCCGTTACCCCCCCGACTGTCAGCGACAGCATCGTGCTGCCTCTCCAGGCATCTTTAAATCCCGATAGTAGCTCTGCTCGAATCGCGTAAACTGCCCGTCCCATGCTAGCCATCTGGTCTAAATGGCCTGAAAACAAATGATGGGACGCGGCGTGGCTAATCACAATAAAGCTGCCCACACCCATTAGCATGACCACCAGGTGAGATAAAAATAGCCGTCCCTGAAGCCCTATCCGCATCATGCATCATCCTCAAATTTGTAGCCCATGCCTACCACCGTTTTAATAAATTGAGGCTGCTTGGGGTCTAGTTCAATCTTTTTGCGCAGACGACCCACGTGGGTGTCGACTACCCGCTCTTCACCAAAAAAATCGTTGCCCCAGAGCTTTTCGACCAGATAGGCCCGGCTCCAGGCTCGACCTGGGTGGCTGATAAAGGTGGCCAGGAGCTCAAACTCGATGGTGGTTAGCTCTAGCTCTTTAGCGCTGCCATTGACGTGATGGATAGCGACATGACGGTCTAAATCTACCGTAAAGTGAGCGGTGCGATAGGCCTGGCTCAGAGCCTCCTGGCGCAGGCTACGGCGCAGCAGGGCGCGTACCCGAGCCACTAGCTCCATGGGGCTAAAGGGCTTAACCAGATAGTCGTCGGCCCCGGTCGAAAGGCCGATGACCCGGTCCAGGTCTTCGCCTTTAGCGGTCAGCATCAGAATATAGGGGTCGTAGGAGCCCGCCATTTTGCGAATGCGAGTGCAAACTTCTAGCCCATCAATGCCCGGCAGCATCCAGTCGAGAATAATGAGCTGGGGCTGGTGGGCTTGAAACTGCCTTAGGGCATCGTTACCGTCGTGGCTACACAGACAGGTAAAGCCTTCCTTTACTAACAACTGTTGGATAAATCGGGCAATCTCAGCCCCGTCTTCTACAATCAGAATCGTCTGCGCCATGGCCTGAACCAGGATAAAAATATGAGGTCAGTGTGGAGCGTCGTGCCCCCATCCTTCGACCCTAGCACGGCGGAAATCTGCAATAGATGCCCAGTGCTCTACCAAACTTAGAAATTGAGCTTGTTACCTACGCAAACGCTTGTCATGCAAAGCTTTTAGAAATTGTCTGGCTTAGTTTTAGGTCTGATTTAGCCCAAGGGTATGTGGTTGATTCTGGTCAACAGCTTTGGGTGTTGCACCCGCAAGTTCAGCTGTGAGTTTAACCCTCCGCCAGTAGCCCGCTCCCAAGGCTGTGCTAAACCAAAAGTGCTCAGCAGGATAACCACCGCCCATGCGCAGCCTAATGCCCTGGGGCTTGACCAGCTACCACATCAAACTTTTAGCGGCGCTAACTATGTTGGTGGACCACATCGGCGTGGTATTTTTTCCCAATGCCATCGGGTTTCGTATCATTGGCCGAATCAGCTTTCCGCTATTTATCTGGCTGCTAGTGCAGGGGGAGGCCCACACCCGCGATATCGGGCGCTACGGTCTCAGGCTGGCGATCTTAGGTGTGGTGTCTCAACCGATCTACCAGCTAATTTTTGATACCAGGCGGCTCAATATTTTATTTGAGCTGCTGTTGGGGCTGGCGTGTTTGCGTCTAGACCGCCGCTTTCCCCGGTTTCGAATTCCAATCTGGCTGGGGGGCGCGGGGCTGAGTGAACTGCTCGGCATGGGCTATGGCAGCTATGGCATTGGGCTGATCTTTCTGACGCGCTACTTTCAGCCCAAGCTGCTGTGGGTAGTCGCTTGGGTCGGGTTTCACCTGGTTTGGTCGGCCATATCTGGGCCATTTCAGCTGCCTGCGATCGCAGTTCCCCTGCTCTTTTGGCTAGCTAATGGTGAACGAGGACCAAAGGCCCGCTGGTTCTACGCCTTTTACCCCGGCCACTTAGCCCTGCTGTGGCTGATTCGACATTCCATGCTGACCTGAGCTCTGGGGTATTGGGTGAAAATGGCTCACGCATCGCCCCAAAACAAAACCACCCGCTGTCGGCTGACATTCAGTCATAACAGAGCCGTGGCGGATGGTTAGGGGTCTTTGTCTCAATCCAGGTCTAAAGGAAGTGGTCGATCGCCACAGCTGATACGGCCGCAAAGGCGGTGATAGCCAGGCCCACCAGCGGGTTTTGCCCCTGGGCCACCGCAAAGGACGTGATCACGCCAGCGCCCAGTGCCGCGATCGCCACAGAGCCAATCCAATCTTTTTGTAGGTTATGCATGGGGTATTTAAAGGCAGGATATAACGCCGAAGAACGAGCCTGTAGCCCCTGAGGGACGCAGCTCGTAGAGAAACCACGTACCCACCTCAAGGGTTAGGTTACTTTTCAGACATCAACCTACCACCCCGCCTTTAGCCAAAACAGAGCGCTCTGAAGAACTGATACCAAGCTTAAGGCTTAGTTAGATTAGTTAACATTTTCTCGGGGAAAGAGGCAGGGCCTCTGGTCAAGTCACTGCCCGCTCAGGGGTTGAGGTTATTCGGTTCGCTGGGTATTTCCCGCTTTGACCCAGCCTTCCTGACCGTTAGACACCACCCGCACCTTGACCCAATCTTGGTCGGCGGGTTCCTCCAGTACCACCACGGCTTCGTTGACATCTACCCCACCCACCTGGGGAAACTCAACCCCAGGGCCTTCGCGCATGACCAGACCAATGGGCTGCACCACCACAGCCTCATAGGCACCGGGCTCGAGGGCTGGCTCAGGCGGCGCGGCCTCGGGCGGGGCTGTAGCCTCGGGTGCAGCAGCAGCTGGCGCTTCGGGGGCCGCTTCGGGTACCGCTTCGGTTGCTGTAGGCATCTCATCGCCGTAGAGGGGCTTGGGCGGCAGCACCGAGAGGCGACCCATGAAGTAGCGGGCGGTGGCGACCCCGGCCATCGACAGCAAAATCAGGGCGATCGCAACGCCCAAAACTAACTTGGAGAAGCCAATGAAAAATCCTTTCATGGGCGGAACCGGCCAAACATCGTTTACAGCTTGCTAATGGTACAGCACCCCTGGCTAATCGGCATCGACTCGCTAGTTGGTATCCGGCAGGGTCGGTCGCAGTCTGGGGTCCAGGCCGCTGCGGGAGGCCATTCGGGCTTTACCCGCCGCCGCCCAGGCCTGTAGGGCTTCAATCTGCTCCTGGGCGGTGCGGGCCAGGGGCACCATTTCGCTGGCGGCGGTGAGAATGTCGTCGGTGGTAAAGTCGCGGTTTTGGCTGAAGCCCAGGTGCATGGCCTCGACGATCGCCTGCTCGATCTCGGCCCCAGAAAAATCGGGGGTTTCGTAGGCCAGTCGGGGGATATCAAAGCTCTTGAGGGTGTGGGGCCGCAGGCGCGAGAGGTGCACCTCAAAAATCGCCTGGCGATCGCTCTGGCTGGG
>PYGV01000515.1 GCA_003022385.1 filamentous cyanobacterium CCP3 | reverse complement strand
GCCCCTGGGTGGCAGCCGCGCTCTGGCCCTCAATGCCTACTGCCAGGTCACTCAGGCCGACGCCCTGGCTAAAGAGAATCTGCGCATAGCCGCGCTCGGTGGCGATGCGGCGGCCCAGCAGCAGTACCAGACAATGGTCAGCCGGCACACCGAAGCGCTGAAGCAGTGCCGCAGCCGCACCTGGCCGCAGAAGCAAGCCGTGTGGTTGCGCCTGTACCCCTGCGATTTACAGCCCGGCATTTTAGACGCCCTGTTCGATCGCGTCATTAACCTGGGCTACAACGAAGTCTATATCGAAGTCTTCTATGGCGGTCAGGTGCTGCTGCCCCAGGCCGACAACCCCACGGTATGGCCTTCAGTGGTGCAAGCTCCCGGCTACGAGCGCCGCGACCTGTTTGCTGAAGCCCTAGAAAAGGGCCGCCAGCGGGGGCTCAAAGTTGACGCCTGGGTGTTTGCCCTCAACTTTGGCTACTCCTACGGGCTGCGGGCCGATCGCGAGCAGGTGCTGGCCCTCAACGGTCGCGGCCAGACCACCTATACCTACGCCAAGTCCGGGGCTTCCAGTAACCCTGACGAAGTCTTTGTCGACCCGTACAATGCCCAGGCCCAGGCCGACTACAGCCGTATGCTGGGGGCGGTGCTGCGCCGACAGCCCGCCGGCATTTTATTTGACTACGTGCGCTACCCCCGCGGCGTTGGCCCCAACTCGGTGGTCGACAGCGTCGACGACCTGTGGATCTACGGCCAGGCCTCGCGCGATGCTTTCCTGCGTCGGGCGGTCAACCAGCAGGGGCAGGAGCTGATGCGCCGCTACATCAGCCGGGGGCACCTGGTCGATCGCGACATTCAAGAAGTGCGCGACCTCTACCCCAACAACCCAGAACCCCTGTGGCAGAGCCGTACCCCGTCGCCACCGCTACAGCCCGATCAGGCCCCCCCTACCCCAGCTAGCCTGCGCCCTCGCCTACAGGCCGAACTGTGGCAGTTGAGCGTAGCCCATGCCGTGCAGGGTGTGATTGACTTTGTGCAAATGGCTGGAGAGCAGGCCCAGCGCAGCGGCATTCAGCCTGGAGCGGTGTTTTTCCCGGAGGGGAACCAGACGGTAGGCACGGGCGGCTACGACTCACGCCTGCAGTACTGGGAGCGCTTTCCCACCTGGATGAGCTGGCACCCGATGGCCTACGCGGTGTGCGGCCACACAGGCTGCATCTTAGACGGCGTGCGCCGGGTGCAGTCGATGATTCCCAGCGGCACCGCTCCCACCGTTACCCCAGCGCTGGCAGGCATATGGGGACAGGCCACCTACAACCGCCCCGCCCTTGAAACCCAGATGGAAGCCCTGCGGCGGTCGGCCCCAGGGATCACCTCGGTCAGCCACTTTGCCTACTCTTGGCAGGACCCCGAGTTTGACCGGGTAAGGAAGTTCTGCTCGCTGTAGTAGCTATGGAACAGGAATAAGTCTGGTTCAGCACAATCATAAAAATCGCAGGTTCTAACCCGTAGTACCCTAACGGGTCATTTGGTTAAAGCCCAAAAAGGTGGAGCAGCATCGGCATGGCTTTGGATAGGGCTATATGACCAGACAATGGCGCAAATCGTGGTCAACTTGTATGCTTGAGCTCGTCTGTTTGCCCCCGTTACCGCAGTTCCATGGACGAGCTTCAGCCGCAGTCTGGCCCGGTTACGCTGGTGATCTCAGAGCTGGTTGACCCTGACAAAATGGCGGCCTATGAGGCCTGGACCAAAGGCATCAATCGCGACGCCAGGCAGTTTGAGGGGTTTTTAGGCGTTGAGGTGATTCGCCCCCGCGACCACGAGCACCCCGAATACGTAGTCATCGTAAAGTTTGCCACCTACGAATGCCTGCGCCGCTGGCTGATATCGCCCGTCTACCGTCACTGGATGGATCAGTCCTACGGGCTGATCGCGGCCCGATCGCAGCAGCAGTTGCCCAGCGGCCTAGAGCTTTGGTTTACGCTGCCCCAGGCCCAGTCGGAGATGCGATCGCCCCTGCCCAGCCCGCCCTACTACAAACAGGT
>PYGV01000025.1 GCA_003022385.1 filamentous cyanobacterium CCP3 | reverse complement strand
ACAAAAGGGCGTGCCATCGCTGCTTCAGCATCTATACACCACCCTCCATTATGCTCAACATCATACTGGATTGGTATAACCTATAACACTTCCGGAAAGCCCCTTTCCGAGGCAGAAGCAGTCCGCATGGAGGATTTGAGAACGCAAGTGTTTGGGGCTTTGAAAAGAGCACAGGGCAAGGATGATGACGCTTCAATTCGCCAAGTGATTAAGCCATTAATAAATCAGTTTTCCGAATCTTCAGAAGCCTACCGATTTATCAATTTTATTCTGAATGGTGCGATCGAACAGGAGTATTCGGGAAGCGTTGAAAGGCTCTCCGCACACTGGTATGACAGTGATCAAGAATTTGATGGCGATGATGTTCTATTCGCTCAAGGATTTAGAGTTATCCCAGAGTTGCTAGCACAGGGGTTACAGATTGAACTAGGTCAGGTGGTGAAAGAAATTCAATGGCAGCGATCGCCCGTTCGAGTGATTACCCAAAAGACCGAGTTCATTGCCGATCATGTTGTAGTGACTCTGCCCCTTGGGATTTTACAGGCTAAAAGTGTGCGTTTCTCTCCTGAATTACCCCGCAGCAAACGAAATGCGATCGCCAAATTGGGCATGGGTGTCTTGAACAAATGCTATCTTCGATTCCCCAATGTTTTTTGGAGTGCTGATGTTGATTGGTTAGAGTATGTTTCGGCAAGGCATGGTGAGTGGACAGAGTGGGTAAGTTTCAAGCAAGCAGCCAATATGCCTATACTTCTAGGATTTAATGCTGCCGATCGGGGGAGAGCGATTGAAGCATGGTCGGATGAACAAATCGTTGCGAGTGCCATGCAAACCTTAAGAACAATCTATGGAGTCAGCATCCCCGAACCTATTGACTATCAAATGACCCGTTGGGCAAGCGATCCGTTTTCGTTGGGTTCGTATTCATATAATCCTGTTGGTGCAGTGCCAAAGATGCGCCAAGAGCTTGCTGTACCACTCGCAAAGTCCGTGTTTTTCGCGGGCGAAGCATCTAATAAGGACTATTTCGGAACTGCTCACGGTGCATATTTATCTGGTTTGCGTGCAGCCCAAGAAATCCTGAAACTATAATCTGGTGTTGCCCAACAACGCCCATGCACACCGACCGCCGAAAGTTGATCGATTATGATGCATAAGTAGTTATCTGCGGCGGGTGATAGGCAACATTAGACCAGAGCGATAAACTAAAGCTAGATTACTCCATAACTCAATCCGTTCTCCCTAGAGAGGTCTACCTATGACCATCTTGAACAAATCCAGCAAGACC
Organism: filamentous cyanobacterium CCP3; assembly: GCA_003022385.1. Taxonomy (GTDB): domain Bacteria; phylum Cyanobacteriota; class Cyanobacteriia; order Phormidesmidales; family Phormidesmidaceae; genus Nodosilinea. The sequence continues at coordinate 30,450 of PYGV01000025.1, read as the reverse complement.
TTCAAACCCTGCCCCAAGACGCGCTAGCTCTGCTGGCTCAGTTCATTCAACTGCTCAAAAAAAGCCAGGTAGCCACCCAAAACTATAGCTCTGCATCTGAGCCATCCCTCGTCGCAGACGCCACAGATTGGTCTGACCTCACTGGCTCCATAGAAGCAGAAAACCTCGACAATACCCCCCTGCCCAGCCTGATTGGCTCAGCCCCCGGCAGTTTTGCCACCCCTGACCGCTCTGGGTTTGCCCGACACAGATCGTAGAACTGGTCAGAGGTAAACCCTGCCGTCGCAGGCATTTTAAGAATAGACTGAGCCACGGCGATCGCCTGTTTCAATTAGCCTCATTTTAGCGTTGGCCGTTCTAAGCGAGCGACGGGCTTCAGCTTGCTCTGCAATTCTGAACGGTTTAAGCGGCCTGCGACAGCAGTCGCCAGCCCTACTGCTCCTGGATCAGGCGCAGGTAGTTTTGCTTGAGCTGCATGTGGCTCTCGCTCATGCGATCGGACAGATTTTTTTCGACCTCAGAGAGCTGCTCCCAAAACACCGAGGAGCGCTTCGAGCTGATGTACTCCTGCCAGAGCTGTGCCAGCAGATCAGCGGTTTCTGGACTTTGGGTCTTGAGGTCGGCCAGCATGTCTTGAAACGCCTGGTGGGCCTGAGGGTGCTGCTGAACATCTTGAGCCAGCCCAATGGCGGTTTGCAGGCGGTTCGACAGATCGGTGGCAGAAGTCATAGGGTTTAAGGAATGCTTACATTTCTATTTACAACGCTAAACAATTAACCTCATCCCCGCAAGGAAAGTCTGACCGTTGGTTCATTTCTGGATACTGCGGCGGGCAGAGATTAGGGTAGATTCGTAAGGGGCTGTGCCACCCGCTGGCTCTGCGCCAACCCCATTCTCCCTAGCCGCACCTTTCTTGACCTATGGCCAAACAGCGCATTCTTTCAGGCATTCAGCCGACCGGCAACCTGCACCTAGGCAACTACTTGGGGGCCATTCGCAACTGGGTTGACCTGCAAGAAGAGTACGACGCCTTTCTGTTTATGGCCGACCTGCACGCTATTACGGTGCCCCACGACCCGGCCCAGCTGGCCGACAATACCTACAAGGTGGCGGCCACCTACATCGCCTGCGGCATTGACCCCGAGAAGGCCACCATTTTCGTGCAGTCGCACCTGTCGGCCCACTCAGAGCTGGCCTGGCTGTTTAACTGCATCACCCCGCTCAACTGGCTGGAGCGGATGATTCAGTTTAAAGAAAAAGCCGTCAAGCAGGGGGAAAACGTCAGCATTGGCCTGCTCGACTACCCGGTGCTGCAGGCCGCCGATATTTTGCTCTACGAGCCCGACCTGGTGCCCGTGGGCGAGGACCAGAAGCAGCATTTAGAGCTCACCCGCGACATCGCCAATCGGCTCAATTTTCAGTTTGGCAGCGAGGACAAGCCGGTGCTCAAGGTGCCCGAACCGATGATTCGCAAAGAGGGGGCCAGGGTGATGAGCCTGAGCGACGGCACTAAAAAAATGTCGAAGTCTGACCCCTCTGAGCAGAGCCGCATTGACCTCACCGACCCGCCGGAGGTGATCGTTAAAAAGGTTAAGCGGGCCAAGACCGACCCAGAGCGGGGTCTGTGGTTTGACGACCCGGCTCGGCCCGAGTGCAACAACCTGCTGACGCTGTACATGCTGCTGTCAGGCCAAACCAAGGAGGCGGTGGCGGCGGAGTGTCGCGAGATGGGCTGGGGCCAGTTTAAGCCCCTGCTGGCGGAAACAGCGGTGGCGGCGCTGGCCCCGATACAGGCCCGCTATGGCGAGCTGATGGGCGATCGCGCCTACCTGGAGAGCATTCTCAAAGCCGGGGATGAAAAAGCCCGCGCCCTGGCCAATCAGTCTTTAGACCGGGTAAAAACAGCCCTGGGCTACTCTAAGCCCCTGTAGTCGGCGGGATATACTGATCAACTACCCCTTGTTCTATTCCACCGTTCATCGCGTCACGTGGATTCCTACGCACGGATTCCTGAGGAGGACTGTTTGACGTCTACACCGTTGGGTTATCGGCTGCGCACGGCGGCCCAGGCTGGCCAGTTTTTGGTCACAGCAGAGGTCATGCCGCCCAAGGGAGGCAACCCCGAGCATATGCTGGCGATGGGGCAGCTGCTCAAGGGCCGGGTGCACGCGGTCAACATTACCGACGGCAGCCGGGCGGTGATGCGGATGTCGTCGTGGGCGGCGGCGCTGCTGCTGCAACAGCAGGGGGTAGAGGCGGTGTGCCAGGTGGCCTGCCGCGATCGCAACCGCATCGCCCTCCAGGCCGACCTGATGGGGGCCTACGCCCTGGGGGTGCGCAACATTCTGGCCCTCACGGGCGACCCGGTCAAGGCGGGCGACCACCCCGAGGCGCGGGGAGTGTTTGATCTGGAGTCGGTGCGGCTGCTAAAGCTGCTTGCAAAACTTAACTACGGCGTCGACAGCAACGACAAGCCCCTCACCGACGGGGCGCTCGACCTGTTTGCCGGGGCCGCGATCGACCCGCAGGCGTCTAGCTGGTCGGGGCTTCAGCGCCGCTTTGAGGCCAAGGTAAAAGCAGGGGCCCAGTTCTTTCAGAGCCAGATGATCACCGATTTCGATCGCCTGGCCAAGTTTATGGATCAAGTGGCCTCGGGCTACAACCGCCCGGTGCTGGCGGGCATTTTTCTGCTCAAGTCGGCCAAAAACGCCAATTTCATTAACCGCAACGTACCCGGTGCCCACATTCCCCAGGCCACCATCGATCGCCTCGCCGCCGCCGCCGACCCTCTGCAGGAGGGGGTGCAGATCGCCGCTGAGCAGGTACAGGCGGCCCGCCAGGTGTGCCAGGGCATTCATCTAATGGCGGTACGCCGCGAAGATTTGATCCCCCAGATTCTGGAGCAGGGGGGCGTGGCCCCTGTTGAAGGGGCCATAGAGGCGGCGCTAGCTCAGGAGTAGGGGTTGGGGTTGAGGCACCCGCTGGCCCACCGGCACCAGCCGCAGACGACCGGGCGGAGCCAGGGTGAGGCCTCGCCGCACAGGGCGCAGCGGACGGCGATCGCGGGGGGCCAGCTCTAGCTCCCACTGGCGCAGTACGGTAGCCAGCACCAGCTTCATTTCCATCATCGCGAAGGCCATGCCGATGCAGCTGCGGTGGCCACCGCCAAAGGGCAAAAACTCAGCGGGCGAGTACTGCCGCTCCAAAAATCGCTCTGGCTTAAAGCGATCGGGTTCGGGGTAGAGATCGTCGCGGTGGTGCACCAGGTAAATGTTGGGAAACAGCACCGCCCCAGCCGGGAACTCGTAGCCCGCCACCGTCATCGGCTGGCTGAGGATGCGGATGCCTGTGGTGGGGGCCACCGGGTAAATGCGCAGGGTCTCCTGGCAGAGGGCGGTGAGGTAGGGCTGGCTGGCAACCGCCAGGGGGTCGGGTGCTGGCCCCAAGCGATCGAGCTCCTGGCCCAGTACAGCGCCCACCTCAGGCAGCCAGTGCACCCAGTACAGCGCCCAGGTCAACGCCGAGGCGGTGGTTTCGTGGCCCGCCACCAGCAGCGTCATCAGCTCGTCGTGGAGTTCGCTGTCGCTGAGGGGCTGGCCCTGGTCATCGCGGGCGGCCATCATCAGCGAGAGAATGTCGGTGCGCTCGGGCTGGGGCGACCGACGGCGGTCCTCAATTTCGGCATAGATCAGCGCGTCGATCTCGGCCTTGATGCGTACAAACCGGCCCCAGGGGCTCATCGGCCCCAGATCTTTTTGCAGCCCCGGAAAGAAGATAAAAAACGCGCTAAAGGGCGTTCCCAGCCCCTCCAGTAGGGTGCCAATCAGCTGGCGCAGGCGATCGTAGCGATCGCCATCCCCGAGCCCAAACACGGCCTTGAGAATCACCCGCAGGGTGATATCCTGTATGGCGACCCGCAGGTTGAAGGCCATCCCCGGCTGCCAGCTCGCCATCACCTGCTCGGTCAGCTCGACAATCACATCGCCGTAGGCCCGCATGCGATCGCCGTGGAAGGGCGGCATCAGCAGCCTCCGGTGGCGGCGGTGGCGATCGCCGTCCAGCAGTAGCAGCGACTGATCGCCCAGCAAAAAGGTCAACCCGCTGCCGACGTTCTGGGGCGGCACGTGAAACTGGGCCGCATCGGTCTGAAAAATGCCCTGTATCACCGCCGGGTCAGCCACGTAAATAGACAGCGGCAATCCGTTGCCGACCTGAAACACCGGCCCGTAGCGGCGATAGTTGTCTTCAAAATACTCCAGCGGGCGCAGAATGAGTTTGGGGGCGCGCTGCCAAAAGGGCGTTTTAGAGCCAGGAAGAGCAGATATTCTAATAACCATGGAGTAAACAGGTCCGAGCTACGGCCTAAATCCCCTCTATGCTAGACCAACAGAGAACGAACGTATCCGGCCAGGCTTTGAGTCAGTAATTCTAGCTAAACAATGCTGTAGCCTGTGTCAGGCAAAACCCAGGCGACAAAAGGTTAAGCTTGGGGCATTAGGCTGGGCAATGGCGCACTCTATGCCCCCTAAGACTTTCTGCGATCTATCTAAAATTAGTCGCCAGTCTACCCTTAGCTGCGAGGCGACAACACTGGGCTAGACCTGAGCTGTTGCTCTTGATAAGAGCACTGCCCCAAGCTGTACTGAAAGAGATACTGACGGCTTTCTGGAGTATCTGCTATCCACTGCTCGATCGCAGCATGCCACTTAACCGGTAGCTGTAATCTGGCCCAGGCGTCCGCAGAATTTAAGGACAATGTGCCGTAGAGTTTTGCGTCAGTGAGCAGGGTTTGAAGGCAGCGAGCCAGGGCGCTGGCGTCTTTTTCTGGGAACATCAGCACATCTTTTTCTAGCTCAAATTTTTGCAAAAACATCGGGTGATCTGAAATGATCAGAGGTGTTCTGACAGTTAGTGCTTCATATATCGTCAGGGGCAGACCCTCTGGGTAGGCATGGCGGCTGGGAACTACTACAACATCGGCCCAGCGCATCTTCTCTAATACCTGATCATTGGGCAATCCACCCGTTAAAACCACTTGATTATCTAGACCCAGGCGTTGAACTTCAGCCCGAAAAAAATCTAGATCCCCATTCCCAATTAGGGTTAGGTTGGGGGTTATGCCAGATTCTCTCAGGGCACCCAGGGCATTTAAGATGTCGCCTACCCCCTTCGTTTCATAGAGACCACCGACATAGACAATGTTTCGGTCATTAATGTTTGCGGTGCCCAAACTTTTAGGACTAAAGTCGCTGGGGGTAGTTTCGTAAGGATAGTCCCAGGGAACGATTTTATCCGGCCTGACGCCAATATGTCGTAGAGAATGGCATGAACTCAAGCCATGGTTAGCTACGAAGTCAACGGTTTTGTCGTTTAATAGGTTCGCCAGTCGAGCATGGCGGAGCCTAGCAAAGATGCTGGTATTTTGAAAAGAGTCAGCAAACAAACCCATCGTCTTTACTCGGTTGCGCTTAGCCCACTTCAACGCCAAAAACGATGGGAAATGGAGAACTAGGTGGGTGGGTTTTTCCTGGTTGAGCAAGTCGAACAGGCGTCGAGCATCTTTGTGGGGATCAAGGTTGCCGCCCACAGCACGCAGTCCAGGCTCTAAAACTTCGCTGTATTTAGAACTCGTTTTACAGCAAATAAAAATAACCTCATCAATTTGCTGACCGATCGCAGCGGTGCTTTCTAAAATGTACTTGTGGCCAAAGTACAGTTGTTTGCCGGACTGGGAGAGCAGTTGATAACTCTCTCGCATATCACCGGCATACTGAAGAATCGCCAGACGGATTTCCGCTAGATTAGACATAAATTAATAAGCTTGCCATATACATCTACAGTTTATAGTTTAGATATAGCGGTTCTCAATCGGATAAGGTACAGGTCAATTGCCCAGGTCTATGAGTTTCAAGACTCCTCTCGGTTGAGGCGTACCTCATGCGTTCAGGAACCGCTATAAGTTAATTACCTGAAACAATGCTTTGCTGGCACCAAAAAGTATCTAAAATTACTTGTTTATTTAGAAACCATAAACCTACACAAAGCAGAGGAACTGGTTTATTTTAGATGCTTTTTCCTCCATTTGAAGCCGTTTGTGTTTTTGTCGTCCTGCAAACTTTATCAAAGAACAATATACTCTTAGCATATCTTCATTGACTCTTATCGGATAGCCCGAGGGACAGGCCTAGCGGTTGGAGCGGTAAAACTACCTGACCCTCAACCCTGGGTAAGTCGGTAATGTCAACTCTGTACGCAAAAACGTCATCCTGCGGGCGGCGCACCAGAGCGCACCCAACACATCCTACAGTATTGCTTGAGCAGGGCGTTCTACGGGGCTCACTCGCGGCCCCTTGCTATAGTACTCAGCCTTGGAAGGCTCGCCGCAGGCTCTACCTCCTCAAGTGAGCGGCAGAGCTACAAAAGACGCCCAGGCCGAGCTTAGGCACCTAGGTGAGGCCTATAGCGACCATACCGCGCTAGGGCATCTGCCTAGAAGATGACAGCTCCAGCTCTTCTTTGAGTAGGCTGTCATAAATGCGGGGCAGTCGAGCCGTCATGCTATTCGACTCAATGCCGTAGCCCAGGCTGGTCCAGGTGCCAGACAGGCGGCGCAGGACTTCGTCTAAGCGCCCGTCGCGCAGGGCGGTAGGAATATCGAGACTCCAGGCTGAGGAGTCTTTGAGCCAGTGGTAGACCACCAAATCCTGCGATTCGGCATCGAAGCTGTAGTCGCCCCAAGTACTGAACCAGCTAGACGACCTAGGGTGGTACTGGCGAGCCTTCTCTTGCCAGGTGCTGGTCAAAAACTGGTAGCGTCCGGCGGCGGTGGTGCAGCGTCCTCGATTTGGCCCGGCGACAATCTCGACGCAGATATTGGGATGGCGGTTGAGTTGAGGGATTAACTGCCCCCCATAGAGGACGTTGTAGGGCTTGTTGATGTTTGACTCAGCTGCCGAGATGGTTCGCATCAGGGCGCGGATGTAGGGATCGCCACCCGTCATTGCCAGCGGTTCGGGATGGCTGACCCACACGGTTTTTTGAATTTGCCGCAGCGAGGTGCGGGGCAGCAATCGCAGGCTCAGCCCCCCTGCCACCACCAACAGCAAAAAAGCGAGGGTCACCGCTCGCCGCCGCTTGGCCTGCTGAATACGGCGCTGTCGAGCAAGATGACGAGACGAACTTGAGGGCAGTGAGGTCACAGGCGACGCGATGATTCAGGAACAGGGCTCAACAAGGCCAACTAGCCTGGGCAAGCGACAGCTGCATTACCTATTTCTCCAGGTAGAGCAGCCATCGCTATGGTAATTCATCAGCTCAAAATCCTGTGCTGGGGCGCGACCCTATTTAGCGATCTACAGAGCCCATGATGATGTCGATGCTGCCCAGAATGGCCATAATGTCGGCTACCTTAACCCCTTTGAGCAGATGGGGCAAAATTTGCAGGTTGTTGAAGTCGGCAGCGCGCACCTTGAATCGCCAGGGAAAGATATTGTCGTTCCCCATAATAAAAACGCCTAACTCGCCCTTGCCGCTCTCCAGCCGCACGTAATGCTCCCCGGCGGGAATTTTGAACGTGGGGGCAATTTTTTTGCCAATGAACTGGTAGTCAAAGCTGTTCCACTCTGACTTGGGGCCTTCGGCCATGCGCTTGGCCTCCAGGTTTTCAAAAGGGCCACCGGGCAGATTTTTGCAGGCCTGCCGGATGATCTTGACCGACTCGCGCATCTCACGAATGCGCACCTGGTAGCGGGCCATGCAGTCGCCAGCGGTTTCGTAGTGCACGTCCCAGTCGAAGTCGTCGTAGCACTCGTAGTGGTCGACCTTGCGCAGGTCCCACTTGACGCCCGAACCGCGCAGCATGGGGCCAGACAGCCCCCAGGCGATCGCCTCATCGCGCGAGATGGTGCCTATCCCTTCAATGCGGCGACGAAAGATGGGGTTGTTGGTGATCAGCTTTTCGTACTCGTCGACTTTAGGCAAAAAGTAGTCGCAGAAGTCAAGGCACTTGTCGATCCAGCCGTAGGGCAGGTCGGCCGCAACGCCGCCAATGCGGAAGTAGTTGTTGTTGACCATGCGATAGCCAGTGGCGGCTTCCCACAGGTCATAGATCATTTCCCGCTCGCGGAAAATATAGAAAAACGGAGTTTGGGCACCGACGTCGGCCAGAAATGGACCCAGCCACAGCAGGTGGTTGGCGATCCGGTTCAGCTCCAGCATGATGACGCGAATGTAGCTGGCCCGCTTGGGCACTTCAATGTCGGCCAGCTTCTCGGGGGCGTTGACCGTAATTGCTTCGTTGAACATGCCCGCCGCGTAGTCCCAGCGGCTAACATAGGGCACAAACATGAGGTTGGTGCGGCTTTCAGCAATTTTCTCCATGCCCCGGTGCAGGTAGCCAATCACCGGCTCGCAATCTACAACGTCTTCGCCGTCAAGGGTGACAATGAGTCTCAACACCCCGTGCATCGAGGGGTGGTGAGGCCCCATGTTAAGCACCATGGGTTCGGTCTTAGTTTCAATGATTGACATAGGGGCTACCCAATGGCCAAAGTACTGTTCTGCTGTATCTTTGAGTATCTTAATGGGTATCGCCTAAGTTTGCGATACCGAGCAGGGATTGGGATTGCTGATGGCAGAGCCAGAGTTTAATCATGTGCCGGTGCTGCCTGAGGCCGTGACAGAAGGGCTCAATATTCAGCCCGGTGGTCGCTACTTAGACGCTACCGCTGGCGGTGGCGGGCACAGTCGGTTGATTTTGGCGGCTGACCCCACGGTGAGTTTGGTAGCGGTGGATCAAGACGCGGCGGCGATCGCCGCCACCCAGGCCAATCTGGCTGAGTTTGCCGATCGGGTGTCCTACTGGCACGGTAACTTTGCCGAATTCAAACCCTCGGGTGTGCCCTTTAGCGGCATTCTGGCCGACTTGGGGGTGAGTTCGGTACAGCTCGACGTGGGCGATCGCGGCTTTAGCTTTCGCCAGACGGCCCCCCTCGACATGCGCATGGACCCGCGCCAGGATCTCACTGCCGCCGACATCATCAACCACTGGGATGAAACCGAGCTGGCCAATTTGATCTACACCTACGGCGAAGAACGCCTCTCGCGCCGCATTGCCCGCAAAATTGTCGACCAGCGCCCCTGGCAGACCACGACCGATTTAGCCGAAGCCATTTCCTACTGCGTGCCCCGCAGCTACCGCTATGGCCGCATTCACCCGGCAACCCGCACCTTTCAGGCCCTGCGAATTGCGGTCAATCGAGAGCTGGAGGTGCTAGAGACCCTGCTCCAGGTCGCCCCGACCTGGCTTGCCCCTGGCGGACGGCTGGTGATCATCAGTTTTCACAGCCTGGAAGATCGCCTGGTCAAGCATACGCTCAAAGCGTCTTCCGACCTCAAAGTGATTACCAAAAAACCGGTAATTGCAACCGAAGCTGAACTGAGCCAAAACCCTCGCGCCCGCTCAGCCAAGCTGCGAGTAGCCGAGCGTATTGTCGCGCTGTAGCCAATCGCTCCAAGCTGCAATTGTTATGTTTATTGATGAAGGAATAACCGCAATCGTATTTGAGGTAACAATTTCGCAACCCAAGGTAAAGATTAAAATTAATTCGCAAGAAATAGTTTTACCTCACAGTTCCTTCATATAAAATTAGAGGAGCAGGGAAAGTTCCTGTCCTACTAAATTCTTTTTACAAATCACCATGAATACTCAAAATGACGGTAACTACCGCTTCTCTGTGCTGCCTGGCACTCGGGATCATCGCGGCTTTTTCGTTCAAGAGACAACCTATGAACTGGTTGACGTCAGCGATGCGGGGTGGGCCCGTATCTGTCTAGACAGTGCCGCCTGCTACTACGTAGACCCCGCCAATATTCAGTCCCTTTGATAGCTTACTGGACCATAAACTGGGCCTTCGGTCTGCCCTAGATAGGGTATTTACCAGACAACATCTGGACTCCGTCTCGGGTTTGACTCGGCGTTTTGGGAATCGTCGCTACAGTCAATCTTTCTTATCCAAGGTCGTGAAACCGATGAACGCTGCAACTCGAATTTTCTCTGTTTACGTGTCTGACTTAGTGGTTGAACTGCGCGACAACGGCAGTGGCTACTCGGGCGATGGGCGTTTGGTGTGCCGACAGCACAACTACGACAGTCTGTTTAGATTTGCCAAAAACCTGGCTCTAAATCGCGCCATTCCCCTACGCGACTACACTCGATCGAGCGCTCAGTATCAGTACTAAGTCAGCCGTAAAAACATTGCGGCGATCGGTATCGTCTGCCTGCGTCCCTGCAAACGGAAAGCCCCCTAGCCTGAAGCCTTCTAACCGTGAAAAGCTTCAGGCTAGAGAGTTTGTTTGCCTCAGCTGACTGGAGATCCGTTCGGCGCAAGTTCTTTCGGCTATCTATAACTTTTAGATGGTTTAGCCGCTCTACCAATGCTCTACAGTGGCGGTTGGCGGCCCAATCGGCGCGGTGTAGATATGGCTCATGCCTGCTCTGCCAGGCCCTCAGCTACCCCAGCATTCTGTAGGATTGGGGTGCTACTTGCGTGGCGACATTCTGCATGACGAAACTTTCAAATATTGCTGGTATCGGCACAGGCAGCACGGTTGAAGCCCTAAGGTATGCTGGGGCTGTTTTTATGGTGGGCATAGCAATGGCGCGGCAGCGGGCGTTTTCGGGTACCCCTTGGGAAGAGAAGGCCGGCTACTGTCGGGCCCTGCGGGTAGGTCAGCAGATTTTTGTCTCCGGTACGGCCTCCAGCGATGGCGAGGGCAATACCTATGCCCCTGGCGATGCCTACGCCCAGACCCATCGCTGTTTTGAAATTATTCAGCAGGCTCTGGAAGAGCTAGGGGCCAACCTCAGCGACGTGGTGCGAACCCGTGTTTATATTACCGACATGAACCATTGGCCAGAGGTAGCCCGCGCCCACCACGAACTGTTTGTTGCCCATTCCCCCGCCAACACCACCGTCGAAATTCCGGTTTTGATCAACCCCGACATGCTGGTCGAGGTCGAGGTCGAGGCCCTGTGCGAAGAAACTCCACCGCAAAAAAACCTCGCTCGTTCTCAGAGTCAAGCCCAGGATCGGTCCCAGAGCCGCCCCCGGAGCATGTTTTTGGGCCGCCCCATTGAACCGGCTACCCTACCGCCTGTAACCGCCTCAGACCTAGATGAAGGCTGCCTTGACTAGGCCTGCCTAGTCAAGCTCAACAGGTAAATCTACCGCAGCTTGAAAGGCGTCCCAGCTCAAAATATCGTTCAGCAGCGCCCGGTAGCCCGCCACGTTGGGGTGCAGCCCATCTACTGAGAGCAGCGACAGCCACCAGGGTTCGCCCCGGTCCAGCCACAGATTCAGCACGTCTAGATACGGAATGTTGTGGCTCATGCAGGCTAGTCGGGTAGCCTCGCGGTAGTGCCATTGGTCACTGTGGGTGTAGTAGAGCACCTCTGAGAAGGGCATGACCTGCTCGTTTACTGGCGTCATACCCACAAACAGCACTGGGCATAGCCGCCGCGCCTGGGTTAGCAGGTCATCCATTTGCTGCTGAAACTGGTCAAAATCGGTGCGGTTGCGGCCCAGGGTGTTGCCAACCCGAGCCGAGTCATTGACACCCACTGACAGCACAATTAAATCGGGGACTCGATTGCGAATTTCGCCCCGATTGCGAAACTCGTGGTCAAGGCGCTGCTTTACCTGACCGACGCCATCGCCCCGCACACCCAGGTTGTAAAACACGGCTCCCTCGCGTCCCGGTGCCATTGTTAGGCGACGCAGGCGCTCAACCCAACCACCCCCCTCAGGGTCGCCAAAGCCATATACCAGGCTATCGCCCAGCACCAGCACCTTTTGAGGATGGGGCTGTTTGAAGGTGATGCCAGTAGTAGAACGGTGGTGAGAAGCGAGCATAGGGTGACTAGCGTAAAGAATAATTTAGGGCAGAGTCGGACTCAGCGGCTAAACCAAACTAGGCCCAGGCGTTGAGTTTTGCGAGGGTAAACTTTTAGATCTCTAGCCAAGTGGGGGGTGGCTGGTCGAGAGTTTGTTTTAAATTGTTTACATATTACCGCCTAGGATGCCTAGTGCTAGTAGCAAACTTTGACGCTCGCTTCAAAAAAGAGCGATCGCCCAAGTCTGAAATCCGCGACTTTGCCGTAGGCTGTAGATGGCCATAGCGGCCTCCCCCCAAAATGACCCACGTCAGCAGTAAGCAAATTTATGGAGTACGGTGTAGCACCAGGCAGTGAGCCTGTCGCCCAAAGCTGGTTAGCCCGCTGGTGGGAAAAGCTCAGCCCCATAGCCCAGTCGCTGCTGGTGCTGCTGGCCACCCCCTTGGTAGTGCTCAATGTATGGGCAGTATCCATTATCTTTGGCTACTTTCGCTCCATTTTGGTGACGGTGCTAATCGCTGGCTTGCTGGCATTTTTGCTCAGCTACCCGATGGGCCGACTCGAAACCCTTGGCCTCAAACGCGGGCTGGCGGCCACCCTGGTGCTGGTGCTAGCTCTAGTTGGGTTTTCGGGACTGGCGATTATCGTACTGCCCTTTGTGATCGACCAGGGGCAGCAGCTGGTGGTGCGATTGCCCGACTGGTTTGACTCGGGCAAAACCCAGCTGATGATGCTCGACGGCAAGCTGGCTGACTGGGGCCTACCGATCAACTTTGACGGCATTATTACCCTCACCAGCGATCGCCTCAAGCGTGAGATCCAGTCAATTGCAGGCGAAGCCCTCAACCTCACCATCAACGTAGCGGTGTTTACGGCCAACAAGCTGCTCGACGTAGTGCTGACTGTGGTGCTGACCTTCTACCTGCTCCAGCACGGCGAAGAAGTGTGGAGCGGAGTCGTGGGCCTGCTGCCGTCTCGCCTGCAGCAGCCTTTTTCAGAAACCCTGCGCCAGAGCTTTCGCAACTACTTTTTGGGGCAGTTCATTGTCGCCAGCTGTTTTGGCACCGCTCTGACCATTATTTTTGGCCTGCTCAACGTGCCCTTTGGCTCCCTGTTTGGTCTCACCGTGGGGCTGCTGGCCCTGGTGCCCTTTGGCGGCACCGTCGGCGTTATCATCGTCACCCTGCTGGTGGCCCTGCGCGACATCAAAATTGCCATCCCCATGCTCATCTCTGCCGTCATCGTTCAGCAGCTGGTCGAAAACGGCATTGCTCCTCGGGTACTCGGCAGCGTTACCGGCCTCAACCCGTTTTGGGTTTTCATTGCCATTTTGTCGGGGGCCAGGGTGGGCGGTCTGCTTGGGGTCATTGTGGCCGTCCCCGCTGCGGTTATTATCAAAGAGGCGCTGGTTGCCCTGCGCAATGCCCCAGACAACGTCTTGAGCGCTAAAGTCGAGGCTTCTGGCGCTGGTTCAGCCCAGGCCAAGGCCGCCGCTATGCCCTAAAGCATGCCTCGACGGCCGTTGGGCATGACCGTAGACCAGTTGGTCCGGGCCATAGCCAGTTGATCATCCGAAATAAGCGCGCCCGTGAGATCGGCCCCGCAGAGGTTAGCCCCGCGCAGGTTGGCGTTAGACAGGCAGGCATGGACCAGATTGGCCCCCCGCAGGTCAGCCCCTTCCAGGTTGGCATAGTGGAAGTAGGCCTTGACCAGCTTGGCGTTGCGCAGGTTGGCGCGGTTGAGATTGGCGCGGCCAAAGTTGGCGTTGCTCAGATCGGCCCCCTGGAAGTTGGCGCTAGGCAATTTGGACTGGTTGAAGTTGACCTCAACCAGCAGAGTGCGCTGTAAATCGAGGTCTTTGAAGGTTTGCAGCGAGAAGTCGCGCCGTCCCTTGGTGTATTTTTGCTTGACGTCATCGGAGGTGAGCAGGGTGGCGGGAGCCACCTTGGGCCGGGGCGAAGGCGTACCGTTGTGGCTGGGCACCAAGGGGGCGACGTTTTTGGCGCCTGAATGCGATCGCTCGCGTCGAGCCCGAATAGCCGCCGCCATACGCGACGAGGGAGACCCGCCCGAATTACTGATAGCCGGATGCCCGGAAGGCCCGCTGACTGGCCCACTGCCGTTGCTAAAGCCGTTGCTTGCAGACACCGCTGCCGAGGGAAAGGCCATATTTTGGGCCAAACTCTCCATGTAGGGCTCTAAATCTAAATCTCGGTGAATGGCCTCTACGCTCTGGTAGCGGTGCTTCACCGAAATTTCCAGCATTTTTTGCAGCACGCCGGCAAAGTGGTCGCTGATGTGTACCTGCTCGCGCCACAGCAGTTCCCCCGTGTTGGGGTCATAGTTGAGATCCTTGGGAGCCTTACCTGACAGCAGGTAGATACAGGTAACGCCCAGAGCATAGATATCGCTGGCGTAAACTGGGCGCATGGCCATCTGCTCGGGCGGCGCATAGCCAGGGGTGCCGATGGCGTAAGCGGTGAGGGCTGTCTGGTCAGAATTGGCGGCCTGGGCCGGGTTGACCTTGTCTTTGACGGCGCCAAAATCGATTAGCACCAACTTTTTATCTTGATCGCGGCGGATAATATTGGCCGGTTTAATGTCGCGGTGAATGACGTGGTTGTCGTGGACGTACTGCACCATCGACAAAATTTCGCTCAAAAACTGCTTCACCCCCGCTTCGGTAAAGGGGCCGCCGCGCTTGACCTCCTGCTGCAGGGTGAGGCCGTTGATATATTCCTGCACTAAAAAGAATTCCTGCCCGCTTTCAAAGTAGTCAAGCAGGCGGGGCAGTTGGGGATGGTTACCAATCATGCCCAAAATTTTGGCTTCCCGCTTGAATAGATCGCGGGCCATATCGAGGATGTGAGGAGCCTCAGCCGACGGGCGCAGCTGTTTAATCACGCAGGGCGGTTTGCCCGGCAGCAGCTCATCGCGGGCCAAAAAGGTAGCCCCAAAACCGCCCCGTCCCAGGGCGCGAATCATTCGGTAACGGCCCCGCAGCAGCAGTTCCGCCCCACAGTTTTGACAATGGCTGAGCGTGGGGGGGTTTTTGGGCTTTGAACAGTCGGGATTGATGCAGTAGCTCATGCGGCCCAGGATGGTGGATATCTAGACGAGGCCCGAAGACTACGCCTGGGATTGAGTTAACCAGCAGCGGGGCAGTTTAGATGGGGAGCCACAACACCCACAAGGCGGGAGTTGTGAGGGCCAGTCCCATGCAGTAATGCCACATTACCCCAATTGTTCCCTCTTTCAGAGAGGGGTTATAGCATTCACCTACAGGGATATATACTTCCGTCTGAAATCGCGGTGAAATGTAAAAAATCGATGAACCCTTGATCCCCAGGCTCCCTTTTGCGCCAGTGGATTACTGGGCAGGGGTGCCCTGGGTAGATGCAATGCCCAAAGGGTAGAATGTTTGAGCAATATATCAAGTCCAGTTCGGGATCTGTAGTTTTCCCAACCGCAGAACCCCACTTCTGAACTTGAATGAGATTTACACTACAGCGTTAGCTTTTTTCACGGTCAAACTAGCCCTACCATGCGCATATCTCTCAATTGGCTCAACGAATACGTCAACGTCCAGCTTTCTCCCCAAGCGCTAGCCGATGCCCTGACGATGGCGGGTTTTGAGGTAGAAGATATTGAGGATAGGCGGACCTGGGCCGATGGCGTGGTGGTGGGTCGAGTGGTAGATCGCACCCCGCACCCCGATGCTGACAAGCTCAGCGTTTGTGTAGTCGATATTGGCCAGGCCGATAGGTCAACTATAGTGTGCGGAGCCGCCAATGTGCGCGCCAATATCTACGTGGCGGTGGCGACAGTGGATACCCATCTACCGGTGGTCGATCTCACTATTAAGCCTCGCAAGCTGCGCGGGGTGCCCTCTGAAGGTATGATCTGCTCCCTGGCCGAGCTGGGGCTGGCGAAGGATTCGGAGGGCATTCATGTATTTGAGGCCAATGGGCTGGAGCTGGGGCAGGACGTGCGCCCCCTGCTGGGTCTCGACGACGTCATTTTAGATGTCACCTCCACCGCCAACCGGGCCGATGCCCTGAGCATGGTGGGCGTTGCCCGAGAGGTAGCAGCGATCACGGGAGCAGCGCTGCATCTGCCTGTGACCCAACCGCCGACGGTGCCCAAGAGTAAAGCGGCTCCGGCGATCGCGCTGACCGATGAGAGAGCTTGCCCGATCTACATTGGTACAGTGCTGGAGACTATTCAGCTGGGGCCGTCTCCCCAGTGGCTACAGCAGCGGCTGGTGGCGGCGGGCACCCGCCCGATCAATAATGTGGTAGATATCACCAACTATGTGCTGCTGGAGTGGGGGCAGCCGCTGCACGCCTTCGATCGCGATCGCCTGCCTACTACTGGCGCCGGGCTAACTCTGGGCGTTCGCTATGCCCAGCCCGGCGAAACCCTGGTGACGCTGGATAGCCAAAAGCGGCAGCTGCAGCCCGAAACGCTGCTGATTACAGCCAGCGATCAGCCTGTCGCCCTGGCCGGGGTGATGGGCGGTGAAGCGACCGAAGTGCACGACGGTACCCAGGCCATTCTGCTAGAGGCTGCCTTTTTTGACGCGGCGGCAATTCGCAAATCGGCCCGCAGTCAGGGGTTGCGCACCGAGGCCTCGGCTCGCTATGAGCGCGGCATCAACCCGGCTGAGCTGGGGCTGGCCTGCGATCGCGCCCTCCAGCTGCTTCAAGAACTGGCCGGGGCTACCGTGGTGGCCCAAACCGTGGGCACCACGGCCCTCGGGGCCACGATTCCCGAGCGGGTGCTTACCCTGCGGCTGAGCCGGGTGACTCAGCTGCTGGGGCAGGTGGTCAATTTGGGTCAAGAGCCTCAAGACTTGCCACCCGAGACCATTCATCAGCAGCTCGAAACCCTGGGCTGCCAGGTGGCACCGACCGACGACGCAGGCGTGTGGGCCGTGACGGTGCCCGCCTACCGCTACCGCGACCTGGAGCGCGAGATTGATCTAATAGAAGAGATTGCTCGCCTCTACGGCTACAACCACTTTGCCGATACCCTGCCCCAAAAGGCGGTAGGCGGCTACCTCTCGGTGGAGGCGGCCCTGCGCCGACGGCTGCGGGAGGCGTTTCGGGCGGCGGGGCTGACTGAGCTACTGCACTACTCACTGACCAAGCCCACCAGCGATCGCCAGGTTACCCTGGCCAACCCCCTCTTTCCTGAATATTCTGCTCTGCGGCAGGATCTCATTGATGGCCTAATCGAGGCCTACGCTTTTAACCTCAATCAGAGCAACGGCCCCCTCAACGGCTTTGAGATCGGCCACATCTTCTGGCAAGACGAGGCAGGCATCCACGAAGCCGAGGCGGTGGGCGGCATTGTCGGCGGTGACGGGCGTTCGAGCCAGTGGCCCACCAGTGGCCAAGAGCGGCCCCTCACCTGGTATGAGGCCAAGGGTAGGTTAGACAGCGTATTTCATCGCCTGGGGCTGGCGGTTGACTACCGCCCCGACAGCACCGACCCACGCTTTCACCCCGGTCGCACGGCCTCGCTTTGGGTGCGGGGACGACTGGAGCTGGGCCGCTTTGGTCAGCTTCACCCCCAGCTGCGGCAGCAGCGCCAGCTGCCCGCCGAGGTGTACGTGTTTCAGCTCAACTGGTCGGCGCTAGAGACCTGTCTGGTGCCGGTGCTGCAAAAGTCGGTTAAGTTTGCCGCCTACTCCACCTTCCCGGCCAGCGATCGCGACCTGGCTTTCTACGCGCCCCTAGAGGTGTCGGTGGCCGATCTGACCAGCGCCATGACCAAAGCCGGGGGTAAACTGCTGGAGTCAGTGGACCTGTTCGACGAGTACCGGGGCGCAAGCGTGCCTGAGGGGCAGCGCAGCCTTGCCTTTCGCCTGGTCTACCGCTCCCCAGAGCAAACCCTCACCGACGATGCGGTTGACCCGGTCCACCAAAAAGTGCGCGCCGCTTTAGAAAAGCAGTTTGGCGTCACCCTGCGGAGCTAGAGGTCCCGTTTTGTAGAATGGCATCCTGCCTGACGCATGTCCATCTGGGGCAAACGCCGTTTGCCCCAGATGGTAAGGGGTGAATCAACGGGGGTTAAATCTACACCGGCAGCACGGCTTCTAGCAGTGCCGTCGCCAAAAAGGTCGCGCCAATACCGCAGATTACCAAGCCAGTGCGCTGGATAGAAGCCATATTTGTCCGCTGGGTCAGCTGTCGCCCCATCCAAAAGGCTGCGGTCGCGATCGCCATCTGAATGGCCGTAAAGCCAGCTAGATACGCCACCAGCGGCATGGTCTGAGCCCCAAAAATGGCTTCACCATAGACAAAGCCGTGAAAGAGCCCGGCGATCGCCGCTAGCCCGGTGACCACAGCACTTTGGGGTCGATTCTTCAGCGCCAGCAGCAGGCCAAAGCCCAGCACTGAGCCAGCGATCACCAGCTCAGCTGCCGGCAGCATGATCTCGGCCAGGTGCAGCCCCGTGCCGACCATAGCCACCAGCACAAAAACCACCGGGATCGCGATGCCCCAGGCGCTGACCGCCGCCAGCAGCCCCAGCGCCACGACAAAGGCCAGGTGGTCAAGCCCAATGACGGGGTGCCCCAGGCCCGACAAAAAGCCCTCAGCGAAGGTGACGGGCACCCCTCCACCCAGTGGGTGGTGAGCCAGACTGGGCAGCGGCAGCAGCAGCAGGGCCGCGATTCCCGCAGGGATCGCTTTGCGAATCGCCCCCACAAAGCCACGACTGACCAAATTTGACCGTAAACCAGCCCAGATTGATCCCAAAGCCTCAACACAGTGATTCATCCGTACCTCGCAGACGAAAAAAGAATGACGAAAACAGACATGCGATCGGCGGGCGTTCTGGCTTAGCTTTTTAGATGTTCAACCCAGTACTGGGTTGAACATCTAAAAAGCTTCACAGCTGCGGGACAGCGGCAGACTTACACTGCACTTTCCCCGTTGCCTCCGATGGCTGATCCCCACCGGAACCGACAGCGCCCAAGCATCATAGCACCGGGGGCAGACCGTCCTGCCGCAGGTTTATCAATAGTCATCTGGGGTAGGTCAGCCAGGTTAAGTGGTTAGCGACAAAGCCTTAACGTGATTGCGTTAGCATCAATCCATCTGTATCTCAGGCGGCAATGGTTTCATCGTCTCGTTTGGCTCGGCAAAGAGAGATCGTCGAAGTCGTGCTGAGCCACGGCTGGGACTACATGCGGCGGCTCCTGGTAGGAGGCCAAGCCGATGAGCCTGAGCTGCCGCCCCCAGCCGTGCTGCGCAATATTTTGACCGACCTGGGGCCGGTGTACGTCAAGCTGGGGCAGCTCTTGAGCACCCGCCCCGACCTCATGCCCCCAGCCTACATCGAAGAACTCAGCAGCCTTCAGAGCACGGTTCCGGCTGTAGACCCCAAAGAGATTGAGATTCACATCCGCCAGTCCCTCGCTGCTGCGCCGGAGGAGCTGTTTGAGCGGCTGGAGTATGGCGCGATCGCGGCAGGTTCTATCGCCCAAACCCACAAAGCCCTGCTCAAGGACGGTCGCCAGGTAGCCCTCAAGGTGCAGCGCCCCGGCATTGAGCGCCAGGTCGAGCGCGACATGACCTTGATTCGCGATATTGCCCGGCTGGTCTCGGCCACCCAGTTTGGCCAGCGCTACAACGTGGTCGAGCTGGCCGAAGAATTTGCCGATGCCCTCAATGCCGAACTCGACTTCACCACCGAGGCGACCTATACCGATCAGCTGCGGCTCAACCTCTCTAAAAGCGCCTGGTACGATGCTGGTCAGCTGATCGTGCCGGAAATCTACTGGGAACTCACCAACTCCAAAATTATGGCGATGGAGTGGCTGGAGGGCACTCCCTTGCTCAAGGCAGACCTGCGGGCTGAAGATGTCCACAGCGACAGTGTAGGGCTGCGAGCAAAAGCGACAACACTACTGTTTCGGGCCTTCTTTAAGCAGTATTTTGTCGATGGTTTTTTTCACGCCGACCCTCACCCTGGCAACATTTTTTACTTAGACGATGGCCGCCTGGCCCTGCTCGACTGCGGCATGATGGGCCACATGGATCCGCGTACCCGCACCACCATGACCGAAATGGTGCTGGCCATTGTCAACTGCGACGCCCAGCGCTGCGCGCAGCTCACCCTGCAGCTGGCTGAACCGCTGAAGCCGGTTAACCTGGCCCGGCTGGAGAGCGACTACACTCGCCTGCTGGGCCGCTACTACGGCCTCAGCCTGGAGCAGATCAACACCGCCGAAATTTTTGGCGAGATCTTGGCGGCGGGCATTCGCAACAACCTGCGCTGGCCCGCCAACGTGGGGTTATTTACCAAGTCGCTGGCCAACCTGGAGGGGGCGGCGCGCCAGTTTAACCCCGGCGTGAATTTAATTGATGAAGTGCGCCCGCTGATGGCTGACTTATTTCGCCAGCAGCTGGTCGGCGACGATCCGCTGCTGGCGCTGCTGCGCACGGGGCTAGAGTTTCGCAATCTGTCGCTCAGCTCGCCGCGCCAGGTGGGCTTTTTGCTCGATCGCCTCAGCTCTGAGCAGCTCACCTTCAACCTCAAGATTCAAGGGGTTGACGATCTGCGCCGCAGCCTTGATGAAGCCTCGACCCGCCAGTCGTTTAGCATTGTGGTGGCCGCGCTGATCGTGGGAGCAGCGATCGTGGCTACGGGCCGACAGTCGCCCCAGGGGCAGATTCTCAGCATTGTTTTATTTGCAGCCGCCAGCTTTTTTGGCCTGTGGCTGCTGTTTAGCATTGTGCGGCCCCGACGGCGGCGATAGCGATCGCCCCAGTTAGCAAAATTAGGTCTTCTGGGCTTTGTACTTGTCTTTGAACAGGGCCTGCTGGGTCTTGTGGTCAACAATGGGGGCCGGGTAGTCGCCGCGATCGCCCGCCGCAATTTTCCCGGTCACCAGGGCTCCGGTATCTAGCGATCGGAGTTCGGGCACCCACTGGCGAATGTATTCGGCCTCCGCGTCATACTTTTGAGCCTGGCTGGCCGGGTTGAAAATTCGCAGCGGTTTGGGGTCCATGCCGCTGGAGGCGCTCCACTGCCAGCCGCCGTTGTTGGCCGACAGATCGCCATCGACCAGGTGCTGCATGAAGTATTTCTCGCCCCACTGCCAGTTGACAATTAGGTCTTTGGTCAAAAAGCTGGCCACAATCATGCGGCAGCGGTTGTGCATCCAGCCGATTTCGTTGAGCTGGCGCATGGCGGCATCGACGATGGGGTAGCCGGTGCGTCCCTCGCACCAGGCAGCAAAGTGGTCTTCGTTGTTGACCCAGGGAAAGTCCTTTAGGGGCGCTCGGTAGGGGCCATCGGCCAGCTCCGGGAAAAAGTACATCACGTGCTGATAAAACTCGCGCCAGGCTAGCTCCTGCTGCCAGGTGCGGACGTTATCGCGGGTCTCGTCGCTGCGGCAGCGACTGTAGGCGGCATCGGCGGCGGCCCACACCGTGCGAATGCCCACGGCCCCAAACTTCAGCGCTGCACTCAGCCGCGAGGTGCCATCCACAAAGGGAAAGTCGCGCTGCTCGTCGTAGGCGGCGATGGCGCGATCGTCGTCGCAAAAGGCCTCTAGCCGTTCCAGCGCCCCTGACTCTCCCGGTTCCACCGGAAACCCGTTTTGCCAGCTAAAGCCCAGATCTTGGGCGCTGGGCAGCTCCGTACAGCCCACCTTCTGCGCCGCCTCCTTTTGCTTAGCGCTCAGGGGTTGCAGCCCTTGGGGAACCGGTAGCGGATCGGCCTTAGCCCGTTTGATCCAGTTGCGCCAAAAGGGGGTGTAAACGCTGTACGGCTCCCCCGCCCCGGTGCGCACGTCCCCCGGCGCGTGCAGCAGCTGATCCCAATAGGTGGTGTGAAATTCGATCCCCGCTTCCTTGAGAGCCTGAGCCACACAGGTGTCGCGCTGGCGCGAGTAGGGCTCGACATCGCGGTTCCAGTAGATGGCATCGGCTTCCAGCGCCTGGGCCAGAGCCGGAATTTTCTGACGGGGATCGCCCTGGAGAATCAGCAGCTGTCCACCCGCTTTGGCATAGGCTGCCTGTAGCGCCTCCAGGCAGCCGATCATGTAGGCCACTCGCGCCGGGGCCACATCACCATTTTGAAGAATGCCGGGGTCGAGGCAAAAGACGCCAGCGACATGGGGGGTGCGATCGCGTGCCGCACTCAGGCCCACGTTATCGCCCAGGCGCAGGTCACGACGGTGCCAGAACAACACTAAATCAGCCATAGATCCAGCCCCAACGTCCTTCGCAAACGGCTCCCATCAACGACTATTCAGTATAACGACATTAGCAATCGGGGTTGGGCAGCTTTTATCATGGGGCAGATTCGGTCTACAAGCTCAGCCTTTTTGAGGAGATTAACCATGCTGCAAAACAAGCAAATCATCATGCGCACCTTCAATGGCTACCTTGATTTTTTAGCTGAAAGCCAACCTGCTCTTACTCCCGATGTCGCCTGTCAGGTCGCAGCCCTGCTAACTCAGGCTGAGTTCAACCTGCAAATGGCCGAAAACAGCCGTAAGTCCTAGCTTTAGAGTAAAGGTGGCAAGGACTGAAGGTGGTTCGGGGTTGAGGTGCTGTTCTCAACCCTGAGCCTATATTGAGTCCTGTATTGAGAACTGATAACAATCATGTCGGGGCGATCGCAGAGATTGAAACCCAGATCTTGGCAAACTAAGCTGTAAATATAGCTACAGTCTACCCAGCGAGTTTGCTCACTACTCGCGCAACCAGGCTGGGGATAACGCTGTATCGATACCCTTGACGTGGAGTTTTTGACATGAAGCTGTCCTATCGTGGTGCTCAGTACGATGTGCAACCGCCCCAGGTGCAGAGCGATGGCGTAGAAACCATCGGCACCTACCGGGGAGCCCCAGCCATCTGGCGGCATGTTCACCGCCAGAAGGGGCATTATCACCAGGTTGAGATGACCTACCGGGGTGTCAAGTACAACCAGTCGGTGTAAATTACGCTTTATTCCACCTCCGATTGGGGCAGGCTGAAGGTCAGTCTGTCTCATTTTTATAGGCCTTTCAGTCCGGTTACTGAGCATCGACCCGGCTTGTGCCCACTACCTATCGTTTAGGATCCTGAAACCCATAAGCAAACCAATCCATTACTGATCGGTTTGATTACGAATCCCGTTCAGCCAAGCCCTAAAAAGACAAGACAGGCTTCAGGTTTTCCCGTAGTATCAAGATTGTGTTAGATCTACTCAGAGCAAATCCTGGAAACCTTATCCCAAGGCTGTTCTGTAGTTTATAGATCGACGTGGAATCTGTATTTGACGAGAGGATAGCACCATGGCAACCTTCAAGGTTACGCTGATCAACGAAGCTGAAGGGCTTAACCAAACCATCGACGTTGACGACGATACCTATATTCTTGACGCCGCCGAAGAGCAGGGTCTAGATCTGCCCTACTCCTGCCGGGCTGGGGCTTGCTCCACCTGTGCCGGTAAAATCACCGCTGGTAGCGTTGATCAATCCGATCAGTCCTTCCTAGATGATGACCAGATTGGCGCTGGGTATGTGTTGACCTGCGTTGCCTACCCCACCTCCGACTGCACCATCATGACCCACCAGGAAGAAGAACTCTACTAAGTTGATTGGGCTATTCCTGCCGCTTCCGCTGGTGGGGATAGCCTTCAAATGAGTTTTTTGATTCGACAAAAAGGCGCTGCTTAGAGTTCTAAGCAGCGCCTTTTTGGCTTTAGGGATTGTCGCGTTATTTGGCTGCGGCCACGCACTGCTCTACCAGAGCTGCGACTTTATCTACATTCTGCCAGCCCAAAATTTCAGTGACCTTCTTCTCCAAATTTTTGTAGGAGCGGAAGAATTCAGCGATCTCATCGAGCCGATGAGGGGCCACGTCATCTAGCGACTTGACGCTGGCGTAGCGCGGGTCTTCGGCCGGTACACAGAGAATTTTCTCGTCGCGATCGCCGCCGTCGATCATTTCCAGCATGCCGATGGGCCGCGCCGCAATCACGCAGCCCGGAAAAGTCGGCTCATCCATCAGCACCATGCCGTCGAGGGGATCGCCATCGTCGGCCAGGGTGTTGGGTACAAAGCCGTAGTCGTAGGGATATTTGACCGACGAAAACAGCACCCGATCAAGAATAAAGGCGTTTAGATCTTTGTCAAATTCATACTTGTTTTTGCTGCCGCCAGTAATCTCTACCAGCACATTAATTAGTCCAGGCTCAGGCTGAGCTGGAATACGCGATAGGTCCACAACGATACTCCAATGGATATTGAATAAACATCACAGGTACGGCAGCAGCCTGGAGGCTGCACCGCAGAAAACAGCGGCCCGGCTTCAGCAGGTGCCCTTCCGACATAGTATTCTACGGGGCGATGACTCATTTTCCGCAAGATTTAAGCCACGGCCCCGCAGGTTAAGGCGATCGCGGAGAAGGGGCTGAAGCGTTGCCCGCGCTTAATATCTGCTCTACGGCATTAGCTCAATCACTGGGTTACCCATGGATAAGGTGCTCTCCTAACGCCCCGTCGAGGCAGGTGCCGCAAAGGCAGGGGGTTGTTCAAGATTGGCTGTGGCCGATGAAAAGTGGGCGACTATAAACAGCGGCAACGTCAGCGTCAATACCGCTATTAACACGCCCAACACACTGGATGAAGGACTAGGAGGTTCCCCCGCAGGGGTTTCAGGTTGACTGGCAGAATCCATACATGCATTCACAGAAATCAACAAGGGATAGCTGTCTGAGGTTGGGGCAGAGCCACAAAAGCCCAGACAATCCCACATATCCAACCATCATTGGTGGGTCTCAGCTGAGGCCACCGCTATCGTGCGCTCTTCATGGACGAGATTATCGACGACATTGAGGTGGAAAACGGTTCCATCACAACCATAATGCAAGGTTATAGCAATCAATCCATGACATTGATCACTCCCAAGACTTAACTTATGGCCTTCGTATCTAAATGTAACCTACAGGTTTAAACCACCTCTAAATCTATCATTCCCGACGGTTTGCAGGAATTACGGATATTACGCTGCCTCACCCCCCTACTTCCCCTGCTGCTCCAGTAGTTCACGAATCGCTCGTAGTTCTTGCAGCATCTGCCGCATCAGGTCGTGGGTGAGGGTTTCTTCGGGCGGCTGCACCTGAATGGTAGGGTGCAGGCCCAGCACTTCTTCGGCGAATCGACGCACTTCCTGGGGGCGAAACTCCAGAGGGGCGTCTTTGTCGCGGCGCACTTCGGGGTTGAGCTTGGTCTGGTCGTAAGGGGGGTTGAGAACCTCGGGATCGGTGTTGGCGTAGCGGTATACCGAGGCCCGCGATCGGTTGAGGTATTTTTGCACCGCTTCGACCGATAAGAGCGGCGTTGTCTCTGCCGCCGCTGCGCTGCCGTAGGGCACTGAATCAGCCGTAGAAGGGGGAGAAGCAAAGGTCGGGTCGGGGATCATAGGGCCAGGCCGTAGCAAATCTGTGGCTACTTTACCAGGTTCATCTGACCTCGGCGCGGCCTGTAACAGAGCGTGCCAAAGGGCGATCGCAGGTTGAGAAGGTGTGCTAAAACCTTGGCAGTGTCAACTCGATTTGGGCAGGACTTAGGCGTGAAGGGCGATCGCAGGCAGATTCAGCGGCACAGTCGATGGCGTTACAGGTGGCGTCGTCTGTCAGTGCTGGCCGTCGTCATGTTTAGCGGGGGAGCCGTCGCCGGGCTCAGCGCCTCTCGCTGGTCGCCCACCCCCTCGCCTGGGGCGGGCGGCGAAATTACCCCAGCCCTCAAGCTGCAGCGCATTCCGCAGCCCCTGGCCCTTAACGGTCGCCCTCAGATCGACCCGCTGCCCCAGTTTGACGAAGTTTGGGAATGTCAGGTCGCCGTGGTAGGAGGGTCGCTGGGGGGCGTCGCCGCCGCCGCCCACGCCATGGCCACTGGCGCTACCACCTGTCTGATTGAGGTGGCCCCCTGGTTGGGAGGCCAGATCAGCGCCCAGGGAGTGTCAGCGCTAGACGAGTCGCTGAGAATGCGTCAGGCCAACAACCTTTCTCCCAGCTGGCAGCGGTTTCGCCAGACTATTAAACAACAGGTGGTCGATCTGCCCGGCTGGAGCCCCACGGGTACCTCGCGATCGGTGGCCGACATCAACAGCTGCTGGGTGGGGACCCTGTGCTTTCCACCCCAGGTGGGGGCTAAGGCCGCCGAGCAGTTTTTGGTCGCCAACCAGCCCAGTGCTCCGGCCAGCCGCTGGGCTACGATGACCGCCTTCAAAGGGGCTGAGTTTGACGCCACGGGTCGCCGCATTACGGCGGTGTACGGCGTGCGGCGAATTCCCAAAGATCCTGGCTACAGGCCCAAGGGGCGGCTGTCTGAGGAGCTGGCCCACTGGTATAGCTGGTCACCCACCGCCGAGTTTGACCGCGTCCCCGTCAAGCTGCAGGCTCCGCCGGGGCAGCAAATGGTAGTGATAGACGCCACCGACACTGGCGAGCTGGTGGCCTGGGCTAAGGTGCCCTACCGCCTGGGGTCTGAGTCAAAAGCTACCACTGGCGAACCCAACGCTGCCGCCTTCGACAACCCCGACTGCACCCAGGCCTTTACCTACCCGTTTGCGATCGGCATTTACAACGACGGCGGCGATAGTCTGGCGGCGCTGTCGCGGCTCCAGCCCACCTATGGCCGCCACGAACACCAGGCCTCGTTCGATTTAGAAGGGTTTCCGTTTTTTGCGGGCAAGAGCGTGTTCAACTACCGGCGCATTGTCAGCCAGGCGCGCAGCAACCCCTACACCAGCGCCCCGGCCCCCGGCGACATCACGATGGTCAACTGGAATCGGGGCAACGACTGGAACTGGATGGATCCACCCTTGGTGATGAATGCCGCTGCCCTGGAGGCCTCCGGGCAACACCAGAACTGGATGGGGGGACTGTCGCAGTCGGCCCTCAAGTTTGGCGAAGAAAATGCGCTGGCCTTTGCCCACTGGCTGCTCGAAACTCAGTCCGGTCCAAATTATCCACTGGCCTATCTCTACGGGGTCGAAAGCCCGATGGGTACGCTGTCGGGCCTCAGTATGGTGCCCTATTTTCGCGAAGGACGACGAATTTTGGGCCGCGCGGCCTACGGCCAGGAAGAGTTTATGATTCGCGAGAACGATCTCCGCTACGACTTTCCGGGGCAGCGCAACTTTAGCCCTACGGCTGTGGGCCTTACCCACTACGCGATCGATATTCACGGCTGCCGCTACCGCAACTGGCTACCCTCGGGAGAAGCGGTTAGCGCACCGGCCCAGGAGCCCCGCGTTAGGCCGGTGCAGATTCCGCTGGAGAGCCTGATCCCCCAGGGGGTCGACAATGTGCTCATGGGTGGCAAAGCCATGGCCACAACCCACATTGCCAACGCGTCTACCCGCATTCACTACGGTGAGTGGCAGGCGGGCGCCGCAGCAGGGGTGACAGCAGGCTGGCTGGTGTCGCCCAACACCCCCGTCAGCGACCCGGCAGAGGTGATCCCCAGCGGTTCTATGGGAGCGTTACAAGAGACGATGCGGCTTCAGGGACTCAAAACCACCTGGTAACGGAGGCAGAGGCTAGCCTCGCTCGGGGGACGATTCGGAGGGCGAATTGAACAGGACAAATACCTGGCGGCAGCAGCGGCGCAGTCGTTCTCGGCAGGTAGGATCGGGGGTGACATCTCCAGAAAAGGCCCAGTTGTCGATGGTAGACAGCGTCCAGCGCTTACCGCGATGGTCGAAACCGGCCAGGTCAAGGCCGATGACGCGGGGATTGGCGGATTGTTCGGGAACCGACTCGGAGCGAGTATCTCTGCGGGAGTCGCCCCTCGGACAAGCACCCTGACTCTCGGCGGCCTCTGGGTCGGTGTATAGGCGAATCTGCACCAGCAGGCTGCGGCACTGAAACAGCCGACTGACCCCGGGAAAGTGAAACCCTAGATCGATCGAGTCAGGATCTACCAAATCACGGGTATCGGGATCGTTGGCCCAGGGTTTGAGGTCGGCCCGCAGGTCGGGCAATTCTGCCTTAAAGAGGCCCACAACGGCGGCTATTTTGCTGGCAAACTCGATACTGTTAGCCTGTTCTGCTGCGTTCACGCGACCGGTAACAAAATAAAGGAGCTATAAGCATAGACTAGCGCTCCTGGCCGAACCGTCAACTGGGTAACGCCCTACCCAAATCGGTATAGCCTTACTGTTCTGAGGCCACCGCAGCGCGGCAGGTGTCAAGCATGCGGTGGTCATTCTCGCTGACGGTGTCGAGGGCAAAGAAGCCGTCTAGCCCAAAGGGAGCTAGATCCCCCGTCGCACCGCTGGTAGCTACAGCAGGCCCTTCGGCCAAAGCCAGGCTGTAGGGATAGGCCTGCTGATCGTAGCTATTGATAATGGTCATAGCCAGCTCGGTGCCCTCTACCTCACCGTAGAAGCAGTCGAAGGACGAGCTGGGATAGTAAAGAGCGCCATAGACGCGATCGCCGGTGCGCTCAAGCACTACGTAGCCCTGGCCAATTTGGTCGGGCTCAGGAACCTGGCCAAACAGGTAGCGACCCACCTCGGGCAATGACGCAGCGGTCTGCGCTACCGCCATCTCTGGGAGGGCGCCCTGGGGAGCAGGCTGGGCCTGAACTGGGGCAATGGCTGCTAAGGCTGCCGCAGTGCCGACAAACAAATAGGGTAGAGAGTGGCGATCGCGCTTTTGGCCCTGGTTCAAAAACGAGTTTACCAGGGAGGAAAACAGCTTGGATTGCAACATTTTGATACCCACTTCTTTACCCCCTTCATCCAATTCTTTTGACGTACTAAATGGCCGTAGAGAAGAGCACGTAACGGCAGCCATACAACGCTCCTACACCCATCTCCTGCCTGACCTTGACCTTCTAAGGGCTTGCTCCATGACCCTTTCAAAGCTTTCGACCTATTTTCAAATGTAGTAGACCTCAGCAACCCAACTCGTTGTTTTGGCGCGAACCGTAACAACTCTTTTTAGTGGTTGAGAAATCGTTTACTCATAGGTTAACAAACTACAGTTTTGCGCTTGGCTGTAGGCGATCGCGCATCACTACACAGCCGTTTGTCAATGGTTATAGTTTCGGGCCAATGCTCAAAAATCACATCCTCCTATGGGCCAGCTTGGCAACTGGTTGCGATCGCGCAGGTCTTTCCTACGCCTAAACAGGTCCAGTGAGGCTTTCAGAAGGCTCCCGGCGCAGGACCCAGCTTGGGCTTCAGATTGGGCTGTAGAGAGTCTAGTAGTCAGGGTAAAATCAAACTAAGTAGAAACAGAAATTGGTTCTCAGACTTTTAGGAGACAGTAATGGAGGGTTCCTCCACTTCCTTCGACGACGTTCGGGTACCCCTCAAGCTGCTGCTATTTATCGACAAGCGGCCCAGCCTGGCCCGCCAGATGCGTCAGATCAGGCAGTATCTGAAAACCCTGGAAGACCACTTTGAATTCAACCTGGACGTGGTTGACATTGGCGAGCAGCCCTACCTAGCCGAGCACTACAAGCTGGTGGCCAGCCCCGCGCTGATTAAGATTGCTCCGGCCCCGCAGCAAATGCTGGCCGGTAGCGACATCATCAACCAGCTCGAGCGCTGGTGGCCCAAGTGGCAGCAGGAGCACCTCGATGCTGTCCGATGGGCAGACTCCGACCCCAATGCATCGACCGACCTGCTGGCGGAGCAAGATACCTCCCTTAGCTATTCTGCCGAGTTGATGAAGCTCTCCGATGAAATTTTTCGGCTCAACCAAACGCGCGAAGAACTTGAGGCCCAGCTGCGCTTTAAAGACCGCATCATCGCCATGATGGCCCATGACCTGCGCAACCCGCTGACCGCCGCCTCAATTGCGATCGAAACCCTGGAGCTGGGCTACGCACCCAACCAAGCCCGTACCCTCACGCTCAAGCCAGAGCTGACCGGCCAGTTGCTCAAGCATGCGAAGACTCAAATTCGAGCCATCAACCGCATGATTACCGACATTCTTAAGGCCGCCCGCGGAGCCTCAATGGAGCTTCAGCTGGTGCCTCAGGAGCTCGATCTATCTGCTCTCTGTCTGGAGGTAGTAGACGCGTTTCAAAACCGGCTGCACGAGAAACAGCAGGTCATAACCACTGAAATTCCGCAAGATTTGCCGACGGTCTACGCCGACGGCACCCAGGTCAAACGAGTGATTACTAACCTGCTCGACAACGCCATTAAGTACACGCCTCAGCAGGGCAAAGTTGCCATTGTCGCGCTCCACCGCACCACTCAAAAGGTGCAGGTTTCGGTCGCCGATACTGGCCCTGGCATTCCAGCCGAGAACTGCGACAAGATTTTTGAAGAAAGCTATCGCCTTCAGCGCGACGTAACCCAGGAAGGCTATGGGCTGGGGCTGGCCCTCTGCCAGCGCATTGTGCGCGCCCACTACGGCCAAATCTGGGTTGACTCCTCCCCCGGTGAAGGCAGCTCCTTTTACTTTACCCTCCCCGTCTATCGCGCCTAGTTCGTCGCCCTGCTTATCAAAACTTTTTGACATTGCTGAATTGAGCCCTAAATTTTGGCCTGAGTTTGGGCAAGGGTATCGGCACAACC
>PYGV01000514.1 GCA_003022385.1 filamentous cyanobacterium CCP3 | reverse complement strand
CGAGTCGAAGGCGGAACTCGATCGCTTTTGCGACGCCATGATCGCCATTCGCGCCGAAATTCGCGCGATTGAAACGGGGCAGAGCGATCGCGACCACAACCTGCTCAAACAGGCCCCCCATACGGCAGCAGACCTGGTATCTGACTGGAACCGCCCCTACAGCCGCGAGCAGGCCGTATTCCCAACCTCGTTTACCCGCAGCGCCAAGTTTTGGCCAGTGGTAAATAGAATTGATCAGGCCTACGGCGATCGCAACTTGATCTGCTCCTGCATCGGCATGGATGCCTACAGCGACTCCTAGCTTGCGGTTTATGCGGCTAGGGGCTTTGTGCTCCAGTTGGGAGGCAAACCTGCTGTTAGGTAGGCTTTCATCCTGTTCTAAAGTAGTGGGATGTCTTGTCGATCACTTGGACCAGCTGCCCATGGCTAATATTCCACAGCCTCAGGTAATTTTCTTAGATGCGGTCGGCACTCTGTTTGGGGTGAAGGGCAGCGTTGGGGCTATCTATGCCGACCTGGCCCAGCACCACGGTATTGAGGCCGACCCGGCGACCCTGAATCAGGCCTTTTTTCGCGCCTTTGGGGCAGCCCCGGAGATGGCCTTTCCCGGCAGTGAACCGGCGACTATACCGAAGCAGGAGTATCACTGGTGGCGAGTGATTGCCCAGCAGACCTTTAGCAGCGCTGGGTTAATCGATCGCTTTGTCGATTTCGACAGTTTTTTTGCTGACCTCTACGTTCACTTCGCTACCGCCGAGCCCTGGGTCCTCTATCCCGATGTGCCCCCGGCGCTGGAGCGCTGGCGGCGGCGCGGCATCGCCCTGGGGGTGATCTCAAACTTCGACACTCGACTGTACCAGGTGCTAGAGGAGCTAAACCTGGCTACCTACCTGAGTTCGGTCACCCTGTCTTCGGAGGCGGGGGCAGCCAAGCCCGACCCGCTGATTTTTGCCACGGCTCTGCAAAAGCACCGCTGCGACGCCAGCCAGGCCTGGCACGTGGGTGACAGCAAAACCGACGACTTAGAAGGGGCCAAAGCTGCCGGGCTGCACGGCATTTTGATTCAGCGCCCCATGGCTCAATAGGCTACGCTAGCCCCGATCGCCCCGAAAAGCTAGCTCCGCCGGGCCAGTCATGTAGACCCGATTGTCGGTGGCTGACCACTCAATCTGGAGGGGGCCACCGGGCAGCTCTACGGTGGCGGCGCGATCGCACACCCCACTCAGCACCCCCGCCACCAGCGAGGCACAGGCCCCTGTGCCGCAGGCCAGGGTGATGCCAGCCCCCCGCTCCCATACCCGCATTTTGAGGTGGTCGGGCCGCACCACCTGAATGAACTCGGTATTGATGCGCTGGGGGAAGACCTCGTGGTGTTCAAACTGGGGGCCGATAGCCTCTAGTGCAACCGTATCCACATCCTCTACAAACGTAATGCAGTGCGGATTACCCATGCTGACGCAGGTCACGGCCCAGGTTTGCTCAGCCACCGTCAGCGGTACAGCCACTACCTTGTCGTTCGCCGCCGCCAGCGTGGTCGGAATTTCCTGAGCCAGCAGGTAGGGCGGCCCCATGTCTACCGTCACCTGGCCGTCGGGTTGTAGAGTCGGCGAAATCAGCCCCGCCAACGTGTGAATGCGGTAGGTGTGAGGTGCCTGGGGTGCTTGGCTATCGGCAGTTTCTAGAGTTTCTAAGAACTTGGCCAGACAGCGAATACCGTTGCCGCACATCTCGGGCTCAGAGCCATCGGAGTTGTAGATGCGCATGGTGTAGTCGGTGCCCGCCTGCCCCGGCAGCGCAAAAATGACCCCGTCAGCGCCAATCCCAAAGTGGCGATCGCACCATCGCACCGCATCCTCAGCACTCAGCACTGGCTCCGGCTGATGGCGGTTGTCTACCAGAATAAAGTCGTTGCCCAGGCCGTGGTACTTGCTGAATTCCATAGGTGCCGATGCTGAGTGGGTGAACCTTAATTATTAACCAAATCGAGGAGATGGGAGAGGGTGTGTGGGTGCGTGAGTGTGTGGGTGCGTGAACGAGATAGCAT
>PYGV01000189.1 GCA_003022385.1 filamentous cyanobacterium CCP3 | reverse complement strand
CATCCACCCCCCACCCATCCACCCACTCACCCCTCAATGGAGAACTTTCGGAACTACTACGAGATTCTGGGGGTTTCTAGAGAAGCGACCTTTAGCGACATCAAACAGGCCTACCGCAAGCTAGCTCGGCAGTACCACCCCGACCTCAACCCCGGCGACCAGGCCGCAGAGGATCAGTTCAAGCTGCTCAGCGAAGCCTACACCGTCCTCTCTGACGACGAAAAGCGGGCTCAGTACGAGAAATTTAGCGAGTACTGGCAGCAGGAGGGCTTTAAGAAAGGCCAGGGCAAGTCGGTCGTTGGCGATATTTTTGGCGGGCGCATTTCGCTCGAAGACTTTGGCTTTGGCGAATTTCCTGACTTCAACGTCTTTGTCGATCAGCTGCTCAACCGCCGCCCCAACGCTCGCCGCAGCTCTGACCAGGCCGACTACGCCAACAGCTACGCCACCGCCGACAACACCTCGGTTCACCAGACCGTTTCAGGCCGCCGCGATGCCGAAGCTGACCTCACCATTCCCCTAGAGAAAGCCTTTCGGGGCGGGCGCGAGCGCATTCGCCTAGAGGACGGGCGATCGCTGGAGGTCAACATGCCCGCCGGTATGGTCACTGGGCAGCGCATTCGCCTGCGGGGCCAGGGCATTGGTGGCGGCAACCTCTACCTGCGCATTCAGGTTGACCCCCACCCCTTCTACAGCCTGCGCGGCAACGACGTTTACTGCCGGGTCCCCGTTACCCCCAGCGAGGCCGCCTTGGGCAGCACCATCGATATCCCCACTCTCGATGGCCCCGTACGCACTACCCTGCCCCAGGGAGCGCAGACTGGGCAAGTCATTCAGCTGCCGGGGCGAGGGTATCTGGCGGGGCAGGAGCGGCGCGGCGATCAAATTGTGGAGCTAGAGGTCGTAGTGCCGACCGGGCTGAGCGATCGCGAAAAAGCCCTCTACGAAGAACTGCGCCAAACCGAGCGCTTTCGCCCTCGCGCCGACCTGCTCTAAATAGCTCAAGTATTGCGAAAACGTTACACAGTTGCCTGGGTTTCTCAGCGGCGAAATATTGATTAAATGCAATGAATGCCCTCTAAAACAGGCATTTTCGCCAGATTTCTACCTCGGCGAACAGCCCTGGATCGTCTCAGGCATCCTCAACTAAATGAGAACTTAACTTTCCCTAGCGGCCCCCAAGTCGCTAAACTAGCAATGAAAAAGGTCATCCCCGTCATTTTTAACTATGTCTGTTGTTAGCCAAGTTATTTTGAATGCCGACGACGAGCTGCGCTACCCAACTACCGGCGAGCTCAAGGCGATTGAAGACTTTTTGAAAACCGGCGAGCAGCGCACCCGCATTGCCGCAATGCTCTCTGAGAACGAAAAGAAAATTGTTGACCAGGCCAGCAGAGAGCTATGGCGGCGACGGCCCGACTTTATTGCCCCCGGCGGCAATGCCTACGGCCAGAAGCAGCGCGCCCTCTGCATTCGCGACTACGGCTGGTACCTGCGCCTGGTTACCTACGGCGTGCTGGCTGGTGATCAAACTCCCATTGAAGCCATCGGTATCGTAGGCGTCCGCGAAATGTACAACGCCCTCGACGTGCCCGTGCCCGGCATGGCCGAGGCCATCCGCTGCCTCAAGGAGGCCTCCCTCAACCTGCTGTCTGACGAAGACGCCGCCGAAGCCCGGCCCTACTTCGACTACATCATCCAGGCGATGTCATAGCTTCTAGCAAGTACAACAAAACCTGGCTTCTCCAAAGAAGCCGGGTTTTTGCGTATGGGCTAGATTTACAGGGCGATCGCACTTTCCCCACCCGCTCCCACTCAACAACCGCTATCGGCAGACCGACTACACTAGAGGCACACCAACTCCTACCCGCCATGGTTGCCAACTCTCAGCCCTGGACCATCCGCGACCTTGCCGCCATGCCCGACGACGGCGGCTGGAAGCGCTACGAAATTATTGACGGAGAACTCTACGTGACCCGTGCTCCTCACATTCGCCACCAGGGCAGTGCTGGCAACATTCATATTGCCCTAGAGGTTTGGTCACGGGAAACAGGCTTGGGTGAAGCTTTTCAAGCTCCCGGAGTCGTTTTCTCTCCCACCGATGCCGCCATCCCCGACGTAGTGTGGGTAAGCCGGGAGCGCTTGGCCAGCGGCGTCGACGAAGCTGGGCACCTGATCGTTGCCCCGGAACTCATTGTCGAAGTACTCTCCCCTGGCGACCTCAACGAGCAGCGCGATAAAGAGGTTAAGCCCAAGCTCTACTCGCGCTACGGTGTGCAGGAATATTGGATCGTCAACTGGCAGCTCAAAACCCTAGAGATCCACCGCCGCAATGATGCTCGTCTTCAGCTTGTCGGTACCCTTTTGGTTAGCGATACTCTCACCTCACCGCTGCTGCCCGAGTTCAGCACACCCATGGCTGACATTTTTCGATGATTAGGTACAGCAAACGCCCGAGTTCTTCAAGAACTCGGGCGTTTTGAGGTTGGGCGCGAGGCTAACTTACAGCGTGGCTAGCACGTCGCGGGCGGCGGCGATCGTCGCCTCAATATCCGCGTCAGTATGGGCTAGCGACGTAAAGCCCGCCTCATACTGCGACGGAGCCAGGTACACGCCGCGCTCCAGCATGCCCCGGTGGAAGCGGCTGAATTTCTCCAGGTCAGACCCCTTGGCGTCTTCAAACTTGGTGATGGGGCCGGGGTGGAAGAACATGCCAAACATGGCGCTGATGTGGCCACCGCAGACTTCGTGGCCTGCATCCCGTGCCGCCTGTAGCAGGCCATCGGTAAGCTTCGCCGTCAACCGTTCTAGCTCGTCGTAGGTGCCGGGGCGCTGGAGCAGCTCCAGGGTTTTGATGCCTGCGGTCATGGCCAGGGGGTTGCCCGACAGGGTACCCGCCTGATAAACCGGACCAGCGGGGGCAACCATTTCCATAATGTCGCGGCGACCGCCGTAAGCGCCGACCGGCAACCCGCCGCCAATCACTTTACCCAAGGTGGTGAGGTCGGGGGTGACGTTGAACTTAGCCTGGGCACCGCCGTAGGAAATCCGAAAGCCGGTCATGACTTCGTCAAACACCAGCAGGGCGTCGTGCTCGCGAGTGATTTCGCGCAGCCCTTCTAAAAAGCCGCCGTCGGGGGTAATAAACCCGGCGTTACCCACCACGGGCTCTAGAATTACCCCGGCGATTTCGTCAGGGTTTTGGGCAAAGAGGGCCTTGACCGCTTCGAGATCGTTATAGGGGGCGGTGAGGGTGTCGCTGGTGGCCGATTTGGGTACCCCTGGTGAGTCGGGCAGCCCCAGGGTGGCGACGCCAGAGCCAGCCTGCACCAGGAACATGTCGGCGTGGCCGTGGTAGCAGCCGGAGAACTTGATGATTTTGTTGCGCCCGGTGTAGGCGCGCATCAGCCGCAGCACGGCCATACAGGCCTCGGTGCCAGAGTTGACGAAGCGCACCATCTCAATGCTGGGTACGGCCTGGATGACCATTTCAGCAAGCACGTTTTCGAGATAGCAGGGGGCACCGAAGCTGGTGCCTTTTTCCAGCGCTGCCGACAGGGCTGCCAGTACTTCAGGGTGGGCATGGCCACAGATGGCGGGGCCCCAGGTGCCTACATAGTCGATGTACTGGTTGCCGTCTACATCCCAAATGTAGGCACCCTTGACGCGATCGAACACAATGGGCTGCCCGCCCACCGACTTAAAGGCTCGTACTGGAGAGCTAACGCCACCCGGCATGAGGTTTTGGGCGGCGGTAAAAATTTCTTGTGATTTTGCTGTTTTAAACGGGGCTGTACTGACCAAGGCACGTTCCTCTCAGAGTCCAAAATCATTCGACGGCCCGAACTCAGGCCGTCTGAATGTTAGCTCTGATCATTATCCTATTGATTGGATAAGGCGTACTGCTGAATGTTAAGGAATGTAGCGTTAGCGGCGCAGGTGGTGCAGGCGGCCATTCTTGATCTGTACTACGGGGTGGTTAGAGATCCGCACCAGGTGCTCGTCGTGGGTGGTGACGATGACGGTAATGCCAATGGAGTTGAGCTTTTTCAAAATTTTGATCACCTGAAGCGAGTTGTCGGCATCCAGGTTGCCGGTGGGCTCGTCGGCCAGCAGCAGGGGTGGGGTATTTACTACAGCGCGGGCAATGCTGACTCGCTGCTGCTCGCCCCCAGATAGCTCATCGGGGAAGCACTGGGCCTTACCCTGCAGCCCTACCATTTTGAGGGTGGGCCAGAGGCGGCGGTGAATTTCTTTGCGGGTAAAGCCCTGCGCCCACAGCACAAAGGCCACGTTCTCGGCCACAGTACGCTTGGGAATGAGCTTGTAGTCTTGAAACACGACGCCAATGCGGCGGCGCATCATGGCCAGGCGATCGCCCCGCAGGTTAGAGATAGGCTCGTCACCGACCAAAATGCTGCCCTTAGTAGGGCGTTCGTAGCCGTAGAGCAGCTTGAGCAGAGTCGATTTACCAGAGCCCGAGGGGCCGGTCACAAAGAGAAAGTCGCCGGGGTTGACCGTTAAATTGACGCCAGTCAGAGCCTTACTGCCGTTGGTATAGATTTTTTCTACGTTGGTCAGTGAGACAATGGGTTGAACATCGGGGTTGCTTGGCGCCTCTTCAAGCATGGGAGACGGGGATGGGTCGGCGGCAGCGCGAGCCGGTACTACAAGTTTGAAGCGGTCTTGCAGCCTAGCTCTGACATCCTCGGGAAGGCCGGAGAGTTTGGTGTCGTCGGTGGGGCGATGGAGCACAGAGGTCATGGAACGTCCTAACTGAGGTGGGTCGGGCTGACTCAGAACTGAGCCTAGCTGAAACGTTTGAACTGCGCAGCCAGCGCCAGGGACAGGGCTGACATGGCTTTTGGGTGGCCATTGTACCGGAAAGACTGGGTCCGGCAAAGGGCATATTTGTTTTTTCAATAATCGTTATGTTTTGTTACCAGGAATGCAGCACCTTTGTTGTACGGGCTGTTCAAAGAACGACGGCATAGGCCTTGGTCAACTACGGCTCTAGAAGGGTACCGCAGCGTTTGCAAAATTGGGCATCGTCGTCGTGGGGAGTAAGGCCGCAGCTAGAGCAGAGGAGGTGATGGGACTGCCTCACTTTGCCTAACTGCCGAATCAAGCTGCTGACCTGGGTGGGAATGAGCGCAATGCCGGTGAGAATCATCATCACCGTGAGCCCGCGACCCGCTTCGGAGAGCGGGGTGACATCGCCATAGCCAACGGTGGTCATAGTGACAACAGCAAAATAAACCGCGTCGAGAAACGTGCCAAAGTCTTCTGGATTATTGGGGTTTTCGACCTGAAAAATGAGGCCGGAGTAGATGAAAATGATCGTGCCCAAGGTCAACAAAATGCGAATCAAAATCAGACTGTCGGCGCTGGTTACCTGGCCAAACCACAGACGATTGTTGACAATGTGCACCAAACGCAAAATGCGCAGCGATCTAAAAAAGCGCAGAAAACGAATATCAAAAATGCCGATCCAGGAGGGCAGAATGGCGATGAAATCGATCAGTCCGTACAGGCTAAAAGCGTAACGCCACGGGCGCTGGGCTACCCAAAGTCGCAGACCATATTCGAGGGTAAAGGTCAGCACAATCACCCAATCGAGGCGATTTAACCAGTTGTCGAGGGTGGGCGGAATGGGGTAGGTTTTGAGGACGAAAATGACGGCAGATAGAAAAATTAGCAGCACAATCGCGCCGTTGATTAGCCGACCCGCCAGGGTGTCGGTGGTGT
Organism: filamentous cyanobacterium CCP3; assembly: GCA_003022385.1. GTDB lineage: Bacteria > Cyanobacteriota > Cyanobacteriia > Phormidesmidales > Phormidesmidaceae > Nodosilinea. The sequence goes on along the minus strand of PYGV01000189.1, from coordinate 4,904 downwards.
TTAATTCGCTGCGCAGGCGATCGCGTAGCGCGGGTTTTTGGCCATCGCGCCAGGTATTCTGTTGTTCGTCTAAGGTTTCTTCCATGGTGTCAATACGGTGTTAATGCCCACCCCCAGGATGGTTCTGCGCTCTGCTCTGGGCTAAGATAACCGAGCAGACCGATTTTTATCTGGCTGCGTTTTTATGGCAATCATGGTTTTGTCTCAGGCTAGTCCGGTGGTGGATTTGGCCTCTCGGTCTGTGCAGGTCTAGGTTAGCGTTGCCCCCTGCCCAGACGGCTACTGTCCAAATTGTCATTGCCGGTACCCTTTGACTGAGCTGAAGGTTAGATTTATTATCACTGCGGCACGTTGAGTACCTATGGCGATCGCCCCCACTATTACCACTCTGCACGATTTTTCTCCCAGTGCGCCCGATCGCTGGTCGCCCCTGCCCAGCCAGCGACCGCTGCTGCTGGTGGGCCACGGCAGTCGGGATACGGAGGGGCGCGATCGCGTGCTCGAATTTGCCTCTGCCTACCAGGCGCTCGACACCTCTCGCCCGGTGATTCCCTGCTTTCTGGAGCTGAGTGAGCCTACCATTCAAGACGGCGTAGACCTGTGCGTGGAAAAGGGCTATACCGACATTTCGGTACTGCCAATTCTGCTGTTTGCGGCCCGCCACAACAAGTTTGACGTCACCAACGAGCTCGATCGCGCCCGCCAGCGCCACCCCCAGGTCACCTTTCACTACGGTCGCCACTTCGGCATTACCCCAGCGATTATTCAGCTCTGGCAGGAGCGCCTGGCCGAGCTAGATACTCCCCGTTTTAACCCCGACGGCATTGGCCGCGAAGATACGGTGCTGCTGTTTGTGGGCCGGGGGGCCAGCGACCCCGATGCCAACGGCGATGTGTACAAGCTAGCCCGCATTGTGTGGGAGGGCAGCCGCTATAAAACCGTCGAGATTTGCTTTATTGGCATCACCCACCCCCGGTTAGAAGAGGGCTTTCGCCGCGCCCGGCTGTACGGCCCCAAACGCATCATTGTGCTGCCCTACTTTCTCTTTACCGGGGTGCTGGTGAAAAAGATTGTAGATATTACCCAACAAGAACAGGCGGCGCACCCCGATCAGCAGGTGGTCTATTTGCCGGAGATGGGCAGCCACCCCCAGCTGATGCAGATTTTGCGCGATCGCGAGCTAGAAACCCACCTGGGCCAGGTGGCTATGAACTGCGAAATGTGCAAGTTTCGTCTGGCTGCCGGGGATGGGCAGCACGGCCACGATCACGGCCACGGTCACGCTCACGATCAGGGCCATACCCATGATCACGGGCACGGGCATGATCATGGGCACGGGCATCACCACGGCGAGCCGATTGATCTATTTCCACAACCCGACGACTACCACCAGCGGGCGTGGCAAGTTCCCTAGGCGCAGGTTCTTGGCCCTGGGGGGCTGGGAATGCTAGAAACAGCGCCTGGGCAAAAGTCTGGGTAAGTTTTTAGCATCCCCAGGGGTCAGCCATGTTCAAATCCGTTGGTCGGCAGGTATGCGCTTTCGATTTAGAGTGGGTGCCCGACCCAACCTCGGGGCGGCGGGTGTACGATCTGCCTCCAGAAATGCCCGATGCCGAGGGTTTTGACGTGATGTGGGCTAGGGCTGGGGCTACGGCAGATAAGCCCCGCCCGCACCTGAAGACGGCACTGTGTCGGGTAGTCGCCGTCACCGCCGTGATCCGCGAGCAGCAGCCCGATGGCATCATTTGCCTGCGCCTGACCACTCTGCCGCGACAGCTCGATCAGCTGATGGATGAAGGCGAGCTGATTTCTACCTTCCTCGGCTATTTGGGCCAGCACCATCCCCAGCTGGTGGGTTTCAATTCTCAGACTGCTGATCTGCCGATTTTGCTACAGCGTGGGCTGGTTGCAGGCGTTACGGCCGCAGACTTTTGTCGTCGGGCCGACAAAGGCTGGGGCAGCGACTACTTTAGCCGCCACGGCGATGCCCATATCGACCTAAAGCAGACCCTGAGCGGCTGGGGCATTGCAACGCCGACGCTGCACGAACTGGCGGCCGCGATGGGCATTCCTGGTCAGGTGGGGGCCGAGCCTCACGATGTGGTGGACTGGTGGGTCGAGGGGGATCTGCAATCGATCGTGGTGCAGAGTCAGTACGACACCTTGAGCACTTACCTGGTGTGGCTGCGGGCCGGGCGATTTGCTGGGTTCTTTAGCCCCGAGCAGTATGACGAAGAAGAGGAGCGGGTGAGGGCAGTACTGCGCGATCGCATTGCCCAGGGCGATCGCCACCTCACGCCGTACCTCAAGCGGTGGGATAGTTTCACCCCCCAGCCCGCCGATGCCGTTGTTGTTCCTCTCGCAGTTGCTGCTGAAGCTACAGACCAGGCCGCCTGAGGCAGGCGGAGTATGCGGATCAAGTTTTTAGTCTGAGAGCGTTACATCGCGTACCAGGTAAGCGGGCAGGTCGGGCTGACTCAGGGTGGCTGCGTAGGACTGATCTAAGTACTGGCGGTAGGCGTCATCTTCAGCTAAATAGACCTTCAAGAAAGCTACCCCCATCGCCTTGATGTAGGTTTGAGCGGCTTCAGGATTGGGGCCGATCGCCGCCTGAGGTACGGGCAGGGCTTCTGCGGTGGTCTGCGGATCGTAGATGGTGGAGAAGTGAGTGCCGTTTTCTATCAGCAGCAGATAGCTTTCCGGCGACTCTAGCCAGGTGAACGGGCGAATTTGCTCGGCCAGTGCTGGTGTGACAGTGTCGGCACTGCCAGAGACAATCATGAGCGGCATGTCGATATTGGCGATGCCCTTGGGGCCAAATATGGCGCTGTCGAGCGGGTTAATGGCGATCGCCGCTTGAACCCGGCGATCGCCCAGGGGCGGCAGCGGCTGGGGCAACGTCCGCACTGGGCACTGTACCAACAGCGACAGGTTGACCTGGCTCGATAGCTGGGGCGGACACCGCTGATCCAAAACATCAGGGCTGACGGTCGCTCCCGCCAGGGCCAGCGTCGTATAGGCTCCCAATGACTGGCCCAAAACGCCGATGCGCTCTAGGTCTAGCCGGTGACCCAACGCTGGCTCGCGAGCCGCCCGCGTTAAATCATCTAAAACCTGTTGAATATCGGTTGGGCGGCTGATCATTTCTGCTGGCGTAACGGCTTCGCTCGCTCGGCCCCCCAGGAGGGCCTCGATTTGGGCGGCGCTGCTGCTGGGGTGCTCTACCACCGCCACCGCAAAGCCGTGGGAGGCCAGATGTTCAGCCAGGTAGGCAAAGGTAGACCGATTGCCCCCCAGCCCGTGGGAAACCACCACCAAAGGAGCCTGCTGGCCCTCTGGCAGGTAGAGATTGGTAGGCAGGTGTAGGTCGAGCGATCGCCGCTCCCAGCGGTATGGCCCTGGGTTAGCTGGGTCAGCGGGCGCTGGCAGAAGGGTGCGATCGGGCTCGACAGCAGCGGCAGCCTGTTCACGAATTTGAGCGGTCACCTGCTGAGTTTGGTTGATTTCGCTGAAAACAATATCAGCGACCCGCGAGAGTTGTTGTAGGTCAACCCGCACCCCCTCCGTCGGAAACTGATCGAGAACATTGAGCAGGTTAAACTGACCGTCGGAGTCAGCCGCTGCCAAAATCAGCGCCGCCCGAATCGCCAGTGCCCCATTTTGCCGCCCCGACGTTTGAATGACTTCCCCCAACAGCTGCAAAATCGTCTCTCCCTGGGAGGTGTAGAGAAACTGAGAAACAGTTACTACGTCTAGATCAGCGCTAACGGTCAGCCCAGTGCGAAACTGCTCCAGCTGCTCAGGCGTCAAAAATCGGCGGTAACCGTTGAGGCCATCGGTGAGCTGCCCTGTGCGGGCGTAGGTGCGCAGGTCTTCGACATCAATGGCGCGCTCAATTGGCCCATAGCTGACATAAACCTGCTCAGCACTAAACCCAGCGTCTGCCAGTACGAGCGGCTGCAGTAGACCGGCTCCTAAAAAACTGGCTCTCAAAAACCGGGTGCCTAGCAACCGGACGAGATGGTTAAGTCTGTGGGTTTTCAAACGCTGAGTCATAGGTAATTTCCAAAGGCTGCGTCAGTCTGGTGGGTGGCCTGCCCTAGGACGATGCCGCCCCCGATGGCCTTACTATCAATACCCAGTGAATAGCTAGGATTCTAGAAACAACGTCATAGCTGTGCCATCGATCCAGCAGAACGAGTTAACCCCGCTCGATCGAGCCGTAGGTATACTACAAATTAAACTAAACCGTTTAGTAGGTCAACCGAGTGGCTTATTTGTCAGGCTAATCTTCAAGATGGGAAAATTCAGTCGGTACCCTTGACTGAGGTCGGCAGGCATAATTCACAAGGGCAATCAGGCCGCCACATGTGCCCTGAATAGCTTGACTAAGACGGTATTGCTTTCCCGTAGTAAAACTAAGGCAGCTTTAATTTGTAGGTTGGGTGGCGCGCCAGCAGAACCCAACAAGGCTGACTGCTGTTGGGTTACACTGCGTTTCACCCAACCTACAGGAACCCTAATTTTCAGTCTTGATGCCGCATTAGAGCTATTGGGCCGCTGATAAAATCTTTGATCTTTAGTGCAAGGCGATGGGGCTTGAATTAGCGGTTCGGCAATATCGGCGGCGGTTTTTGAAGCCGCTGCACACCGCTCACGGGCTGTGGATCTGGCGGGAGGGGCTGCTGGTGCGGCTGCAGGATAGTTTGGATCGGGTGGGCTATGGTGAGATTGCCCCGATTCCGTGGTTTGGTAGTGAGACGCTGGAGGAGGCGCTGCACCTGGCCATCGCCCTCGGCCTCGCGGTCAATATCGAGATCAAGCCCTGCCCCGGCCGCGAGGCGGAAACCGCGGAGGCGGCGATCGCCGTGGTCCGCGCCACCTGGCCCACGGATCGGGACCCG
>PYGV01000188.1 GCA_003022385.1 filamentous cyanobacterium CCP3 | reverse complement strand
ATATTCGCCTTGGCCCAACAAATGCGTGGCTGGTTCGAGACTCTGGGTTTTCGCTTTGAGGCCCACGAGGTTTGGCAAGACAACTACTTTGAGTGGATTATCGACGTTCCTGTACGCCGAGGCCGGTATGATCGCATTCTCGTGCGTGGCATCGATGGTGAAGCCGGACTGCGGGATGTGGAAACCCTCAAGCAGTCCGTCAAAACCCAGCGCACCGACGAAGGCTGGCTGGTCACCGCACGCCGCATCAGCCGCGCCGCCCGTGATGAGGTAGAAAAGCCTGAGAACGATGGCATTGGCTGCTACACCCTTGATGAACTGCTAGATCAGGATGCCGACTTTAGAGGCTACCTCACCTGGCTGGAAGACGAAATTCAAAAGCGCGGCATTGACCGGAAATATGTGCCCTTGGCCTGCCTCAAAGAAGACATCGACCCCAACACCAAGCAGCGCTTGGGAGTCAGTCGCTACGACGACCGCGACGGCTGGATCGATGGCTACATCGACCTCTGGCTTGATGACCCCGCCAAAGAGCACATCTCAGTGCTGGGCGAGTTTGGTACAGGCAAAACCTGGTTTGCCCTGCACTATGCCTGGCAGGCCCTCCAGCGCTACCGCGAAGCCCAACAGCGTGGGCTAGAACGGCCTCGCCTGCCCCTAGTGATTCCCCTGCGAGACTACGCCAAAGCCGTCAGCGTCGAGTCGCTGTTCTCCGAGTTCTTCTTCCGCAAGCACGAGATTCCCATCCCTGGCTATTCGGCCTTTGAGCAGCTTAATCGCATGGGTAAGCTGTTGCTGATTTTTGACGGCTTCGACGAAATGGCTGCACGGGTAGATCGCCAACAGATGATCAATAACTTTTGGGCACTTACAAAGGTGGTAGTACCTGGTGCCAAAGTTATTCTCACTTGTAGAACTGAACATTTTCCTGAAGCTAAGGAGGGGCGAGCACTGCTTAATGCTGAATTACAGTTTTCGACAAAAGATTTGAGCGGGGATACACCTCAATTTGAAGCTTTGGAACTAGAGCAGTTCAATGAGTCTCAAATTAGAAAGGTGTTGTCTTACTACCTAGAGCCGACCGAAATTGAGCAAATCGTAGGTAACCCTCAGCTTCTCGACCTAGCCCGCCGTCCAGTACTAATAGAACTTATTTTAGCTGCTCGACCTGACATCGCAGGAAAGACAATAGATATTTCACGAGTCTATTTGTACGCTGTACTTCATAAAATGGAACGCGACATTAGAGAAGGACGTACCTTTACTTCAATGGCAGACAAACTTTACTTCTTATGTGAACTTTCTTGGGAAATGTTTTCAACAGATCGCATGAGTATAAACTATCGAGAATTCCCAGATCGCATCCGTATGTTGTTTGGTCCTCTGGTTGAAGAGCAAAAGGATTTAGATCATTGGCACAATGACATGTTGGGCCAAACAATGCTGATCCGAAATGCTGATGGAGACTATACATTAGCACATCGATCTTTCTTGGAATTTTTTATTGCATATAAATTGGTGGCCGAACTAGGAATTCTTCCTTATTCTTTTGTTAACTTAATACAAAATGAAGATCAAAATTCATTTTCAGGCCAAGTCTCATGGACTAACTATTTCCAGTTCAGGACAGATGGCGATGGTCAGAGGATTTCTATGCCTATCTTGAAGGGTTTTAAGCGAGAAGGTTTACCTTACCTGAAAGGAACTTTAGGAAGCTTTTGCTTAAGATACTATGAGCAGATCTTAAATATGATTGTTCTTATAATTGACCAGTCCCAGGAAACCCTAGAAGAATTGCTAGGAGTCATTTCATTGACAAAGAATAAATCCGAAGAGGATGTGGGTTATATAGGTGGGAACATAGCAACAATTCTAGCTCGAAAAAAGCCAGACATTCTGCAGGGAAAAGATTTGAGAAATACTGTCATAAAGGGTGCAGATTTTTCCAAGTCTAGATTGTCAAATTCTAACTTTTCAAATTCCATTTTGAGAGAATCAGAATTTATAAGTCTTCAAGGAAATAATTTGTCTGTCACGGTTCATGAAAAGGCTGGAATTTTTGCAGCAGGGGATAGTTTTGGGGCAATACACATTTGGGAAATAGACAAATTTGGAAGACACAAAGTCTTTCGGAAAAAACAAATAATCAAAGGACATATCAGCAATGTTTGGGCGTTGCAATTTGCCAAAAATACTAATTTCTTGATAACAGCAAGTGATGATCGCCAAATTAAGATATGGAATATCGAAAGTGGAGAATTGATCAAAACTTTAGAACAGCATTCTTCCTGGGTCGCTTCGATTGACCTGGATTGTAGCGGTAGAATTTTGGCAAGTGGCGGTGGTGACAACACAATAAAGCTCTGGATGCTAGCAACTGGGGCTATGCTGAGGAATTTAGAAGGACATTCACAAAGTATTCATGCTATCAAATTCCATCCTGCAAACTCTGACATCTTAGTAAGCGGAAGTTCAGATAACACTATCAGGATATGGGATGTCGAAAGTGGAAATTGTTTACAGATCCTTAAAGGACATTATGACTCTATATTTAGTGTTTCGTTTAGTCTTGATGGCAATCTTCTTGTCAGTGGGGGTGCTGACAAAGAAATATTTCTGTGGGATGTATCTGATCTTCAAAACTGCAAACTTCTCCAGAGCTGGAAGGGACACGATGATGATATCTCATCGATATCGTTTCATCCAATTGAAAAAGGGATTATAGCTAGTGCTTCCCATGATTCCACTATTAAAATATGGAATACTGAAAAAGTTTTGCAAGAGGATTTTCAACCCATTTATGTACTAAATGAGCCAACAAGTTGGATTCATTCAATTACATTTAGCCCAGATGGAAATAAATTGTTCTGTGGCTGCGAAGATCAGGCGGTTTACATATGGGAATCAAGTAAAATTCGTCAAATAAAGCCATATGCTATAGACTCTTTGAAAGGTTATAGTATGTGGGTTCACAGTTTAGCCTTAAACAGTACCGGTTCTATCTTGGTTAGTGGCTACAGTGATTATATGGTTAGACTATGGGATGCTAAAACCCATAAACTTTTAAACACTTTAGCTGGTCATCAAGGAAATGTTTTTTGTATAGCTTGCAATCCAAAAAATGAGAATACCTTTGCGAGTGCTAGTTATGATTTTACAGTAAAAATATGGAATAGTCTTACATCTGAAAGCCGCAATTTAATAGGTCACTCTAGCTGGGTATTGTCAGTTGCATTTAGCCATGATGGTAATTTTTTGGCAAGTGGGAGTGCCGATAAAACGGTAAAACTATGGAGTGTTTCTACTGGGGATTGTATCCATACTTTCGAAGAAGAACAACAAGCTTCTGGACATAAAAAGCGAGTTTACTCTGTGTCATTTAATAATACCGGAAAATTCTTGGCTAGCGCTAGTGATGATGCTAGTGTAATAATTTGGGACCTAGAGAGAAAAGAACATTTTCGCACCTACAGCGTTAATGAGGAGGAAGTTCACGTTGTCGCCTTCAGCCCTATTGAAGAATATATTTTGGCGTTTGGAGGTGCTGATGCAGAAGTTAGACTCTGGGACTTAGAGTCCAATGAACTTAGAACTCTATCTGGACATAAGCTGTGGATCAATGCTGTCACTTTTAGTCCGGATGGCAAAAAAATAGCAAGTGTTAGTGATCAAGTAGTTATTATTTGGGACGTTGAAACAGGTGAGCCAATTAATAAACTAGAAGATTATCCTAATAAAGACTGCCGATTAAGCACCGCCAACTTTTCGGTTGATGGGAATACATTAGTCTGTGGCGGATCAAATGGGCTTATTGTTTTTTGGGATTTTCGGAATAATAAACAGATTAGTATTCCAGTCGGAATCCCTTACGAAGAAATGAATATTAAAGGGGTAGTTGGCTTGAGCGAATCGCAGAAGTCCATTTTGAAAACTTTGGGAGCAATTGAAAATTAAGTGAGGTCTTCTGGAGTAATTCTGCTATCAACCTCGCTTCCTACTAAATCAAACGAATCCGCACATTTGGCTTATCCTTCAGCTGATCCAACATCCGCTGCTTCAACTCATCCACCAATCGCTCCACATCCTCCGGCGAACTCACCTCCCGCCCACTTAAATTAAGCATCAGCGGTATCACCTCTTCCTCAGTCAAGCTCGACAACATATCGTCCAGGTAAGTGTTCGCCTCCTCAGCCGCCCGGCTGATCTTCAGCACCGCCGAATCTTTCAGCTCCAGCAACGTCGGAAACAGCGCCTCTGGGGAAGTGGCATAAATCGCCTCCCGCACAGGCCGCAGTACCCGCTCCTCCTGCTGTTCGGTGAGCTGGCTAAAGCCCTGCCGCTGCCGCAACTGCTGCCGAATCGTCTCGGCCTTTTTCTCCTGGCGATCCAGGTACAGGGTTCTCAGTGCCCGGTAATGGTCTTCGATCACCTTCAAACTGGGCTCCAGCTCCCCAATCTCCCTCCAGGGGCGATCAAGCGCCAGTTGCTCTGCCAGAGCGGTGATTGCCGTCTGCACCTCCGCCGTTTCACCCACCTGCTCTAGCTGGGCCACCTGGTTGCTCTGCACCCCCAAGGCCCGCGTCACCGCCGTCACCGCCCCGTCACTCAGCTCAGACTCCATAATGCCGAGCATCTCAATACCCTCCCGCAGCGGGTCCAGGGCCTTGAACACCGCCAGCACTGTATCCTGCACCTGGCGCGATCGCGTACATTTTTCCAGCGCCCGCCGCAGGTTGACCAGTACATCGGGCAAGTCTGGGCGGTTGGGCAGCCGGTTGTAGCGGCGCTCTAAATCTTGCAAGCGCGTCACCAGGCCGGGGAACTGCTGAAACACCGCATCGGCGATCGCATCACTCTCGCGATCCAGCTTGACCTGGAGCCGCTGGTCAAAAAATTGGCAAATGCTAACTCGGTCACGGGGGGTAAGGCCGCCGTCACCAGGGGGCAAAATCTCCGCCCGCTTCAGGTCGCGGTCTTTGGTGAACATGTCCCGTGCTCCGGGGTCGCGCACGGAGGTAATCTCTGGCCCCTGCTCCGGGCGAATGCGAATGCGTTCGGCCCGCAGTAGCCCCACCAAACAGGCTTTGATCATGTCGGGGGCGTAGCCGTGGGGTGGGCCACCAAAGTCGCTCAACAGCACATTTCCCGCCGCCCCGTTGCGTTCTTGAATGTAGGCCGCAATGCGGGTGGGTACCTCACCATTGCAGCTGGGGATGTACTTACGACCATCTAAGTCCAAAATACCCAGCCCATCTTGCATAAATTTGTGGGAGGGGCCAGAGAGATTCGGCTCCAGCAGCTGGTTTAACTCCCCCGGCGTCACTGGAATATCCACATAGCGGCTGTACAGCTCGGCCATGATGCTCTCGCCCACGCTTTGCAGCAGGGAGGTAAAGCCGCTGCCGTGGGCAGCTTTATCAATGCGTCGCCCCTGGAAATAAAGCTCTCCTTCTATAAAGGCTCGGGCTACGGCATCTTTGACCTGGCTCTCCAGATCATCCAGGCGGCCCTGTTCATCAAACAGCTGCCGCTGCTTTTCCCGTGTCAGAGAAGAGACCCGCGACCCGTAGCGCTCGACCATTTTGCGCGATCGCCCCAGTTCTCGTACCTTGCTGTCTAGATCACCCAGGGAACCCACCACCCAGGCTAGACGGTGCCGCAGGCCCTCGCGGCTGCTCTCCTGTACCCAGCGGCTGGGGTCGCGGTCTGTTTTGTTGGTCAGATAGCGAAAGTCCACCGTCACCACGGCCAGGTCGGTCGGCACCTGGAGCCGCTCATCAGTTTGATGCCGTCCATCGCTGTAGTAAGCCGCCCAGCGAAAGGTGTTGCCCTTGTAGCGAGGGCGATCCACGCTGCCTAGCAAATCTTTCAGCTTGTCTGCCACCATCTCGCTGATGGTGTCTGCCGGGACGGTGTAGCTGTCGCGCTCCCTGGTCCACTCCTGCCCGGCGGAGCTTTGGATTTTGTAGCCAGTTTTTTCAGAATAGGAGAGTAGCCCCTGCGATCGCAGCGTTTCGAGCGCCTGGGTCACCGCTGCGGTCTGGTTGCCCAGCCCCAGCCGGTTGTAGAGACACTGGCTCACCAGTTCCGCCGTGGTCGGCTCCTGTTCTTGAATCAGCTCTAGCAGGGCTACGGCCTTGGCCACACGCAGGGCTAAAGGATCTTGGGCGATCGCCTCATGGCTAAAAATGCGGGCCAGAGTATTTTGCACATCGGGGTCTAGGGCCGACGCCTGCACCTCATAGATATCCTCCAGGGTCACCAGGGCACCCAGAGGCTTATCCCCCAGCTTCAGCTCCCGAAACAGCTCTCCCAGTAGCTGCAACAGGCCGCGAATGGCATAGTCATCCCCCTTCGCCCGCACTGACCGGGTCCGCAGGTTGGTCGTGATCTGCATGAGCAGATCCACATACCCCGGCAGCATCGGGTAGACCTCGACAAAGTCTTCTTCGGTAATGGTCTGACAGTTGTAGCCATAGAGTTTGAGGTCGCTGCGGTACTGCTGGTACAGGGCGCGTAGGTCCCCCTCGCGGGTGGGGGCCTTCTTCAACAGCCGCTTGTGCACCACATCACGAATATTGGTGGGAGCCAAATGCACTCGCAGCCGGGGCGGAAAGCGGTCCTTGAGCTTGCCGATGTTGCTCTCGTCGTCACTGTCTTCCAGGGTTTGCTGCCCCGTGGCCAGTAGCCACACCTGCCCCTTCAGCTTTTGCCCCAGGGAGGAGACAAAGGACTGAAGCTTCAGCATGCGGTTGTTGTTTTGGAAGATGTACTGACTGACCTCATCCACCACGATAAAGAGCGTTTTACCGGGGGCTCGCAGGCGCAGCATATCGGCGATCGCCTGGGTGGTCTCCGCCACAGAGCTGCCAATGCCCGTTTCTGTGCCCGCCCGACTGTCGATCCACATCATCGGATCGGGGTAGAGGGTCGGCTTCATGGCGTGCATCACCGCCGAAAATTCTTCCTCCGCCAGTTGGTCTTGCTTGGCCTCATTCCAGGGCTTACCCAAAGTCATCTGGGCTAAGCTCAAAAACTCATCCCATTCACCATCAAGCTCCAGCCGCAGCTCAAAGTCCGCCACGTAATGGCTGACGGTGCAATACGCTAACCGTCTCTGCACTTCCCGCCGCACCGCCGCGTGGATGTGCTCGTCATCGCGGGCCACCGCCCCAATATCGAACACCACCGCCAGGGGATCGACCCGGCCTCTCACCGATTCCCAGGCGGCGTTAAACTCAGCCGCCTTGGGCGAGTCGTTGCGGGATAGCAGCACCGCTGCCAGCGATCGCCCATCGGGCAAATTTACCCCGTCCAGGGCCAACCCCAACAGCTTGGCAAAACTCGACTTACCCGACCCATAAAAGCCAGAGATCCACGAGGCGGGCAGCTCTGGCCCGCCGGGCTTGGCCAACTCAGCACTGATGCCGCTCAGCAGCTTGACGAACTGTTCGTGGATGCCGCTTTTGACCCGCTGGTAACGAGGGTCACTCTCGGGATAACCCCCAGTAATGATGTACTCCGATACCTCTTCGTGCAGCTTTTCCGGCGATTGCTCGTGGAAATACACCACCGGGGCAATATTGCGGGTGATATCGGCAGCGAATACATCTTTAACCAGCATGGCAAATCCTAGTTCATCCATAAATCCTGGGTCGGTAGTCGCGATCGCCGGGCAGTTCGCCCATAAACGACAGCGACTGGGTATCCTTGCGCTCACCGGGGTAAAGCAGCACTACAGGCAAGTTGCGGGTCTTGCCATCGAGATGCTTCAGCAAGGCTGATGACCGCAGGAATGGGTAGAGCGCCCCGGCCCGGCGCAGAAAAATTACCGTGCGATCGGCCTCAACTGGGTGGCTTTCTACAAACTGATCAATTTCGGCAATGATGTCTTTGGCAATGCCCTCCGGCCCCTCCACATAGGGCGAAATTTTTTCTTTGAGATGGTTCAGCGCCCGGTCTGGATTGCGGCGGTATAGGCTGTGTTCTCGCTGGGTAATGCTCTCAATCACTCGGTCTTCCTCCTGCTTCAGCCGTTTCAGCAGCAGCTGGTTCAGGTAAATATGCCCCACATTCCAGGCCCGCGCTTGCAAATCGTGGGTGAGCGACTGGACCTGCTGCCGTAGAGTAAACTCCTGCTTCGGGTCATAGACCAGGATGGCGAAGCGGTAATTTCGCATGGTGCTGATGCGAGGGCCATCTTCATCCAGCAGGTCTTGGCGCAGGGCGTTCACCGCCTCATGCACGCTGGTAATCAGCGCGGTGGTCATGCTTCACCTTCCTGGGCTTTCCCTAGCCGGGCTAGGGCCCAGGTCTTCACATCGGGATAGGCCCAGCCGAAATCGTGCAATTCTGCCATCCGGTTAAACGAAATATCCGAGAGCTTCCGCAGCCGCTGTTCTAAAAACCCCTCAGATAAACCGACCGATGCCAGATAGGGGTTCTCTATAAGGGTGCCCTCAAAGTCCAGATGACGCAAAAAATAGAGCCAGTAGGTCAGCGCCTCGTCAGAAATTTGAGGGTAGTTCAAGGCTCTGCTGCCCACTCCACCCGCACACAACCCCGCTGCTGCGGCTGCCGTCATCAGCCCTGTGGCCATCCGCTGCGCTGTCGCCGTCGCCCAGCTTTGGCCAATGGTGGCCACCACCCAGCGCATCACCCCATCGCGATCGACCGTGGCGTTGGGCTGCTGACGGCGGCGCTCCAAAAAGTCTCCCGTAAACCGCCGATAGGTGGGATCAACCAATTGCAGATGCCAGTGGCACAGGTTTTGCCGAGTGACCAAAGCCGCTGGCTGCCACTGGGTCAAAACAGCGAGGGTAGCAGGGTAGCTGTCGTAGCGATGTTCAAACTCCGATAGCAAGCGCCGCACCCGCTCCATACTTTTGTTGCCAAACCAGCGCTCCTCGAAGGCCAGCGTCACCAAATTTGCTTTAGGGATAGTCAACTGACGATGCTCCCAGTAGGCCCGGCTCTCCTCCAGGGCCAGCGAGACCCTCAGCAGCCGAGTGTGGGCGATCGTCACCTCGGCTCCGTAGGACAAAACATCAAGGTTGTCTTGGCTAGCACGCCGAACCATTACCCCTCCAGAGGATAAAAAGGCATGGAGTAATTGTCGGTCAGCGGCAGTAAGGCTGCCGTCAACTTCGCCGCACATCCATCATGCCCCCCCAGCAGCGGTTCCGTGAGCTGTCTACCGCTGGGCACCACCTTGTACTGAGGCATCGGGTCGAGCCGCACAGCGTTCTCAAACTCTGCTGGGGTAAACGCTCCCTCTATACCTATCGGCAGCGGCAGCACCTGATCCGGACGCGCCTGGTTCTGTTTATGTTCGCGCAGGCGATCGGCAATCTGCTCGTCAATGCCAAAGCCCCAAAAGAAGAGCGTCCTGACTGCATCAGGCTTTGCCATGTCTAGCCGTTTCTGGCTATCAGCTTGTATAGCTGCCTGCCATGCCGCTTCTAAAGAAGCCCATTGATGTGTCCTAGGCATCAACTCCTCCAGCAAATAGCCACCACCGCCTTTGTCAACCATATCGGTACGCCACCAACCCAGGCGCGGGGGATCACTCAATCCCTCCCCCGCCCAGGCCACTAACACCTGAAAAGACAGGATGCGATCAAGGATGTCTGGTGCAATTTGTTCTGAGGGCATACCTAACTGAGTGGCACAAGTGCTGAATATTGAGCGTATGGGCAAACAACTCCCCCTGAATCCTATGCTTATTGGCTAGCCAACTATCTAAATCGGGTTTAAACCCCCATCAAAAAAATACAGAACTATCTCTCAAATAGCTGGCTACGTGGGTGAACAAGTCTTAAAGTTTCTTCACTGACCTGTTGTCGGATCCGCAATACTTCAGCTTGGAATCGACTTAGATCAGCTCCAGTTAAGCATTCCGAGATGACAGTATCCCCTTGGATCTCCAAAATAGTGCCCCGTTCACGAGCCTGTACGGTTAGCTGTTGATCCTCCGCGCTTATTCGATAGATTCGCCCCTGCATCGAAAGCCTGGATCCTACCTCTGAGCCTTCACCAGTAATTTCCCCTCGTCCCGGCTGCTGGGTATGAGCCAGAATTTCTCGAGCCTGGCGCACAAACGTTTGGATCTGAACCGCTGAGATTGAAGGCTGATGGGCTACTGAAGCCTTGATGACTGCGTTTTGCCTCTTTTGAGGACTACCCCCTTTCAGAACGTGATGGTTCTCCCTGGCAGTAGCCTGGATAGCCTCGCTGATACCGCCAGGACACAGTTTTTCATAAACCTGCCGGTCTAGCTTCCACACGCGCTGCCAAGCACTGGTTTCGCCCCCGACAAAAACCGCCGCTGGGGTGCAACTGGTTGGATCCACAATGCTCTCCATAATTCGCTCCACCCGCTCAGCGTCAATCCCCAAAGCGGCCCCCGCCGCTCGCGCCAACTCCTCAGCGTCACCGCTCAGCGGTACCTGGTTCTGGGCTGCCCAGTTCTCCCACCCGTAGAACTCACGCAGGGCATAGGTCAGCGAGTGCGATCGCGATTCCAACGGACTATCCCCATGCAGCACCGCCTGAGCCTTTGCTGCGGCCAGCTCCTCCAGCCGCAAGACTCCCGATTGAGCAGGCTGAGACCGAATTAGGGGGCGAGCCTGACTGGATGGCTTCTGCTCTCTTCGACCACTCGCCGGATACAGCCCGATCGCATCCAACC
>PYGV01000513.1 GCA_003022385.1 filamentous cyanobacterium CCP3 | reverse complement strand
CAGCTAAGTCGGCTGTAGCCGTAGCCCTGGTGCCCCAATCTTCCCTGACCACCGCTCCGTTTTACTGCCCCTGGCGGGCGGGCGGGTTGAGGGATGTATGGCGTGCAATATCGTTATGACTGTTCACAGGCTGCTATGAAAATTTACCATTCCAAACCTGACGTGGTTGAACAGGTACTGATGCGCATGCCACCCGATATAGCCGTCACCTTTAGCCCAGCCCAGTACCAGGCCCTGCAAGCAGCCCTGACGCCCCGTCGTCATCCCGTCAACATTCGACTATCCATCCCGACGGGTGGAGCGCGAATTTACCTGGTGGTGTTAGCTGGCAAAGAAACCCGTTCTATCGCACGACGTCGGGTAGAGGCGGCAGAACAAGCCCTATGGACACCGCTTAACCTGCTGGTTATGGTGGGCACTACGGTGGTCAGCATTTTGGCGCTGCTAGCCCTGGTGTACCTCAGCCACCTTAACCTGGGTACCGGTTTAAAGCCGCAGGTGGCTCCAGCCGCAGTTCCCTTTAAGGCCGATCAGGCTAGCTGCGAACAGAGTGGTCGAGTCTGGCAGGGCGAAACCTGTCTAGACTTTGAGCACGATTCAACCTTTTGAGTAAGGTTGGCTATTTTCAGGTAAATAGTGCCCAGACATCAGCAATTCCCTGAGGCCAAAGCCTGGTAAAAGTCCTTAGGCTAGATATTAATCTCCGGTCTTGAAAGTGTTTGTCCCTCGTTAGGGAGTATGTATGAATGGAGAAGGTAACCGACATCGCCACGATTCGCTCTCAAGCAGGAGCGGATTCCCTCACGACTAGGCTTGAATCGACTCCTGGTCAGCATCGTTCTGCTAGGGAGTGGCCATCTACAGCCGTCGCTGGTCAAACCATCGATTGGGTGTTCAGTGCGGTACAGCGTATCCGACAATCCCTGGATCTCGACGTGGTGCTACAGACGACCGTCGCCGAAGTGCGCCAGCTGTTGCAGCTAGAACGGGTGTTTTTATTTGAGTTTCAAGCGGACTGGGGCGGTGTTGTTGTTGTCGAAGACTGTCATCCCGACTGTCTATCTCTGCAGGGGCGACGGCTCTATGACGAGTGCTTTGCTGAAAAATGGGTCAGTGCCTACAGCCAGGGCCGGGTTCAAGCCGTAGGTGATATCTACGAGGCGGGGTTGACCCCCTGCCATATTGAACTGCTAGAGACGCTGGGGGTGCGAGCCAACCTGGTGGTGCCCCTGCAGGTCAATCGTCAACTGTGGGGGTTGCTCGTGGCCCAACACTGTACCGCCCCTCGGCCCTGGCAGGTCGACGAAGTGCGGGTGATGCAGCAGTTGGCAATTCACGTTGGTATGGCCATTGAACAATCAGAACGCCATCAGCAGGTGCTGGCTGAACTGGCGGTTCATCAAAAACTTGAGAACCGTTTGCAGCGGCAGGCCCAGCAGTTTCACGATCGCCGCATGGAAAGCATTGGCACCCTGGCGAGTGGGATAGCCCAGGATTTAAGCAACGTGTTAGTTCCGATTATCCTGGCCGCAGAAATGCTGAAGCAGCCTACCTTAAGTTTTAAGCAACGGCAGCAGTGGCTCAACCGTATTACCCTAAGTGCCCACCGGGGAGTCAGTTTGGTGGATCAAGTGCTGGCCTTTACCCAAGAAGCAGCGGGGCAGATAGGCCAACTGCAATTGGCCTATCTGCTGGGTGAACTGGTGCAGACCCTGCAAGAATCGCAACCTACTTTCCTGCGGATTACGTCTCAGCTGAGGCAGCCCTATTTGTGGCCGGTGCAGGGCGATGCCACCCAGTTGCACCAGGTATTTTGGAATCTCTGCCTGAATGCCTGCGAAGCCATGCCCGAAGGCGGGCGACTGCATGTCGGTGCTCAAAATTGCTGGTGGCGTGGGTCTGCCGACTATCCCCACCGACCGACTGGAGCCTACGTCAAGGTCACGGTGAGCGACACGGGTACGGGCATGACGCCGGAGGTGTGCGATCGCAGCTGTGAACCGTTCTTCACCACCCGCGCCCAGCAGGGGCACACCGGCCTAGGCCTGTCGACGGCGCTTGGAT
>PYGV01000187.1 GCA_003022385.1 filamentous cyanobacterium CCP3 | reverse complement strand
CCTTTGGCCCCGCCAGCGATTTGGGCGATCGCTTTCAGCAGCTGTTTTCTAGCCCAGAGCTGGCCCTAGAGTTAGCGGCCAACCCTAGCCCAGCCGAGGCGTTCAATGGCGAGGAACCCAGCCCCACCTATCTACAGCTGCCCGGCTGGGGGCCAGTGCCCTTTGAGCTGGGCCTAGAGCAAACTAACTGGGTTTTCGTCAGTCGCACCCACCTCACCTACGCTCTCGATCTGAGCGATCTACCTGCCAATGAAGAGGATGCGGCTACTCCCGCCTGGGCCGATCTGCGCTTTCGCCTGCAGGTGCCCTGGGGGCTGACCCAGCTGGCCCCTACCGCCACCCCACCCCTGAGCCAGGATGCAACTGGGGCCGTCTGGCAGCTTCAACCCGGCCAAACAACCCGCATCGATGCCGTGTTTTGGCTGCCCAACGCCATTGCCCTCGGCACGCTGGGCATCGTCGCGCTGGTCCTGGGCGGCTACGGTCTGCGCTACCGAGTGTTTAAACCCGCAAAAACCTTTGGCCAAAGTTAAAGTTGGCCTGGTTAAATAACGTTATCTAAGTCCAGCTGTGGAGCTGCACTGACTCCGAACTGACTCCGATTTGTGGGAAACCATAGGTTCTGGGCTGGACTTAGGATTAACCTAGCGATTTAGACCAAGCGTTGTGAGGCCAGAGCCATGCGGCAGATAAATTTCGTCGTTATTTTTGTAATTGCCCTAGCCCTGGTGCTATTCGGCATTGAAAACACTGAGCCCGTCATTATTCACCTCGCCCCCGGCATGGATATTGAAGCGCCGCTGTGCGTTGAGCTGATTATGGCGATGGGGATTGGAGCGGTGTTTGCCTGGGTGTTTAGCGTCTGGGCCCAGGTGCAGGGCTACATGTCCTTTGGCAAGCAGGTGCAGCAGCGCGAAATTCGCATTCAGGAGCTAGAGCAAGACGTGCAGCGCTACCAGGTCAAGCTCGAAGAGCAGAGCCTGCTGCTGCCCGCCGCCAAAGTCGAGGAAAGCGATAGCGAGGAAGCGTTTGCCCAGTAGGGCTGCTGTCGGTTGATAGGATCCTTTGGTAATAGTTCGTTAAGATAGGGGCCAGCACTGAGTTTTGGTTGGCCTTTGAGTTTGTTGTGCCGACCGTTTTCTCCAGAGTGAAGTGGTATATACCAGCCAGCTTGAGGGAACCTGTATGGCTTCTAACGATACGTCTAACCATCCCGACAATTCTATCGAGGCCAATCAACCTTCAGGCACTGGGGTAATTCAGCGATTTGTGGGCGGTGCTGCGATCACTACGTTTTTGAGCATCATCTTAATGTCCTATGGGGTACCCGTAGACTGGAGCTGGTCGCAGGTGGGCACTGTAACCGGTCTAGCTTTGGTATTTGGGGTACTGTCGGCGGTTTGGGGACAACGGTTTATCAATGCGGCTATGCAGGCTTTAAACAACTTAGGACTTTAACCTCGGCTGGAATTTTCAACGCTCATCGACAGGTTACTCAACTCGGTTTTTCCCAAAAATCTTTGTGGTTCGGCAGCGACTCTGCCCCTTGACCATTTATGTCGTCATCCCTGGCTCAAACCGCGATCGCGTTTCTCATCGACCTGGCTGACCAGGGCGAAATCGACCCGTGGGATGTCAAGGTGATCGACGTCATCGATCGCTTTTTGTCGCTGCTCAAGGCCCAGGCCGAAACCCTGGCCAGCCAGGGCCGCACCCCCTACGAGGCCAACCTCTCCGAGTCGGGCCAGGGGTTTCTCTACGCCTCCATGCTGGTGCTGCTCAAGGCCGACACCATGGTGCGGGCCGAAGCCGAGGCCGAGGCCGAAGCCAACCCCGAGGAGGTGTGGGAAGAGGAGATCGCTGAGCTAGTGCCGCTGCCCCGCAACCTGGAGCGGCACCTGCACCGTCGGGCCGTCGCGCCCACCCCCCAGCGCCGACAGGTCACCCTACAAGAGCTAATTCAGCAGCTCGAAACCATGGCCACGGTGATGGCCGACCACACCCCTCGCCTGCGGGCTAGGCGGGCCAGGCCCCAGCCCCAGCGCCAGGCCGTGCGCGCGATCGCCCAGCTGGCCCACCAGGAAAACCTCTCCGAAATTGCCGCCGCTCTTGAAGCCTTTCTCGACCAGTACTGGGACGAGTTTGGCGAAGACCTGCTGTGGATCGACTTTGAGCTTTTGCTACAGCAGTGGCCCCACTTCAAGCCCGCCGACCTCGAAGACGCCCACGACTTTGACAGCCCCCACGCCGCTGAGGTGCACGAGAAGGTCGGGGTGTTTTGGGGGCTGCTGTTTCTCTCGGCTCAGTCGAAGGTAGAGCTGAACCAGGACGCCTTCTACGCCGATTTACGGGTCAGAAACCTCAACCGCGCCCCTCTAACAGCTGAAGACGCCGAACTACCGGCCTTTATTCTGCCAGACTAGGCCAGACTAGATAGTATGCGCTCTGGGAGTTCCCAGCGACGCTACCGTTTCAGCGTTAGGAGGGCTATTTTAAAGAAAGTGTAAGAACTCCTTGAAGGCCAGTCGGCTGAGCAATGCCCTGACTGGGGGCGCTGTTAGCATGGCCGAGTGCGCTGGCCACAAACCAGCCCAGGAGAGCATGGCGCGATCTGGCTCTGTTCTGGCCCTTTCTGTTCTGGCCCTTTCTGTTCTGGCCCTTATCGAGATCGGGCGATCGCTCCCCAGCCCCAAAACCTGCTCCGCAGCAGATCTATACCCCAATACATATTAAGGATTCTATTTGTATGAAAGCCATGATCTTGGCTGCCGGCAAAGGCACCCGCGTTCGGCCCATCACCTACACCATTCCCAAACCCATGATTCCGATCATGCAGAAGCCGGTGATGGAGTTTTTGCTCGAACTGCTGCGCCAGCACGGCTTCGATCAGATCATGGTGAATGTGAGCCACCTGGCCAACGAAATTGAGGGCTACTTTCGCGACGGGCAGCGCTTTGGAGTCGAGCTGGCCTACTCCTTTGAGGGCCGCATTGAAGAAAATGGCGAACTGGTGGGCGACGCCATCGGCTCCGCCGGGGGCATGCGCAAAATCCAGGACTTTTCGCCCTTCTTTGACGACACCTTTGTGGTGCTCTGCGGCGATGCGCTGATCGACCTCGACCTCACCGAGGCCGTGCGCCGCCACCGCGAAAAAGGCTCGATCGCAACCATCATCACCAAAACCGTGCCCCTCAAGCAGGTGCCCAGCTACGGGGTAGTGGTCACCGACAGCGAAGGGCGGGTGAAATCGTTCCAGGAAAAACCGGCGGTGGAAGAGGCGCTCAGCACCGAGATCAACACCGGCATCTACATCTTTGAGCCGGAGGTGTTTAACTACATCCCTTCGGGAGTGTCCTTTGACATTGGTGGCGACCTGCTGCCCAAGCTGGTCGCCACCAATGCCCCCTTCTACGGCATTCCAATGGAGTTTGAGTGGGTCGATATCGGCAAGGTGCCCGACTACTGGCGCGCCATTCAGGACGTGCTTACCGGCGTGGTCAACCTGGTTGACATCCCCGGCGAAGAGATTCGCCCCGGCGTTTACGTAGGGCTCAACGTCAAAGCCAACTGGGACAAGGTCAATATCGAAGGCCCGGTCTACATCGGCGGCATGACCCACATCGAAGACGGGGCGACCATTGTTGGCCCCAGCGCCATCGGCAACAACTGCGCCATTTGCAGCGGTGCGATCGTCGACAAGAGCGTGATTTTTGAGTATTCGCGGATTGGCCCTGGGGTGCGCCTGGTCGACAAGCTGGTGTTTGGCCGCTACTGCGTCGACAAAACTGGAGCCTCGATCGATATGAAAGCCGCCGCCCTCGACTGGCTGATCACCGACACGCGCCAGGAGTTTCCGCTGGTGCCCCCGGTCGAACACCGGGCGATCGCCGAACTGCTGGAGCAGCACATTTAGGGCTCATACCGCATCCGAATTCCATACCCCTGATTCCCAAAAGGCCAACCTGTGGGGGCGCACTGCTGTGCGCCCAGGGGTATCGGGGGTAGCCAAGCAGGATCTGGTATCAGCCATTGCTCCTTAACCCGGTAATGGTTTAATTAACCAAGTTACGGCCCCAGAGCGACTACACTCTGGGGCCTTGCTTTAGAAAATATCTATCCATAGATAGTGGCGCAGAACACACCAGACGGTTGTTTCTGATACAACTACTTCAGGGCCTTTTACCAATCCTTAGAGAGTAACCTAAACAGCAGGGACAGCCTTGAGCACAATGAGCCAATTGAAGACCCGCTGATTTGGTTCCAGGCTGCCGTTTGGACGCTGTTCTGTCACTGTATTCAAGAGAATTAAGAGAGTTTCACAATGAGCGATCGCAACCGTTCTTTTCGCCTATCGCGACGGCAGGTCATGCGGGGGCTGCTGGCTACTTCCGCCTTTGGGCTCACCGCTAAATTTGGCACCGGCTGTGCCCAGTCGCCTGGCACAGGCGGCACGACCGCCGATGGGTCGACCGCAGAAGAACTGGTCGTAGGCTTTATCTACGTCGGCCCGAAGGATGACTTTGGCTACAACCAGGCCCACGCGGAGGGTGCTGCCGCCATGGCAGCCAACGTGCCCGGTATTCGCCTGGTGGAGGAGGCCAGCGTGCCCGAAACCACCGCCGTGGCCGAGACCATGCGCAGCATGATCGAAATTGACGGGGCCAAGGTGATCTTCCCCACCTCCTTTGGCTACTTTGACCCCCATATTCTGGCCCTGGCCGAAGAGTTTCCCGATGTGCAGTTTTTCCACGCTGGCGGACTCTACCAGGAGGGCGTGCACCCCAAAAACGTGGGCAGCTACTTCGGCTACATCGACGAAGCCCAGTACGTGGCCGGGGTCGTGGCCGCCCACATGAGCCCGGCGGGCAAGCTGGGGTTTGTGGCGGCTAAGCCCATTCCCCAGGTGCTGCGCAACGTCAACAGCTTTACCCTGGGGGCGCGATCGGTGAACCCGGCGGCCACGACCCAGGTGATCTTTACCGGCGAATGGGCGGAGCCCGTGAAAGAGGCCGAGGCCACCAACAGCATGGCCGACCAGGGCATTGAGGTAATCACCTGCCACGTTGACAGCCCGAAGGTCGTGATGGAGACCGCCGAGCGGCGCGGAGTGATGACCTCGGGCTACCACGCCGATCAAAGCCCCCTGGCCCCTGAGGGCTATCTGACCGGGGCTGAGTGGGACTGGTCGAGCATCTATACCGAACTGGGCAACGAGTTCATGGCGGGCAAGACCCTGATGGCGGGCGATATTCCCCACATTCTGCGGGGCGGCCTGGCAGATAACTTCTGTAAGCTGTCGCCCTACGGTTCGGCGGTCAGTGACGAGGCCAAGGCCGCTGGCGATGCCGCCATCGCCGGGATTGAGTCTGGAGAGCTGGTAATTTACCAGGGGCCGCTGAAAACGAACACCGGCGACGACATTCTCGCGGCTGATAAGTCGATGAAAACCGACAACGTTGAGCTGGAGAAAATGGACTACTTTGTCGAAGGCGTAATTGGTTCGGTGAGCTAGGGCAACCCATGGCGTCTACAACAACGTGGCGGCGATCGCTGGAGTCTATAGCCCTGCCCCTGGGTGCCGTACTGGCTGCCCTGGTCATCTTTGGGGTGTTTTGCGCTCTGGCGGGGGCCAACCCCCTGGCGGTGTACGGCTCTATCTACAGAGCGGCCTTTGGCAGCTGGAGCGCCTGGCAAAACACCCTGCTGCGGGCGTCACCGCTGATGCTCACGGCCCTCTGCACGGCGTTACCCGCCCGTCTAGGGCTGGTGATTATCGGCAACGAGGGTGCCCTCGTGGTGGGCGGTCTGGCGGCGGTGCTGGTCGGCCTCAGCCTGGGGGGTGCTGTACCCGGCGGCCTGGTGCTGCTGGCCATGGCCCTGGGCAGCCTGGTGGCTGGGGGGCTGTGGATTATGGCGGCGGGGGCGCTGCGCCACTACCGGGGCGTTAACGAAACCATCAGCAGCCTGCTGCTGAACTACGTGGCGATCGCGCTGATGAGCCATCTGGTGCAGGGCCCCATGCGCGACCCGGCCTTTGTCAGCAAGCCCTCCAGCTTTGAGATCGATGCGTCGGCCTGGCTGGGCACCCTGCCGACCACCCGGGTTCACTGGGGGCTGCTCTACGGCCTGGTGGCCTCGGTGCTGGCCTACATTCTGATTCAGCGCACCACCTTCGGCTTTGCCGCCCGCACTGCCGGGGGCAACGTGCGGGCCGCCCGGATCGCCGGGCTGCCGGTGGGCAAGCTCACCCTGGCGGTGTGCTTTCTGGCGGGTTCCTGCGCCGGGCTGGCCGGTATGGTAGAGGTTGCCGCCGTGCAGAAGCGGCTCAACGAGTCGATCGTGTCAAACTACGGCTACGCGGGGATCCTGGTGGCCTTTGTAGCTCGCCACAACCCCCTGGCGACGGTGCTGGTGTCGGTGCTGCTGGGGGGCATTTTGGCGGCGGGGGGTATTTTGCAGCGATCGCACGATTTGCCCGATGCTACGGTGCTCGTCTTCCAGGGCATCGTCTTTCTCTGCGTGCTCTACAGCGAATCGCTCTACGGTCGTTTTGCGTTCTTTCAGGAGCGCGAAGCCCCTAAGCCTGAGGGTGCGGTGGCGTCTGTGTAGGCGGGTGGATGGGTAGATGGGTGGATGGACCGTAGGGTGGGCACTGCCCACCAGCATGGGATCACTGTTTTGGGATAGGCTCTTTAGCCCTGCGGTAACTAGATAGGTAAAGATTATGGCAACTGAAGCACTGGGCTGGTGGGGCGTACCCCTGGGCATTTTGGCCGGTACCCTGCGGGGCAGCGTGCCGTTCTTGCTGGTCAGCCTGGGGGAGTGCCTGACGGAGAAAAGCGGCAAAATCAACCTCGGCCTTGAGGGTACCCTGCTGTTTGGTGCCATGAGCGCCTACGCCATCTCTTACCTCAGCTCGGGTATCGTTGGCCCTACCCTGGCTCCCTGGCTCGGGGTGCTGGCGGCGGGGGTGGCAGGCATGGTGCTGGGGGCGATTCACGGCTGGCTGTCGCAGCAACCCCGCGTCAACGATGTGGCGGTGGGTATCGCCATGATTATCTTTGGCGGCGGGCTGGCCAATTTCTTTGGTAAGCCCTTTATTCAGCCCCAGGCACCCCAGCTGCCAACCATTCCCATCGGCGGCTGGAGCGACCTGGCCCCCGTGCAGTCGGCCCTGCAAATTAGCCCGCTGTTTTTGCTGGGGGTGGCGATCGTGCCCCTGATGAGCTGGTTCTTTAAGTCAACCCGCTGGGGCCTCTACGTACGGGCTGTGGGCGATAGCCCCGATGCGGCCCTGGCCATGGGTATTTCGATCTTTTGGGTGCGGATGGCCAGCATTGTGGCAGGCAGCTTTTTGGCGGGTGTTGGTGGAGCCAGCCTGTCGCTGTTTTACCCCGGCGTGTGGACCGAGCGCATCTCCAGTGGTCAGGGGCTAATGGCGGTGGCGCTGGTGATCTTTGCCCGCTGGCAACCCTGGCAGTGCCTGTGGGCGTCGCTGCTGTTTGGCGGTGCCCAGGCCCTGGGGCCAGCCTTTCAGTCGGTGGGCATCGACTCGTACTACTACCTGTTCAACGCCGCCCCGTACATTCTGACGCTGTTGATTATGATCATCACCTGTTCGCCGCAGAGGACGTTGGCAGGCGCACCAGGGGCTCTGGGTAAGGACAGTTGACTCAGGGACAGTGAGAAGCCGGGTTTTTGCTCAATTTGGTGGGTTGCGGACTAATTTTTGTTAGAAACCTGGTTCCTGAAGGTGGGTGCGCTTTGTCGGCGCGAACAGCCGCCGAGTCAGACCAACCATAGCTCCAGACTTGGCCTCATACTAAATCCGCCTTGGCTAACCCCCAGTTGGGCTAGGCAAACGCCGTTTGCCCCTATGCAGACCCCTGTTTGGCATCGGGATTGTGTGACGCGGATTCGGTATCAACAGGATTCCTCAGTCATCCTTGACCCACATATAGCGAGCCGGCTCAAACTCCAGGTGCTGCTTGAAATCATGCACCGTGTTTAGAAGTTCTTCTAAAGAACCACTCTGCAAACCTTCTTTCCAAGCCTTGCGCTCCATCGTACCCACGACAAGATAGTCATTGCCTACTAGGTCAGGGAAGTACTGCAGGCATATCGTCTGCAATAGTCTGTCGAGGTCGTCTTTATGAGCAATCAGCAAGTCGCAGTTGGGGCAGTAGCGGCAGGTTTTATTCAAGCTCACCGGCTGGGGCGGTTTAAACAAAATCAACAGCGGTTTTTTGCGCAGCTTAGTGGGTCGATCGCATTTGGGACAGCGAGTAAACCGCGCGTCGTGATAAGGGTTCAAGAAGAACTTGTGCTGCGGTGGTAGGTAGCCAAACTGCCCTGGTTTTCGGCCCTGTTTCTTAGCCATTGGCAAACCACTACACTACTGATAACGGTACCGCTGAATCGGGAAATTGTGCCATGGCCACGTCGCCACCGCCCCTGAAAGAGTCGCAGGTCAAAGCCCTGGCCACAGAGCAGAGCTTTGAGCGGGGGCAGCGCTACTACCGCAGCGGAGCTATTTTTAACCCCATGCGCCAGGGCCTTACGCTCTGGGCCGACTGCGAAGGCTCAATGACCTACCAGCCCCGGGTAACGCTAAATGCTCAGGGGGTCGAAGACAGCAGCTGCACCTGCCCCTACGACTGGGGCGGTCTGTGTAAGCACCAGGTGGCGCTATTGCTGACGTACGTTCACGATCGCGATCGCATTCGAGCAATTCAGCCAATCAAAACCCTGTTGGCCAAGCGCAGCCGAGAAGACCTGCTGGGTATGATTGAGCACATGGTGCGGCGTTACCCCGACCTGCTAGATGTGGTTGAGGCCCCTGTGGCCCCCACCGCTGGCCAAGCGCCCAACCTAGACAAGTACCGCCGCTCAGTCGAGCGCGTGTTTCAGGGTAGCGAAATGAGAGCCATGGCTGCGGCGCTAGAGGCCCTGGCGGATCACGGCCAGCAATTTGCTAAACGTCAGGACTGGGTCAACGCCGGAGACATCTATCAGCTCTTGCTGGAGACTGCCAACGACTGCTACAACTACACCGTCCTCGAAGTCGACTACGACGGCCAGGTGGGTTGCGTCATTCAAGACATTGCCGAGGGCTTGAGCGACAGCCTGGGCCAGGCGAAGGAGCTAGATGCGGGACGCCATCGACTCTGGATTGAAACCTGTCTAAATGCGGTATTCAAAGATATTGAGCTGGGCGGTATGGACTACGCCTACCCGGCCTGGGATGCCCTGGTCACCTACAGCACCGATGAGGACTGGGACTGGGTAGAGAAGCAGGTGCGCCAGGCCATCGACAGAACAGGGCAGCGTACCTTCAGCCGCTGGGGACGCGAAGCCCTGGTCAAGCTGCTGACTGACCGGGCCGAACAGGGCAGCGGTACGACCTCTAGCGACGAACTGCTGCTAGAGCTGGGCAGCCCGCAGCAGCGGGCCTTCTACCACCTCAACCAGGGCAACTATGAGGACGCGCTGGCGATCGCGCGATCGCATTTCAAGGAACTACCGGGGCTGGTAATCCAGTTTGCCGATGCTCTTGTGCAGGCTCAGGCTACCGACCTGGCCCTAGAGTTTATGCAGGAGTGTAACGAAAAAAAACACTACAGCTATCAAGAATGGCTGACCAATTTTTACAAAACCCACGGT
This sequence comes from filamentous cyanobacterium CCP3, assembly GCA_003022385.1. Taxonomy (GTDB): domain Bacteria; phylum Cyanobacteriota; class Cyanobacteriia; order Phormidesmidales; family Phormidesmidaceae; genus Nodosilinea. Next base: position 1,081 of record PYGV01000187.1, on the reverse strand, counting down.
CCACCTGAGCAGTTTGTCGCCGCCCAGGTTGAGTTGCTCAAGGCCCGATTCAGCCTGCGGGGTTACCAGGAGCTGCAGGCGCAGGCTGAGCCGCTAGGGCAGTGGAAAATGCTCCGTCAGCAGCTTATCACTGATCTAAACGAGAAAAATCACCTTAACGCGCTGCTCGACATTGCCCTGCTGGAGCAAGATTGGGACCTGGCCCTGAACTATTTGAAACAGCTGCGCTTTAACAAATGGGCGCATCAGGAGCGGGTGGCGCAGGCGGTCGAAACCGATCGCCCCCAGGAGGCGATTGCCCTCTATCAGGAACTTGTCGAAGCAGCCATTGCTCAGCGCGGTCGAGACAACTACCGCCAGGCGGCTCGCCACCTAAAAGCGATCCAGCGGCTCTCGAAGAAAATTAAGCGGGAGGCAGATTTTAGCCAGTTTATTCAGCAATTGCGCGATCGCAACAAAACGCTGCGTGCCCTCAAGGAAGAGCTCGATAAAGCAGGGCTTTAGGCGGGAGAAGACCATTACAGTGAGATAATCAGTCAGGAACTGTTTCCCCGTGATCTCATTTCGGACAATCACCCTATGACCATCGCTGAGCAGCTCATTCGCATGGCCGAAGACGAGCTGACCGAGTACAGCACCGACGCCCGCAAAATCGAGAAGCTGCGCCGCAAGTTTAGCTTTGCGGTGCCTTACCCCCGGCAAAAAGCAGTGCGGGAGGAAGTGGCGGCAAGCATTCCCACCAATTTTCTGGCCAAACTGGTGGAAGAAAACCGCCAGACGGTGGCGCTGCCCTTCTGGGGCATTGGCGGGCTGGGGCTGCTGCTGGGTATTTCGGGACGGCAGCCGCTAGATTTGATCGCAACAGGGATTGGCTTTTACGTAGCCTTTCAGGTGCAGAAGTGGGGCTGGGAGCTACAGGCCAAGCGGCTGGTGCTGCAAACCCTGGATGAAATCGAGGCCAGCGTGAAGAATCCGGAGCCCTAGAGGAGATGAGGGGATGAGGAGGATTTTGGAGCGGTTATCCCCTCCTGGGAGGCTACTTGATACACACAAGTTCATATCTAGAGGGGTTGCCTAAATC
>PYGV01000186.1 GCA_003022385.1 filamentous cyanobacterium CCP3 | reverse complement strand
GTGTAAGATGAGAACATAAGTTACATCCCTTCACACGCGATCGCCCTATGTCGTTTTTCCGGTCTTACATTGCGCCTTTGCTGATTGTGCTGATTTTTGCGGTGGCGATGCTGGCGGTGAGCGCCCGTATCTTCTTGCCCAGCGATATGATGGCCCCCGCGCCGATTGAGGAGCCTATATCAGCGGCGAGCCCTGCCCCGATCGCTCATACCGACGGGGGGATGCCAGAGTTGTCAGAGCTGCTTCATGGCCCTATCAGCGATCGCGTCGCAGGCTAGCAGCCGAGGGCAGCGATTCACAACGCTAATGCTTGCCACATAGCCAACTTCATCTAGCTAAAAGGGAACCCCCTGGCAGACATGTTTGCCAGGGGGTTCTAAACGTAGATTGGATGTAACCTTTTGCCTGTAACTCAACAACTTGCCAGGGGCGAAATAATCTAGGCAAGATGTTTTTGGAAACGATTCGGAGACAGCAGCACTTTGACTGATTAACTTGAGAGTTTTCCTCAAGAAAGTTCCGATGAAATAGAGATGTTCAAATGCCGTCGTAAAGAAACCATCGCGTGGGGTTTATAGCGTCTCTGGGCATTTCTTACAGAGCTCTCAATCAGTTACAGAGAGGAAATATCAACAACCGAGTAAAGTGCTGCTGGTATTTGACGAAATAGATTCAGACGTTAAATCGATAACGTACCTCCTATTTAACAGGACTGAACCATTTGATCTGTCAGGGAAGAAATCAATCTTTGGTATCAGGTGATTCACTTCCTTATCTATTAAGATACTCCCCTGATTCAGGCATGGCTAGTGATGATACCAAAGTTTATAGTTTGGTTAATGCCTGCTCTCACAGCCGTGGAAAAGCTGGAGTTTCAACCGTCCTTAAAACAGCCGGAATGCCGATAGGTAGGGCAGTGAGAGCCATGTTGTAGGTGCGCTCAGACGCTACTATTGATAGGCGGCTATCTCGGTTGGGTAGCCAGTGGTTTTAGGCAGTGGCCCAAGGTTAAGGAGCGATCGCAGTGACGCAGATAGAACAGATCACGGGAACCGGCATTTCCCTACGGGGCAACGACATCGACACCGATCGCATTATCCCGGCTCGGTTTCTCAAGTGCGTGACCTTCGACGGGCTGGGTGAGCAGGTATTTGCCGACGATCGCACCGCCCTGGAGGGTAGCCATCCCTTTGACCAGCCCCAGTACCAGGGCGCGACGATTTTGGTGGTGAACCGCAACTTTGGCTGCGGCTCCTCGCGCGAGCACGCCCCCCAGGCGATCGCCCGCTGGGGGATTCAGGCCGTGCTGGGCGAAAGCTTTGCCGAAATTTTCTTTGGCAACTGTGTCGCGATCGGCATCCCCTGTTTGACGGCGACCGCTGAAACTGTTGCCCAGGTGCAGTCTGCTCTGGAGAGCGATCCATCTCTTTCGGTAACCCTCAATCTGGACAGCCAGACCGTCCGGTTTGGCGATGAAACCGAGGCTGTATCTATGCCTGAGGGGGTGCGTCAGGCCTTCTTGGCTGGCACCTGGGATGCCTGTGGCCAGTTGGTGGCCAACGCCGAGGCCATTCGCGCCACGGCGGCTAACCTTCCCTACGTGGCCTGGTAAGGGTACAGCAGGCGTTCCTACCCATAGATTTGCAACGGTCTGTAGATTTTGCCGCAGAAATAGGCACTCTCTAGGGAGATCCCTCACCCCCGGCGCGGGCTGCTGCTATGGTTTCATCCGCTGTGCGATCGCTTACTCCCTGGTTGCCCTCAGAACCGGCGGCCTTGCCGGGCGCAACGGCCTCTACCCTGAGCAATACCGTCTGTCGTATGGCTCCTCTGGTTTTAGGGCGACCCGATCTAGAGCAAGTGCCAGCAGTAGCGGCGGCGCTGGAGCAGCTGGTAGAGCAGAGCATGGCGCTGCGATCGCCCACTGGCGGCTGGCCCACCGATCTGCCTCAAACGCCAGAAACCCTCGGCGCTTACCTCAGCGAAGAGACCTGGGAACTGCTGGACGCCCTACAGGCAACTCAGTTGTCTTCCCCGTCTTCGACGACGCCCGGTATCGTTCCTATCACCGTTCTGGTGCCCCACCTGCTGTGGATGCTGGCCAGCGGTGGCTACGAGATTATGCGCCTGATCGAAGGGGTGCGGGCCAGCGTTTTTGAACCGGATGGACAAGGGACAGCGCACATTGTGCGCCTAGTGCCCGTGCTGATACTCACTGTTGAAGACGCCCGCTACGCCCTCGATCTGGTCACCCAAACCGACCCCGTCCCCTGCCTTCACCTGACCGAGACGGCTGGCCTGCGCCTGCTGGAGAATGACCTGGATGACCGCTCCTGGCGCTGTAGAGACCTGCTGGAGCAGGTGGCTCAGATTCTCAGCTACGCCCAGCCAGAACTCAGCCCTCTACTGGGCGATCGCTGCTCTGTCGAAGCCCTGCGCCCTTTTCAGACCTGGCAGCCCGCTACCCTCAGTCTGCATCTCCACCTGGCTCGAATGGAGGCCCCATCGCCGCTTCGTCCCTCAGGTAGCTCCGAGACTAGCCTCAACGCGCTCTACCGGCCACCCGATGAAAAGCAACCCTCTAGAGCTGACGCAGGCTTTACCCTCGACGACTTCGCCAGCACCCTAATCGAAGACCCCGGTGATGCTACCGCTGGGGTGCTGGGCAACTGGCTGACCTTTACCAATGAGAGCTGGATTCAGGCTTTTCTAAATGCCTGTGCTCAGCGGATAGTCGCCCAAAACCTCCCCCAGATAGCGATAAGTGACTGTGGAGAGAGCGACACTTCCGAGCTGCTGCGCCAGCGCGAGGTCTTCTGCAACCTCGTTACCTACAGCGCTACCGACTTGGTGCAGGGGGTCAACGGCCTGTTTAAGCACACCTTTGTGCACGAGCCGTTGCTGGTAGCCGACCTGTGGCCCCGACTGCGCTGGTACCTGGCCCAAAGCTCAGAACGTGTGATGCAGCTGATGGGCGGAGTCTCAACCCAGGTGCTGCCCCCCGGCCTGAGCTGGCAGCAGGGCAACCTCTATCTGCGTCCGCTGATGCAGCTGACAACCGCACAACGCAGCTGGATTATTGACCTGAGCCGGGGGCGACTGCTGCCCACCAGCCCCCTGGCCCTGCCCGCCGATGCTGCCGTAGACATCGCCGACGCCCCCTGGCGTAACCCGCTTACCGTAGCCGAGCTAACCGCCCTGATCGATCGCGACCTGGGCACCTATACCCCAGCTATTGCCGCTCTGCGCCAGGGCACATCCATTCACCTGCACAGGCTCGATGCCGAAGCAGGCTGCCAGCCGGGCCAGCTCACGCTCGACTGGTGTTTTACCCTCCAAACCTCTCTATAGGGAGTCTATCTGTACCGTCCTTCAATGCGGACGCTCAGACAAATCTTTCTTCACCACCACGGTGGCTGTAGCGGTTTCAAGGCCGTAAGTTTTATGGCATTTTTACGGGGTACCGCCCCGAGGTAAAGTTCAGATCGCCTAGAGTGAGATCGAACGTAGCGCATCCAAAAGGCGTTTGATACTGTGTCTCCAGAGTTGACTCCAGGGCCCATCTACCTCTACAGCATTTGCCCCCGACCGCAGCAGCCTCTAACCCTACCTCTGGGGCTGGCCGAGCCTACTCAGCTGATTGCCGTAGACGACGTTGCCGCCGTAGTCGAAACCGGCGTTGACCTAGAAACCTTGCAAACCGACGAGCCCCGCCTGCTAAATGCCGTGCTCAGCCACGATCGCGTTATCTGTGAGCTGTTTCAAACCACACCATTGCTACCCCTGCGGTTTGGCACCCAGATTGCCTCCCTCGACCATCTCAAGGCCCACCTGGCGACGCAGGGCGCAGACTACGCCGCTAAGCTTGAGGCCCTGGCCCAAAAAGCTGAGTACCAGCTCAAGCTGATGGCCCAGCCAGTTGAGCTACCGCCCGTGGCCGCAGGCCTAACCGGACGCGACTACTTTTTGGCCAAAAAACAGCGCCTCGAAGACCAAGCCACCAGCCAAGCACAGCAGCAGGCCGAACTCTCTCAGGTGCTCGACCACATCTACAGCGCCTACAGCGACTGCCTTGAGGCCGAAAGCCCGGCTGGGGAAGCCCGCGTCTACATCCTGGTCGATCGAGGGGATGAGACGCTTTGGCAGCGCTTAGAAGAGTGGCGATCGCAGGCTCCCCACTGGAACCTTGTGCTCAGCGAACCGCTCCCTCCGTACCACTTCGTATAGCGATTTTGGTTTTTGGATTCTCTCAGCCCATCCCAATCCAAAATCGCCAATCCAAAATTCCTACGGCCCGACCTGAAACTCCGGATACGCCTCCATGGCGTGTTCGCCCAGATCAAGGCCCTGAATTTCTTCGGCCTCAGAGACCCGAATGCCCACCGTGGCCCGCAGCGCCAGCCAGCACACCAGACTAAAGGCCACCGTAAACGCCCCCACTACGACAATGCCCAACAGCTGCACCAGCACCTGCTGAATACCGCCCCCCATCAACAACCCCGCCAGGGGGCCAGACGCCTGGTCATACCAAGGGAAAACGCCGGGGGTGACGCTAAACAGGCCCAGGGCTAGCGTGCCCCACACGCCACACACCAGGTGCACCGAGACGGCTCCCACCGGATCGTCAATTTTGAGCCCATCCAGCAGCGTGACCGAAAATACCACAATGATGCCTGCCACCAGGCCGATCAGCGCCGCGCTGCCCAGAGTGACGTAGGCGCAGGATGCGGTCACCGCTACCAGCCCCGCCAGCACGCCGTTAATAATCATCGACAGGTCGGGCTTGCTGAGATAGATCCAGGAGGTAACGGTGGCCGCCAGCCCCCCCAGGGCAGCCGCAATATTGGTTGTTACCACAATGTGGCTAATGGCGAAAGGGTCGGCGGCCATCGTAGACCCAGGGTTAAAGCCAAACCAGCCCAGCCACAAAATGAGACAGCCCAGAGCCGAAATACTCAGGTTGTGCCCCGGCATTGCCACCGGTCGAGTTTGAAAGCGTCCCCGTCGCGGCCCCAGCAAGATGGCTCCAATCAGCGCCGCCCAGCCGCCTACCGAATGCACGACCGTCGACCCGGCAAAGTCGTAGAAACCCAAGTTAGACAGCATGCCGCCGCCCCACACCCAATGGCCGGTAACGGGGTAAGAGATACCCACCAGCAGCAGGCTAAACATGAAAAACGCCAAAAACTTAATCCGCTCGGCCACCGCTCCAGACACAATAGTAGCCGCCGTACCCGCAAAGGCGAGCTGAAAGAAAAACTTAGCGTTTAGGGGCACTCCGGCCCAGCTGAGAGCGTTGAAGGTGCCCCGATAGGCATCACCTGTAGCGGGGCTGTTGTCGGCCCCCTGCAGCAAAAACCCTGAGAAGCCAAACAAGGGGTTGCCGTCGCCAAACATGAGGCCAAAGCCCATTACCCAAAACGCCAGAGTCGATAGGCCAAACACAATCAGGTTTTTGGCCAGCAGGTTAACGGCATTTTTGCTGCGGCAAAACCCAGTTTCGAGCATGCAGAAGCCAGCGTTCATAAAGAACACCAGAAACCCGGCGACCAGTACCCACACGGTATCTAAGGCAACTTGAAGGTCAGCCGTGCTCATGCTCTGGGCAAAAGCAGCCGGGCAAAGCAGCAGTAAGCTGCCTAACGTTAGCCAGGGCACGTAGCGCCATCGCCCTCCTGGCTTGCTGAGAGGATGCAGTGATTGTTTTGAGGCCTTTTCCTGCGGCTGCAACATAACTCGACGTGTCTCCCAATCAGCTTTCTCTAATAAGCCCATAGGTTGCCACGAATTACTGTTAATGGTGCAAGTTTTTATACCGCTGCAAGATTAGCGGCGGTGAGAGTGCAAGTTACAACAATGCCCTACAACTTAAGAATCACCCATCTACTCACAAACTCACCTACCCACCTACTCTTCCTCGGGCTCGTAGGTGGAGGTGATGAACAACTCCTTGAGCTGAGCCTCGTCGACCTCTGATGGAGCCTGGGTGAGCAGACAGCGGGCCTGCTGAGTTTTGGGAAAGGCGATCGCATCGCGGATCGACTCCTCGCCCGCCATTAGCATGACAATCCGGTCGAGCCCGTAGGCGATGCCGCCGTGGGGCGGGGTGCCGTACTCAAAGGCTTCGAGCAAAAAGCCAAACTTATCGCGGGCCTCCGACTCGGATAGGCCAATGGTTTCAAACACCTGGCTCTGCACCTCGGGCTGGTAAATGCGCAGGCTGCCGCCGCCGATCTCGTAGCCGTTGAGCACGATGTCGTAGGCGATCGCCCGGGCGGTTTTCAGGTCGTCGATGTCGTCGGGGTTGGGCGCGGTGAAGGGGTGGTGCAGGGCTTCCAGCCGCTGCTCGTCGGCGTTCCACTCAAACATGGGGAAGTCGGTTACCCACAGCAGGTTGTAGGTGCCCTCGGGGATCAGGGCCATCTCGCGGGCGATCGCCTGCCGCACCCGATCTAGCGTGGCATTGACAATCGGGGTTGGTCCGGCTCCAAACAGCAGCAGGGTACCCTCCGTGGCGTTGGTGCGGCGCAGCAGCTCCGCCATTTGGTCGGCATCGAGGTTGTCCTTAATGGCACCGATGGTATCTACCGCGCCGTTGGCCCGCACCCGCACGTAGGCGAGGCCCTTGGCTCCCGCCTCCGCCGCAATCTTGAACACATCGCCGCCCGGCTTAATGCGCACGTTAGATACCTGGTCGTTGCCGTTGGGGATGGGCAGCACTTTGACGATGCCGCCATCGGCTACCGCCCCCGAAAACACCTTAAAGCCGCAGTCCTTCACCAGGTCAGACACATCCACCAGCTCCAGGCCGTAGCGGGTGTCGGGCTTGTCGCAGCCGTAGCGATCCATCGCCTCGGCATAGGTAAGCCGGGGGAAGGGGCGAGGAATGTCAACGCCTTTGACTTCCTTAAAAATGTGGGCCACCAGCGCCTCGTTGAGATCCAGAATCTCGTCCTGGGTCATGAAGCTCATTTCCATGTCGAGCTGGGTGAACTCGGGCTGGCGATCGGCCCGCAGATCCTCGTCGCGGAAGCAGCGGGCGATCTGGTAGTAGCGATCGACCCCCGAGACCATGAGTAATTGCTTAAAGAGCTGGGGCGACTGAGGCAGGGCGTAAAACTCGCCGGGGTTGACCCGCGAGGGCACCAGGTAGTCGCGTGCGCCTTCGGGGGTCGAGCGAGTCAGAATGGGGGTTTCGACTTCGTAGAAGCCTTCTTGATCTTCTAGAAAGCGGCGAATGGCTTTGGTCACCTCGTGGCGAATGCGCATGTTCTGAGCCATGCGATCGCGCCGCAGATCTAGATAGCGATACTTCAGCCGCAGGTCTTCGCGCACCGATTCAGAATCGGCGGTGGAGACTTGAAACGGTAGGGGCTTGCGTACCGCGTTCAGCAACTCAATGGTGTCAGCGTAGATCTCGATTTCCCCAGTGGATAGCTTGGGGTTGATCGAGCCTTCCTGGCGCTGGCTGACCCGGCCCTGAATTTTGACCACGTACTCGTTGCGCAGCTGTTCGGCCTGGGGATAGGATGCCGGGGTGCGCTCAGGATCGCTGACGATCTGGACAACGCCCGTGCGATCGCGCAGGTCAATAAAAATAACGCCCCCGTGGTCGCGGCGGCGATCGACCCAGCCGAACAGGGTAACGGTGCTGCCAATGTCGCTGGCCCGCAGGGTGCCGCAGTAGTGGGTGCGCATAGTGAACTGCTTCTATTTCAAATTTCAAAACCTTCCCATTATCTAGGATAGTGGCTGAGCTTGAAACCTAATTTTTCGGCGGATTTTTAAGACCAGTTCTTTAAAAATGTAGCTACAGATAGCTCCACCGTAGGGGCATACGGTTGTATGCCCCAAGCAGATTCGTAGCCCTAAATATGGCAACCTGAATTTAATGACGTGCCTCTGTTTCAATCTGGGAGTATGAAGGTGTGGTTTGGCTACGGTGTGGGCAACGGTTGACTACGGATGTGGACGCGATCGTGTTTGACAAAGACGGCACCCTGGCCAACTCCCACCCGCTGCTGCACCGCACCGCGCTGGCGCGGGCCGAGGCCTGTGCAACAGCGGTAGGGGAAGGCGACGACATGGTTCAGGCCCTGCTGAGCTGCTTTGGGGTGACGCCCCAGGGCCTCGATCCCGATGGGCTGATGGCGGCGGGAACCCGCGAGGCCAATCGGCAGGGCGCCATCGCGGTCTTGGTGCAGGCCGGTTATCCGCGCGAGAAGATGACGACAATGGTGGCTGAGTGCTTTGCGGCGGTGAACACCGCCCGCAACGGCAAAGTGCTCTACACGCCGCCTTTTGAGGGCACAGCCGCTATGCTTGAGCGGCTGAGTCGGACTTTAAAGATTGGAGTACTGTCATCCGATAGCCCAGCCTACGTAGCGGAATTTTTAGCTCACTACGACCTCAAGCCCTGGGTACACGATTGGCGAGGAACGGGGCCAGAGGATCCACCAAAACCGGACCCGACGCTGCTGTTTGAGCTATGCGATCGCCTTGGCGTTCAGGTATCCAAAACTCTTGTGGTTGGCGACAGCTGGGCCGACCTTGCTTTAGCCGAGCAGGCAAAGGCCGCAGGGTTTGTCTCCGTATCAGAACCCTGGGGACGACACCCCGTTCCCGGCGCTACCCTAATAATGAACCACTGGGATGATTTAGCTGTAGCAGCGTAATCCCTCGGGTAGGCCAGGTAGACCCATCCCCAAACAATGGAGACCATCAGCTATGGTGTCGTGGGTTCTAAAAGAATGGCAGGCGGCCGTTACCGCTCTGCTGCAAGGCGACACAATTCTGCTGCTGCGCAAAGGCGGCATTCGCGAGGCCAAGGGACAGTTTTCGCTGGCGGCCCGCGAGGTGCTGCTACTGCCTACCCTGGAGCACCAAAAGCTCGATCTACTGAAGGATGAATTTCGGTCTTTGGCGAATTCAGACCAGCCCAGTCAGCCAGACCAGGTGCGCTTTGGCGGCTGGGCCACCATTACCCACGCCTTTCTGCTCAAGGCCGAGACCGAGGTGGCCGCGCTGCTGCCCTACCTGGTGTGGAACGAGCAGTTTGTGGCCGAACGGCTGGGCTGGCAGCCCGATCGCCCCCTGTACTCCCTGCTGCTACGGGCCTATCGATGGCAAAATCCTTTGATGCTGCCTCGTCACAAGGGCTACAGCGGCTGCCGCTCGTGGGTAGACCTTGGCCAAGAGGTCGAGGTTGATGACCAGACCCCAGCGCTGTCAGAGGCAGACTACCAAAATCAGGTAGAGGCTATTCTGGCGAATCTGTCTGCGGCAACCCCGATTCTGCCGGAGTAGACGGAATCATGGCTTCTAGCGCTGTCTGCAGGTCGGCGGTGAGCTGGGCGACGGCCTGCTTACGGTTGGCTTTGTAGTCTGGCCAGCGATCGCTCACCGAGATCGGTTCTCCCACCGTTAGCACCGCTCGCTGTGGCCCCAGCTGAGGCCGAGGGAAGGGGTTTTCGCCCTGAATTAAGCACACCGTGTCGCGCAAGATCATCACCGTTTCGGCAAAGCGCTCGGCGGAGGGGCGCTGCTTGACGTACTGACCAGTGACGGCGACAAAGCTTTCGACCAGGCGCATGTGCCACATGCGCAAGCTAGCTTCCTCGGCCTCGCGATCGGCCAGGCCCCGCTCCACCGCCGATAGGGGCCGATCGTCTCTAATATCCTGGCGAAAGATGCGCTCCCACCCGGCCTGCTCAATGCGCCGACAGCGATCGATGGCGCTGCCCTTGGCGGGAAGCTTAAAGTACGTTTCAGCCACCTGAAGCGCCGCATTCATGAGGGCTTTGAGTCGATGCGCGAAGCGTTTAGAATCCGACTTAAAACGAGGATCTGTTTCGGCATCGCCTGAGGCATCGGTCGCTGGCCCCTTGTCGGGGGTGGGGTCGGGCTGGCCCAAAGCCGCACCGTAAACCCGGTTGTAGTAGCCCTCCACCAGCGTCAGCAGGTGTTCGCCTAGGCTATAGAGCCGCTGGTAGCGGTGCTCCATAGCGCTGTCATTGGTATCTCCAGCCGTGTAGACGGTAGCAGTAGTCAGCCCGTTCTCGTGCTCCAGCCGGTCGAGCCAGCGATCGAGTGCTTTCCACGGCGGGGTGATGTAGCGGTAGGCAATGCCCAAAGGCGCGATCGCTACTTGTTCGCTCCGGCCCTGGCTGTGCATATCTTCCACACACCAAAATCCCATCTGGGCCACCCCAGGTTCCAGGGGGCTGACAATCTCGGTGTGCCCGTTGTTACCGCCCTCAGGAGCGGCGGCTAGAGGAAATTGGCCATTGGCTAAGAGGTTGCGGGCCGACCTCAGCCCCTGGCGATCGACCTTGCCCCGCTGAATGGGCGTGCCCCCAAGGCGACTGTAGATCCACCCGACCCCGCTACCGGCCCACAGCGGAATCCCGCGATCGTAGATGAAATGGCTGTGAACTGGGCGCTTCAGGTCTATCCCAAGTTCTTTAGCTCGCCGAGGCACCGCATACCAGAGCAAATGGCCCAAACAATAAGAATCGAGCGGGCTGGGGTGGCGGAAGGCCAGCAAAAATCGGGTTTCTTTGGCGTTGAAGGCCTGTAGCAGGTGCACCAGCCCATCGGCATTGACCACGTCTACCTGCTGAATCTGCTCGCGCCAGCGCATCCAGTAGGGCAGCCCCAGACGCACCAGGGCCAACACTCGCCGGTCTAGCGCGGGGGGAATGAAGTCCAGGGGCGGCTGAGCGCGGGTGGAGGGGTTGACCACAG
>PYGV01000512.1 GCA_003022385.1 filamentous cyanobacterium CCP3 | reverse complement strand
GCCCCCACCCAACCCGTGGCTACAGTGGTCGCCACCGCAGAACATCTAGAGCCGCATTTTCACCTCTTGCAGTGGGGCCTGATTCCCAGCTGGGCCAAAGATCCGGCGATCGGCAGTCGGATGATCAACGCTCGAGCCGAAACTGTAGCCGAAAAACCCTCGTTTAGAGCGGCGTTCAAGCGGCGGCGCTGCTTGATCTTAGCCGATGGCTTTTATGAATGGCAGCGGCAGGGCGATGGCCAACCCAAGCAGCCTCACTATATTTTTCTCAAAGATCACCAGCCCTTTGCCTTCGCCGGGCTTTGGGAGCACTGGAATGACCCGGTCAGCGGCGGCGAGTTGCAGACCTGCACCATTCTAACCACCGACCCCAACGAACTGATGGAGCCCATTCACAACCGAATGCCGGTTATTTTGTCCCCAGAAGACTACGCGGCCTGGCTGGATCCCAGCTATTACCAACCCCAAACGCTTCAGGCTATGCTACGGCCCTACGAATCAGAGGCGTTGGATCGCTACCCGGTATCAAAAGTAGTCAACAGACCTCAGCACGACACCCCGGAATGTATTGAACCCCTCGATACCGAAGGTAGCGGCTTAGGCTAAGAATCATGGGCGGATGGCGCCTCTGCAAATGATAACTGGCTCTTTCGCGCAGGCTCTACTAGCGCAACTCCAGCAAGCTGCCGTTAGGCCGCCTAGCAAATTCCACTACCACAACCCACCCGCAGAAGTGTAAATAATCACATACAACCACTGAGCAGTCTGTATATGAAGATGAAGTAAAATTTTGTTCGGGAACTTTATGGCATTCTTACGGATCTGTTATCAAAGCACTATGTAGATACACGTAGATTGTCTGCTGGCTACCTCAGTAGATTGTCTGCTGGCTACCTCATGGGTTGTGTCTCTAGCGTCGTCCACAGCAATTTCTCCGGTGCGATGCTCGCGTCCGGTAAGCGTTGCGAACCTAAACAGCTGTTACTGCGGTTATGCCATGCTGAACATCAGCAAAATTATTCGACAAGGCCCAACCCACCTTTTCCATCGAGTGACTGGGTTGGCCTCCCTTATGGCCCTGGTGCTGGTCAGCCTGCCCGCTCAGGCCAGTGTGACCCTAACTCGGGCTGATGTTGAGGCACTGCGTAACCGGGTCGAGTTTATTCCCCGCGGTCAGCAGGCCCGAACAGCCAGAATGTCAGATGTCCTGGCGGTGGGTGATGCCCTGCGTACCGCCTCCGCTTCCCAGGCTGACCTGCGCTTCAACGATGGTTCCCTGGCCCGAGTGGGTGAACGGGCTACCTTTCGCTTTGTGCCCAACACCCGCAATTTTCGGCTCAGCAATGGCACGGTGCTGCTGCTAATTCCGCCCGGACGGGGCCGCACCAACATTCAAACTCCCAGTGCTGTAACCGGCATTCAAGGCTCAGCGGTGGTCGTGCGCTACATTCCAGACAGCGATTTAACCGTTGTCATGGCCCTTACCAACAATCCCGCTGGGCCAATGACCATTACCGCAAACAGCTGCGGCGATGGCGCCACCTGTGGCCCTACCGAATACTCCCTCTACGGCGGTCAAATGGCCCTGATTCAGAACAATCAGGTGCAGGTGGTTGAGTTCGATCTCCCCATGTTTTACCAGACCAGTCCTTTAGTTGAAGGGCTGGAGCTAGACAACCCCAACGCCGAGTCTCCCCTGGGTCCTGCCCTTGAGCAGGTCCGAGAAGAGACCCTGGAAGCACTGCAAGAACAGACTCCTTTCTCAGAGAATGCAGTCATTCTAGACCCCTCCCTAATTGGCCTGGACAGCAGTGCCAACGTCGCCAATGAGCCCTGGCTCCTTTCCCCAACCAGCTCTGGCGTTTCTCCTATCTCTATTCTGAGAGGGGTCTTAACGCCAGGAGATGGGCTTATTACCACTACTCCTTCCACTCAAACAACTGGTCAGCAGCCGATTTTGCCTCTCCCATCATCTGGCTCTACCCCCATTCCCCCTAACCCCGGAGTTAGCAATGGTGGTAATCCAGAACCGTTCCCCAGAGGCGCTGGCGGCGGCGGGGTCATTGGCGGTGGCGG
>PYGV01000511.1 GCA_003022385.1 filamentous cyanobacterium CCP3 | reverse complement strand
CATAGGGACTCGCTACAGGTCGCAGTGATAGGATGTCCCTAGCATGTCACAGTCCTATTTTTCTTGCGCTTACCCTGGATATGTGGGCTTGTTCAGCTAATTCTTCTAGCAAGTTCTATAGGTTCCTATGGCCTACTCATGCCGCTAGCGACCAGGGGGTAAGTAGGTAGTCCTAATTAAACGTTGCTCTAGGGTGTGTTGTGGCGAAGCCCAACGCACCGCCCGGTCATCGCTTGGTGCATCACGCCAAGCGATGATGTACCCTACAGTAATTAAGGCGTTCTACTTAACAAGGCGTTCTACTTAACCGCCGTCCGGTTGTCGAGCAGAGCCAAAACGTGAATGTCACTTTGACTAAAATCATTATCAGGTAAGCCTGCTGCCAAGGGTTTACCCGATGATGACTTCCACCCCAAGGCGATCGCGGCTGGGCTCAGGTTCCTTGCGTCTAGCGTCAGGCCAACAGGCGAGTTACCGCCGCATTGTACTCCTGGTAAGACTTGATGCCGGTTAGGGTCTCTAACCGTTCGCCATTTTTGAAGAACATCACCGCCGGAATGCCCTTTAGCTCAAATCGCTTGGTGATTTGCCGATTGGCATCAAAGTCGATCTTTCTCACCATAACTGAATTGCTGTAGGTCTCAGCTAGCTTATCGATCGCGGGCGTCACCTGCTTGCAAGAGCCGCACCAAGACGCCATACAATCGACCACCAGCAGCGGTTCACTGACCAACAGCGCATCGAGTTCGGCCTGATCGCGGATCAATTTAGCAGCCCCTGTGTCTTCTTCACCTAGCTGAGCCAGGGCGCTGGCAACTTCCGCAGACGACAGGTTGGCCTGGATGGTGGCAAACTGCGTTGGCCGCCCAGGGCCGCTCTCTGAGCATCGCTGCTGATAGTACTCAAGCAGCGGCTCTAGCGCCTGCTGAGAGCGCTCTAACCGCTCTCGAATAGCCGAAATCGGCGGTTTTTCGCTGCTTTCGTTTAACAGTCGAATGATCAAAAACTCAGCCGTCGCCTTGAGGTAGGCCACCGTTGCGGGTGGCTGCCCCACGGCGGCCCACCACTGATCAAACCCCTGAGCCTGGGCCAGCGATCGCGGAAACCCTTCCAAAACCCAGCCTTTGAGCATGGTATCGGGTTGCTCAAACCGCTTGCGAATCAGCTTCATTGCTAGCGCATCGGGTACTGGCTCGCCCGCCTCTACGTAGGGACGGGCCTCAAGGCCAATCGCCGTCTCGGCGGCGATCGCCCCACGCACCAGTTCTCCCATAGAGACATGGGGCACTTGCCAGCGCTCGGCCAATGCAATCGCCTGGGTTTTTACCCCTGCCCCAGGCCGCCCCAAAAGGATCAGTTGCTTAGGCTTCATAGAACGGCGATATCCTGCTCCCGCTGTGGGTAGGATAGCAAAGCGCTTTGCCCATGCCCATTGCCTGGGCGCGATCACATCTGCACTGTAACAAACCCCCTCTGCCGAGACAGAGCCCCTGCTGCCTACTCAGACGACTGCCCGTCGCGTCGGCCCAACTCGTACACACCACAGCCAATCGCGGAAATCACCCCCAAACTGACGGCCCAGCTACCCCCTAGCGACAGGGTTAGGCCGTAGTGGACTAGGCCCCCCACGGCTAAAAATGGCACCACACTCACCAGCGATGCCGCCGGAGAATTGGTCCCTAGCGACTCCTCTAAGGTTGAAATTAGGCGATCACTCAGGGGTGAAAATCCCCAATAGAGAGCGATCGCCCACAGAGCGGTACCAGCAACGGTAGCGGTGTCGAAGGTGACGGGCAGAGGCGACAAAGCCATGACCAAACTAACGCTAGCAGATGGATAGGCCGCGCAGCTAATCTAGTGCGCTTCTAGAGCGGGTCGCGATCGGGGCGGTAGTCGCGCGGCGGTGGGCCTGGGTCAAGGCGGTAGCGATCGTTGTACTCGCTGCGGTTCTTGGGGGGGCGACGACGGCGCACGCGATCATCGCCGGGGCGAGGGCCGCTGCCGTAGTAAGGTGGCCCATCGGGACCATCTACAGGAGGGCGATCGTTAAAAGGACCGTTCAGGGGAGGGCGATCG
>PYGV01000510.1 GCA_003022385.1 filamentous cyanobacterium CCP3 | reverse complement strand
GCTCCCCCCATCGGCGATATCTCTGTAGCCGAAGGGGTACCCGCCTTCAGCAGCATCAACCTGGGCAGCAACGAGCGCATTCCCAAGCTGCTGCTGCGCGATGCTCCTGCCCGTGAAGTGCTGTCGCTGCTGGCTCGGGCCGCTGGTCTCAACGTGGTGTTTACTTCCGCTGGGGGCAATGTCACCGAAGGTCAACAAGAGGCCACCAGTGCCGATGGTCCACCCGTGAGCCTCGATATTGAGAATGAGTCGGTGCAAGACGTTTTTAACCACGTGCTGCGGGTGACAGGACTACAGGCCAATCGAGTGGGTCGCAGCATTTATGTTGGCCCTACCCTGCCGGTTTCAGCCCAAAACGTTGTGGCCAGAACGCTGCGTCTAAACCAGGTTGACGCCGCCGTTGCGACTAATTTCTTGGTCGCCCTGGGGGCGGAAAGCGCCGTCAGCCGCGAGCGATTGATCACCAACGTCAATGCCGTCGAGGTAGCCGAAGGCGCTCCTGCCCTTACTCAAACTGAGACTGCAACAGTAGAGCAAATTGAAGTTAATCGGGTTGATTACGAAGATAGCCAGGGCATTCTGCGCGGATTGCAGGTGGTAGCCGACGAGCGCACTAATTCAGTCACCCTAGTAGGTCGAGCCGACTTAATTGCCATTGCCACCGAGCAGCTCACTCGCATCGACCTGCGCAGGCGACAGGTGGCGGTCAACGTCAGGGTGATTGACATTGACCTCAACGCCCTGGAAGCCTTTGGTACCAGCTTCTCGTTCCAATCTGGACTATTTGGAGTACTCAACTCTGGCGGTCTGGGCATTCTCAACATCGGTGATGGCGGCACGGTCAATCCTCTTAACCAGTCAACTCCCACGGGTACACCTATCCTGCCGCGAACGCTAGGTGGCCCTGGTCCCAATAATACCTCCGGCAACTTCCTGGCCCAGCTGCTGGGAACAGTGCAAAACGGCAACGGCAAAATTATTACCGACCCCACTTTGATTGTGCAGGAGGGGCAGACGGCTACCGTTCAGCTCACTCAAGACGTGGTGACCGAATTGACCCAAACCGTTGAAGTTACCGAGACAGGAACCCTAACCACGCTGGAAATTGAGGTTGAGCCAGCGGGTCTGATTCTGCAAATTGATGTCGATCGCATTGACGACAACGGCTTTGTTTCACTCTCGGTAGCGCCTAGTATCTCGGCACCGACCGACAGCTTTACCAGCGACGCCGGTTCGTTCTTCCTGCTGTCGGAGCGCCAAATTAGCTCCGGCCAGGTGCGGGTGCGCGATGGTCAAACGCTGCTGCTGTCCGGCATCATTCAGGAGTCAGAACGCTCCAGCGTGAACAAGATTCCCATCTTGGGCGACATTCCCATTCTGGGGGCGCTGTTCCGCAGCACCGTCACCGACAACCAGCGCCGGGAGCTAATTGTGCTGCTGACCCCGCAAATTCTCGACGACTCCGACAATTCGACTTTTGGTTACCAGTACACCCCCAGTGAAAACGTTCAAGAAATTCTGGAAAATCGGGGCCGTACAGAGGAGTAGATCGAGGCTGTAGCGATCGCCCTGGGCAACGCAAAAAACAGCGAAGAGGAGGTAGATGCATCTCTTGCATCTACCTCCTCTTCGCGCATTGTCGGCTTTATTCGGCGAAATAAGATCCGTACATGATGTATTCGTCGCTTTGCAGCTGGGTCTCGCCGGGGTAAAACGCTATTTCTATGGAGGGTGCAGCGCCACTGGTATCGGCTTTAGGGATGAGCTTGATGTATTGATTTTGGGTGTCGTAAAAGCTGGGGCTAGACTCAAGCCTGAGCAGGTAGCCCCCCTCGGTGCCCACTAGGGTATAGGGGCTGCTCTGACCACTGCTCCATGTCACCTGGGCAGGGGTCACAGTCATAGTGCCAAACGCCAGCAGTACGTTGCTGAGGGGCTGCCACTCGTGAATGAGGGTATCCGGCAGGGCCGCGACGGAAGCTGAGGGGGTTGTATCTGGGCTGGCTGCGGGGGGCTGAGTAGCCACAGGGTCGGCTGTCTCTTATACACATCT
>PYGV01000509.1 GCA_003022385.1 filamentous cyanobacterium CCP3 | reverse complement strand
AGATGTGTATAAGAGACAGGATCTACAGCAGCCTGCGAGGCAGCCCGTACCGCCTGGCGGTGGCCCCCAGCTGCCAAACTATGACAGCGCTGCAGGATCGCCTGGCTCCTCCCTGCACCCTGATCCACTGGGAGTCTTTGGCCGATGCTCCGGCGACTGCCGCCGATTGTCTAGCCCTGGTGCAGCGTTTAGGGCTATCTGGAGCCGTCAGCCTGAGATCGGCTACAGCCATCTCCGACAGCGCCCCTGGCAGTATTTTTTCCGGTGGCCCCAATCGCAGCTCAAACCCCAATCTCGATCGGGCCACAGCGGCCCCTGGGGAGACCTTGCCCCAGACGCTTTTTACCGAAACCCTGGCGCAGGGGCTGCGGCCAACCCTCGATCAAATTTGCCTGACTCCGGCGGTTTCGCTCTCGTCTCTCAAGGGGCTGACCATGCTGCTGCTGCGGCCGAGTGAGGCCGAGACTGCTTTGCCCCCGCTAGTACAGACCTGGCTACATCGGTATCACTGTCGCCTGCTGCAGGTCGACGATCTACAGCAGGCCAACCTGCTCAGTCGGGTGTGGCAGCCCCAGGCGGTGATTTTAGACGGGACGATGCCGCTCTCGATCGCCTACCTGCAGGCCCTGGCTCGTCAGCCCGATCTGGCCCGGCTACCCCTGGTGGCCCCGGTGCCCCCCCTCGATTGGGCTGCGGCCCAGGCCCTGAATCTACCCCTGGTGGCCTGCCCAGAAATCCTCCCCCAACCGCTGCCGCAGGCCCTGGTGAGTCTGCTGCAGGCGATCGCGCTGGCTCGGCCCCGCCCCTGACGACTAAGGCTGCTAAAGTGACCTCAGGGGTGCCTTTGGGGCATATTAAACCAGTAGCCGTGGGGCACTGACCCCACCACGCCGATGACCTATGTACGATTCTGAGTTTTGTTGCCCTGACGCCACAGTTGGCAATCGTTCGGCTCGGCTTACTTTCACCCCCTCGTCTGTGCTGTACTGGCTTACCCTGGCGCTGCTGGGCCAGAACCGCTGGCGGTCTAGCAGCCCCGCTGCCTCCCAACGCCTGATCGACGTGATGCCGGGGATTGTGTTTCAGGCCGATGGAGATGTCAACTGGTCAATGCGCTACCTCAGCGCCGGGTGCTTACCGCTGACCGGCTACCAGCCAGCGGAGCTGCTCAGCCCAGACAGCACCGTCTCTTACAACACGATTACCCACCCTGACGATCTGCCCCAGGTGCTGAAGAGCATTCAGCGGGCGACCGAGTCTGGCCAGGCCTACGAGGTGGAATACCGCATTCACACCCGCAGCGGCGAGGAGAAATGGGTGTGGGAAAAGGGCGCGGCCGTTGTCGGTGACCAGGGCACCGTTGTTGGCCTTGAAGGCTTTATTACCGACATTACGCCCCTGAAGCAGTCGGAGGCGGCGCTGCGCCAGGTGGAGCAGGCCCTCGAGGCCCGCGAAGACCTGCTGGAGCTAGTGCTCGACAGCATTCCCCAGCCCCTGTTTTGGAAAGATAGCCAGGGCTACTATCTGGGCTGTAATCAGGCCTTTGCCAAGGCGATGGGGCTAGCTGCCCCGGCCGATATTGTGGGCGGTACCGACGATGATTTGCCCCGCCTGAGTGCCGAGGAGGCGGCCTACCACAGCGCCCGCGATCGCCTGGTAATGACCCTGGGCATGGCTGACCTCCACGCCATTGAGCCCCAGACCCAGCCCGACGGCCAGCCAGGCTGGGTTGACTGTAGCCGACTGCCCATGCGCGATGCCCAGGGCACCGTAATCGGAGTGCTGTGCACCTTTGAGGACATCACCCGACAAATTGCCGACCAGCAAACCCTCAAGCGGCGAGAGCAGGTTTTGGCCACCCTGGCCGAGATTCAGCGGCAGCTTTTGGCCTGGCAGTGGAGCTGGCAGGAGCGCCCCATCACCCAAATTTTTGCCGCCCTGGGCGAGATCTCTGGGGCCAGCCGAGTTTACTACTACGAGCTTCAGGGCGGCTATGCACCCCAGGGCGGCTACGAACTTCAGGGGAACCCGTCGTCACGGTCGTTATCGCTAGTGCAGCGGGTGGAG
>PYGV01000508.1 GCA_003022385.1 filamentous cyanobacterium CCP3 | reverse complement strand
GGCCAGCAGCAGCACCGCGCCCATCACCGCTAACCCTGGCAGCTGAGGGGCACCGGCAGGGCCATCCCACACCAGGTGCGAGACGGCAAAAATTAAGCTGACGGCGATCGCCATCAGCCAAATCGGCCAAACCTGACCCAGCCCATTGACCAGCACGCCGCGAAAAACCAGTTCTTCAATCCAGCCCACAAATAGGGCCAGGGGCAGCACCGCAAGCAGCACTACCCCTGGCGAAGGCCCCGCCGTTTGGGTGCCAGATCCTAGGGCTTCTGGGCTCTGCGCCTGAGCGACAGAGGGCTGCACGGGAGGGGCTTGGGTCAAAGCCTGCCACCTGCGCCAGCCCAAGCCCACCTGCAGCGCTATAAGAGCAACTACGCCGCCCGCGGCGATCGCAAAGCCCACTACCATCAACCCGCCAAAGGACGGGTCCCAGGCGATGCCGTAGTCAGACCAGGCACCCGTCTCCAGGCGACGGTACACCTCAACCGCTACCGGCGCTACTAGGTAGAGCGGCAGCAGCAGGGGTAATTTGTGCTGGGGAGCAACCGGATACGTCAGCGGAATTTGAGCGATACGAGCAACCAGTAGACTGGCCGGAATACCCAGGGCCATCCAGCTCAAAAAAAAACAGCCAGATGGGCGATCGCTACCATATTCTGCGTCAAATTCACTGTGGTAAATCAGTACTATTCTTCATCGAGATCGGTGTCAAGCTGCTTGAGGTGAATGTGCTTGTAGCCTAGCTTAATTTCAAACTCATCACCCGACTTAAGGCCCATTTCTTGAGTGTAGGTAGCGCCAATAACAATCTGGCCATTTTTGTGGACGCTCACCCGATAGGTAGGTTCGCGCCCTCGGCCATCTTTGCTGCTTTCAGGATCAAGATTGATGCCTTTAGCCTCTAGTAGCGCATCATAAAAGCCGGACAGATTGACCCGCACCTGATTGTCTTTCGTGAGGGTGTAGTAGCCACATTCTTTGGCGGTTTCGCGCTTGGTGAGGGTAGAAAGGTCTTTAACCTTCTGAAGTAATGATTTACCGGTCAGGGGTGTGGGTTTTTCGGCCATCGTTCAGGGAAAATCCTTATGGTAAGAGGTGAAGCTAGATAGTGAAAAATAGCGGGTTGATCTGTGAATAAGATTGACAACCATTGAGTAATAGCAGATGAATAATAGCAAACAAATCTGCCTATTCGCACAATCAATTATAGTCATAGCGCCAAAAGCTGTCATCCAGAAAATAAATGGCTTGGTGAGCTTTTATTAATGATCTCCGTCTGTATCGATTCTTGTGGAGACAGATAGCTTTAGCAAAGCTCTGGATTCGATACGGCTGTGGCTGCATCTTCAGTTTGCCCAAGCAGTAGAGCGATCGTCAGGCCAATCGAGCCTTTCTAGATTGACCAATATTGATCTAACCCATATACAGAGTAGCGATCGGATCAAGCCGCTGCGTCCCTATTCTTCACTTCACACCTGTGAGCCGCCCTCCGGTCGAAAGCTGACGTTCTCCCAAAATCATCCGGTCTGGGAAGCAGCGCCATGCCAGCCTCAATCACCAGAATTGGTAGCTTCAGTCAAGCCTTGCTCAGAGGGGTTGTGGTGAGAGGCTAACCCCAAATTTCAAAAATCGACTATAGCGGTTCCTGAATGGGCGAGGTACGATCAAAGTAGAGGAAATACTGCGCACGCTACAGTCTTAGTTTTCCTTTAGGAGAGTGTGATGAAAGCCTACTCACTTGACTTCCGGGAAAAGATCATTGACGTTTACTTTACAGAGCACGTGTCTGTTCGCAAACTAGCCAAGCGATTTGGCGTGTCGAAGAGTTTTGTAGAAACTCTTCTCAAGCGTCTCCGAGAAACGGGTGATATTTTGCCTAAGCCCCATGGGGGTGGACCACAACCCAAACTCAATGCGGAACAACTGAAGCTTGTGAAGGCGTTAGTCGATGCGGACAACGATGCGACCCTGGACGAACTGCGGGACCGTCTAGCCGCTGAAACCTCGATTTTGATGAGTCGGTCGTCGATGGGACGGATTGTGCAGAAGCTTGAGTTGACTCGTAAAAAAAAACGCTGTATGCGACCGAGGCTGCGAGCG
>PYGV01000185.1 GCA_003022385.1 filamentous cyanobacterium CCP3 | reverse complement strand
GTTGAGCGGCGATCGCCCCTCAGCCCGCGTCACCGCCCCCAGGGGTGGCTCTGGGTTCGCGATCGCCGTTGGGCTCCAAAGGGTAAAGCTCAGCCACTGGCCCCACGGCTCGACGATCAGACCGGCCGGGGTAGCGCCGTAGGCAATCAGGTAGCTCAACCCGTAGTGCAGGCTCTGACGCAGGCGCAGCGGGTCAGCCTGCACCCAGCCCTCGGCGGTAGCCAGGCAAAGGGTAAATTCCTCCGCCCAGGCCGCATTGAGCGCGGAGGGCTTAAGCGCAGGCTGAGCGTTCAAAAAGCTAGGCACCAGCTCGTCGGCCAGAGCCTGGAGGTAGACCTGTTCCAGATTGAGGCTAATCTGGCCCGACTCCAGCCGCATCCAGTCGATCAGCAGGTTGACCAAGCCGGTGAGCTTGCGGATGGCCTGCTGGATCAGGCTGACGTAGCGAAACTGGCGCTCATTCAGCGCGCCCACCCGGCTGTCAAGCAGCAGGGTCGATAGCCCCAGCAGCGTCGTCATCGGGGTTTTAAGCGCATGACCTAGCTCCAGCACCCAGGCCTGCTGCCCTCCGGTACTCTGCCCCCAATTGGGGGGCAGAGGCGTACTCCATTCAGGCCCACGGGTCCCTGAGCCGCTCGACTCACGCACATTCGCTTCAGCCTTAAACGCTAGCCAGCCGAGCAGTCGAACCGGGTTCAAAACCCCTAAATACTGGCCATCGGGGTCTACCACCACCAAGGGGCGCGAGGGCATTCCCTGGGCCAGCCGTCCCAGATCGCTCATTGCCGGGATGTCTAACACCTGATCGGCAGAGACTTCGACCACTGGCTCTAGCCAGGGCTGACAGTCCAACACCCGTAGCTCAGCGCTGGCCTCAGCCGACTGGCCCCGCTGACTGGCCCACAGCGGCCCCAGGGCCAAGGCCCCTAAGGGCCGCTGCTCGTCGTCTACCACAATGATATGGCTAGGCACAGCCGAACGGCCCTGCAGGGCTCCCGGCGCCTGCCCCAAGCCCTGGGCAATCTCATCCAGGGGGGCAACCAGGCCGTAGGCTGGAACAGGGTCTAAAAAGTGGTCGAGGGGCGGCAGCGCCATGGGCTAATCCCCTAGGGGTTTGATTCCAGATTTAGGGGCAGGCTGTATTCTGGCAACCAACCTTTACAATTGACAATATCTTGGTTCATTCCCCATCGCCCCTTGGTTTCTCCCCTTCAAATCTATCGCCTGACCCATGGTGATCAGGTTAAGCAGGCTCCCGATTTGAATCTGGATCCGAGCC
The DNA here is from genome assembly GCA_003022385.1 of filamentous cyanobacterium CCP3. Classification (GTDB taxonomy): domain Bacteria; phylum Cyanobacteriota; class Cyanobacteriia; order Phormidesmidales; family Phormidesmidaceae; genus Nodosilinea. Next base: position 9,554 of record PYGV01000185.1, on the reverse strand, counting down.
AATATACAGTACAGCCAACGACTCTGATTGGCGACGCCCTAGACTGGCTCCAGAGTCGTCCTGATCCTCCTGACTGCCTGGTGGTTGACGAGCAGGTCTGGCAAGAGGCGCTCAGACCCGCCCTGCAAGAACTCAATCTGGTGCTGCCGGTGGTGGTACTGGTCAGCGATCCAGAGGCGATCGCCCGACCGGTGCCCCAATCTGACGAGTACCGGGGCCCTGTGGTCCACCATTCTCTAGAGGCGCTGCCCCAGGTCGAGTGCGCTATTCAGGCCGCCATTCAAGCCTTTTTGCGCCATTCAGACTCCCGTCAGGCGGCCTCCACCGCCGCGCCTGCCGACCAGTCGAGCCCCTTGGCAGCCAGCTTGAGCAAGCAGCAGCACCAGCTCACCGAAAAACTCAAGGCCCGGTTGGGCTACCTGGGGGTTTACTACAAACGCAACCCCAGCCAGTTTTTGCGCCACCTGAGCCGGGAAGACCGCCAGGCGCTGCTCGACCAGCTCAAGAGCGACTACCGCAAGATTGTTTTGGCCTACTTCGCCAGCAACGTCAAGCTCAACCTTAACCAGCTGATCGATGACTTTGTCGATCAAGCCTTTATGTCCGACATCTCGGTAGCCCAAATTGTTGAAATTCATATGGAGCTGATGGATACCTTCTCCAAGCAGCTTAAGCTGGAGGGGCGGAGCGAGGAAATTCTGCTCGACTACCGTCTCACCCTGATCGACGTGATCGCCCATCTCTGCGAAATGTACCGGCGATCGATCCCCCGTGAGCCCTAGCCCATGCGCCCCAAAAAGAAGGCTATGCGCCCCAAAAAGTTCCCGATACAATCATCCATGTCCCTGTCAGCCAGAGCGTTCCATGAGCTCCGTTAAAAAGACCTATATCCTTAAGCTCTACGTCGCGGGTAACACGCCCAATTCCATTCGCGCCCTCAAGACCCTCAACAATATTCTGGAAGAAGAATTTCAGGGGGTCTACGCCCTCAAGGTCATCGACGTACTCAAGAACCCTCAGCTAGCCGAAGAGGACAAGATTTTAGCGACCCCTACCCTGGCCAAAATTCTGCCGCCGCCGGTCCGCAAAATCATCGGCGACCTGTCCGATCGCGAGCGGGTGCTGATTGGTCTCGACCTGCTCTACGATGAGCTGCGCGAAGATGATATCTATGGGTAGTAGCCCTCGATCGCATGGCCAGTTTCTCGTGGATAGAGCTGAAGCTAGGCTGCATCCACAGCCCCTGAGGAATATCGCCTAGCAGGTGAATGGACACGTCAGTCCGATCGCAGCAATCTGCACCTGCCTGCGCAAGGGCTCTATTTACCCTTGGTCTAGGGGCTTGAGCAACGGCTCGCGCGGGTAGACTAAGAACCTCAGGTCGAGTAGCAAATTCTAAAGCTCAGGTAACCACACCAATCGATTGCTCAACGGGCTCAAAATCCTTTAGGGTAGCCGCCTCAGGGTATGCTTGATCCTCAGGATGTCCTGTAAGTTATTAAGGGCCGTCACTCTGCCCGATACCTGTAACCATCTCCCATGACAGACTCTGACCAGACCGAACTGCAGACCTCTGTGCGACCCGTCGGCGTGCAGAAGATACGCACAACCATAGAGGGCTTTGACGATATCAGCCACGGCGGCCTGCCAGCGGGGCGATCGACCCTGGTGAGCGGCACCTCGGGCACCGGCAAAACCCTGTTTGCGGTCCAGTTTATCTACAACGGTATTACCCAGTTTGACGAGCCGGGGGTGTTTGTCACCTTTGAGGAGTCGCCCGAAGACATCATTCAAAACGCCTACAGCTTTGGCTGGGACCTGCAGCAGCTGGTGGATGACGGCAAGCTGTTTATCCTCGACGCCTCCCCCGATCCCGAAGGACAGGATGTGGTCGGCAACTTTGACCTGTCGGCGCTGATTGAGCGGATCCAGTATGCTATCCGCAAGTACAAAGCGCGGCGGGTCTCCATCGACTCGGTGACGGCGGTGTTCCAGCAGTACGACGCCGCCTCGGTGGTGCGGCGGGAAATCTTTCGGCTGGTGGCCCGTCTCAAGCTGATGGGCGTGACTACCGTGATGACCACCGAGCGCCTGGACGAGTACGGCCCGGTGGCCCGGTTTGGGGTAGAGGAATTTGTCTCCGACAACGTGGTGATCGTGCGCAACGCCCTGGAGGGAGAGCGCCGTCGCCGCACGATTGAGATTCTCAAGCTGCGGGGCACCACCCACATGAAGGGGGAATACCCGTTCACCATCACCAACGACGGCGTCAACATCTTCCCGCTGGGGGCGATGCAGTTGACCCAGCGATCGTCCAATGCGCGGGTGTCGTCTGGGGTGCCCACCCTCGACGAAATGTGCGGCGGCGGCTTCTTCAAAGATTCCATCATCCTGGCTACCGGGGCGACGGGTACGGGCAAAACCCTGCTGGTCAGCAAGTTTTTGGTGGACGGCTGCAAGAGCGGCGAGCGAGCCATTTTGTTTGCCTACGAAGAGTCGCGGGCCCAGCTCTCCCGCAACGCCTACTCCTGGGGGGTCGACTTTGAGGCGATGGAGGAGCAGGGGCTCTTAAAAATTATCTGCGCCTACCCCGAGTCGGCGGGCCTCGAAGACCACCTGCAAATCATCAAAACCGAGATTTCGCAGTTTAAGCCCTCGCGGGTGGCGATCGACTCGCTCTCGGCCCTCGATCGCGGCGTCAGCAACAACTCCTTCCGCCAGTTTGTGATTGGGGTGACGGGCTTTGCTAAGCAGGAAGAAATCACCGGCTTTTTCACCAACACCACCGAGCAGTTTATGGGGCTGCACTCGATTACCGAGTCGCATATTTCCACCATCACCGACACGATTTTGATGCTGCAGTACGTGGAAGTGCGGGGCGAACTGTCGCGGGCGATCAACGTGTTTAAGATGCGCGGCTCGTGGCACGACAAAGGCATCCGCGAGTACACCATCAACAGCCAGGGACCCGATATCAAAGACTCGTTCCGCAACCTGGAGCGGATCATCAGCGGTTCACCCACCCGCATTACCGTGGACGAAAAGAGCGAGCTGTCGCGGATTATTAAGGGCGTGCAGGGCGACTCAGAGCTGTAGGTTACAGGTTAGGGACTTGAACAGCCGGGACGGCTATCCCACGGGGGTTTCTCTACAGGTTGGTGGCTTTAGACGAGTAAGCCTGCTCTCCCAGAATATAGGTGGCGGCAACGGCGCGATCGCCCCCCATGATCACCAGCGAAAACAGCAGATCCTCAAGATCCTCGAGGGTTTCGGGCATGCCCTCTTGATTTCGCAGGGCTAGCAGCGGGGTCGCCTGAGGGTCGAGCACCACAACGTCGGCCTCTTTGCCGGGCTCAAAGCTGCCCAATTTGTCTTCTAAACACAGCGCCCTGGCCCCGCCCAGAGTGGCGAGAAATAGCGCTTTGAAGGCCGAGAGCTTTTGCCCTCGCAGCTGAGCTACCTTGTAAGCTTCGTTAGTGGTTTGCAGCAGCGAAAAGCTGGTGCCTGCCCCCACATCAGTGCCCAGGCCGACTTTGACCGGGTGCTCGGGGTTTTTGGCCTGCTCAATGCGAAACAAGCCGCTGCCGAGGAATAAATTGGAGGTCGGGCAAAAGGAGATTGCCGCTTTGGCCTCCGAGAGCCGCCGGAATTCGTCGTCGGTGAGCTGCACGCCGTGGGCAAACAGCGATCGCGCCCGCACCAGCCCTGTCTTGTCGTACACGTCCAGATAGCCTTCATACTGAGGAAACAGCTCCTTAATCCAGGCCACTTCGCTGACGTTCTCCGACAAGTGGGTGTGCAGGTAGACGTCCGGAAACTCGTCCAGCAGCCGCGCCGCTAGCTTCAGCTGGGATTCGGTGGAGGTGCCAGCGAACCGGGGGGTAACGGCGTAGAGCAGCCGGCCCCGCCCGTGCCACTTTTTAATCAGCGCCTTCGACTCATCGTAGGAGGACTGGGCCGTATCGCACAGGTAGTCGGGGGCGTTGCGGTCCATCATCACCTTGCCGCTGATCATGCGCAGGTGGCGAGCCTCGGCAGCCTCAAAAAAGGCGTCTACCGAGGCCGGAAACACTGCGGCAAACACCAGGGCCGTGGTGGTGCCGTTTTTGAGCAATTCGTCGAGAAACAGCTCGGCCACCGATCGCGCATACTCAGCGTCGGCGAACTGGCGCTCGGTGGGAAAGGTATAGCGGTTCAGCCACTCCAGCAGCTGCTCGCCGTAGGCCGCCATCATGCCCGTTTGGGGATAGTGGATATGGGTGTCAATAAAGCCGGGGGTAATCAGGTGGCCTGTGTGGTCAATGAGGGGGCGATCGCCCAGGCCAGCCGCCAGGTCGGCATAGGTGCCCGCCGCCTCAATTGTTCCGTCCCTCACCAGCAGTAGACCATCGGCAACGTAGCGCACCGCCTCGGCTTCAGGCCCATAGAAGGGATCAGCCACAAAATCTAGCAGCGCGCCTCTAATCGCTACAGTGCTACCCATAAGACCAGATGATGCCAGTGGTTGCTCCATAGACTTTTTTCGTCCCTACCGTCAGTTTTTGTGCTGCGTTTCAACGCTACAGCCTTGCCAAAATGCTTTCTGTCCATCTTGCGTAAAATTCAGAAACCAGCGCTTTGACAGGACGATTTAGCTGGGCATTTAAAACCCTAAAGGTGCTCCTTTACAGAGGAAGATGAACCTCAAAAGAGGGTAAACCCTTTTCAGCTTGCGCTGATAACCGCCCAAAATCAAGCCCATTGCTATGGCCATAAATGTTTTGATATGGAATAGATAGAGATAACTCTCTCTATAGCCGATCCATGTCGATGGAGTCGGGGATGGCTAAAAACCTGGGGACGAGCAATACGTCTGCCAACGCACCCGAAACTCCACCTTCGGAGTCAGCAAGTCCAGTACCTAGAGCCAGCGCTTCCCCCAATAGCCTTGGAACCTCTACCTGTGTAATCAGCCGTTGAATGGTTGGCCGCTCCTTTCGGGTAAAGCAAAATCAACGTCATAACCGCTAGATTGGTTCAACTGTCACCCTCGATGTATGACGGATGAGGGATGAAATGACTGCTGCTACCGTTTACGTTGATAGGTACTCCAGTGAGCTGACGCGAGAAAAGTGGTTTTATGACTGAGAATCAACCCAACAATCCTGACGATACTCAATCCGTTGACAAAGAAACGTTTGATCCCCGTGACTTAGTCAACAAAGGCGGCTACGACAAAGACCCCCGAGAGATTATCGACAATCCTGCTGTTGCTCCTCAAATGCTCGACGATCGCGGTAACGAAGGCGTAGGCATGGATCAGGCCGATAACCAGGACGTCGAATAAGACAACGGCAGACATTAGCACCTCAGTGTGGTTTCTCAACCTCAAGGCAGCCTGCGAGAGGGCTTGACCTTGAATCCAAAGGTTCTGAGGTACAGTGACTGCTCAAGTCGCTACTGACCCATTCGAGAGCATCTGCTGCTATTCCTCAAGCCCAAAATCTACCGCCGCAAAGCGCTACAGAACAAACCCTGAGATAAGTGCGGTCTTTGATAAGTTCACCCAGGCTTTCGAATTGATTGGGGACGAATGCGTTCTCCCAAGCGCGATCGCTGATGGATAAAGCTCAGCAGTAGGGCATCTCACGATGATGCCGTTGCCAACGCTCTTACCTTGCAGCAGCCATAGTACGGAGAGGGTGGGATTCGAACCCACGGTGCTTGCGCACACCCGATTTCAAGTCGGGCGCATTCGACCACTCTGCCACCTCTCCAGAGGGGGATGACTGCTGCTAAAGCAATCCTTCTAATCTGTTATATCACTCTGCTGACCCAGCTTGAAGGCTAATCTGCTTGCCTGCAAGCCTACCTCCTGCCCGCCGAGGGTGTGCCAGACAATTCACAGGCACAAGGCAGGTCTTCAAAAAAGAGGCTCTTCGTCACAATGGTCCACATTAATCACGCTTGTCTTTGGAGCCACAGCGCCACCTGTTGCCTAGCCCCTAGCGGCTTGCCAGTGGCCATGTAATACCGGCCTACTACTATAAGCTATGAGTCAATCCATGTTCTCGACCTGGCCTGTTTCCCTTAGTGCACCTAAGTCTGCTGTTAAGCCCGAACAGTTGACCAGCACAGAACTGGTAGCCCTTTGCCAGCAGCGGCTACGGCCTGAGCGAACCATGTTCGCCGAACTTTTGCGCCGCTACCAAAGTCATGTAGATAAGCTGCTCTACCACCTGGCCCCCGACTGGCCCGATCGGGCTGATCTGGCCCAGGAAGTTTGGATTCGGGTATACCGCAATATGCGCCGCCTGAACGACCCAGCCAAATTTAAAGGCTGGCTGGGCCGCATTACCACCAACCTGTTCTATGACGAGCTGCGGCGGCGCAAGCGCAACCGGGCCACGCTCTCCCTCGATGCCCCTCTAAACCTAGAAGATGGCAGCATCGATTGGGATGTACCCGCCAATGCCCCCGGCCCTGTAGACACCATGATGACGCGGGAATTTTACGATCAGCTGCATCGTGCCATTGCCGATTTACCAGAGGTATTTCGCACTACCATTGTGCTGCGGGAAATCCAAGGGCTCTCCTACGAGGAGATTGCTGATATGACCGGGGTGTCTTTGGGTACCGTAAAGTCTCGAATTGCCCGCGCTCGTCAGCGCTTGCAGACTGAACTGCAGCCCTATTTAGGCTACTAAACCCCCTGCAATCGTCACCTCGCAGGGTGCTCTGCCAATTCCTGGCGACGTGCAATCTGGCGCAACAACCCATCTTGGAGCTACGCCTGAATTGTGCCTTTAGAAAAGTCTATAAACCTCTACCTATTGATTTGTGTTTTACCGATTAGAAATACTCCCAAGAGGTTACCGATTTTAGGGTGTTGGCATTATGATCAGTACCGGCAGTAAAAATACCTGTCTGGCTTGTGGTCAGCTAGGGGGCGTTTGAGGCCCATTCTGCCTTGGTCGTTGTTTAGTTGCTTATTTCAGGTGTTGTTTTTGGTATGACTACCTCTCCTTACACGCCTAATCAGGTTCAGCCGTCATCCTCTTGGGGGGGTAATTCGGCTAGGTCTCTGATCTCCGCTTCGTCTTGTTGTCACGACTTGGATGCCACTAAGCGCGATCGCTTCGAGTTGCTAAGCGCTTACCTTGATGGTGAAGTCACCCCCGAAGAGCGCCAGCAGGTGCTGAGCTGGATCCAGCACGACGACGGCACCCGCCGTCTCTACAACCGTTTACTGGCCTTGCGCCAGGGTATACGTAGCCAGAGTGCTCCTACAGACTGTAGTGCAGAGGCAACCCTGGTAGGCGTATTCCAGTGCCTTAACCATCGTCTCAGGCTGGCTACTATGGCAGGCGCTGGGGTAGCCGCTATTGGCGTTATCAATCTTTTGTCTGGGGCTGGTATCGGCACTCCGTCCTGGCGAATGGCTACCGTTGCCCCCCCTGATGTCCTGGAGATCGCGCTTGACAAGCCCGCTTTTCCAATTCCTGAAGCTTCGGCGGTTATGTCTACTGACCTGACTATCCCCCTTGAAACCGGTAGCTTGCCCATCGATTCTGAACTTTAGGACAGCAGCTTAACGCTTCAGCCTGGGTCATAGCGCCAGCAGCCCTTTGGCCTTGCCATTAAAATAACGGCAAGGCCAAAAATTTTGAGGAACTGTCTACATAGAAGATAGGGAAACGGGAGACGCTTGATTGAACCCGATTAAGGGTCGGCCATGGGAGCTAAAACTTCTCTAGCTGGTCAAGGCGTAGCCAGATGTTGGGAGTCGGTACTGTCCCAAATTTGACCAGGGCATAGTCATCGCTGGTTTCTAGGATTTCGCCTTTGGTTTCAAACAGGTAGGACGGAAACCGGGTATCGCTGGCGGTGGCCTCCAGACTGTTTTCGAGTTTTTCGCGGACGGCCCGCACCAGATCGCCCCGCTTTAACGCTGCTGCCATAGATCTACTTGCTATCAACCTCAGCTTTACTTTACACGAAATCGCTCTGCTGCGGCCCTACTCTTGGCTGCTGTGGGCTTTCTAGCCTTGTCTCCATGAGGCTCGCCGACGTCTGCTGGTGCGGTTCTTCACCGCTGGCACTGGGGGCAGTAGTGGGCCGATCGCCCCGCTAGCTTGAGGCGACAGATTGGAGTAGAACAAATTCGACAGGGCTCGCCGTCGCGATCATAAACCCAGGCAACGCCGCCGTAGTTGCCGTTAATGCCGTAGATGTCGCGGTAGTCGCTAAAGGTGGTGCCTCCCGACTCGATGCTGGTCGTCAGCACCTTGCGAATGGCGCTGTGCAGACGCTGTAGACGCTGGGCACCAATGCGATCGCTGGGGGTAAGCGGGCGCAGGCCGCTCAAGAACAGCGCTTCATCAGCGTAAATATTGCCGATGCCCGCCACTAGCGCCTGGTCAAGCAGCGCGTTTTTGATCGGGCGACGGCTGCGGGCCAGGCGCTGGCGCAGGTAGGCCACCGAAAAACCGTCGTCAAAGGGTTCTGGCCCCAGGGTCTGCAGCCCCGTCATGATGCTTTCGGGGGCCGCCCCAGGGGGTACCCACCAGAGGCGGCCAAAGGTCCGCTGGTCAACGTAGCGCAACTCGTGGTTGTCGCTTAGCCACAGCCGCACCCGACAGTGGGTTTGCAGCGGAGTTTTAGGGTCAAGCCACAGCAGCTGACCGGTCATGCGCAGGTGTACCCCCAGATAGCCGCCTGGGCCACCGTCAGCCTGGGTCAACTGCCCCAGCAAATACTTTCCGCGGCGATGCCAGTCGCTCAGGGTAGACCCGATCAAACCCGCTAAAAAAGCCGTTTCGTCGGCAGGGTACGCGATCGCCCTAGAGAGCAACACCTGCCCTCCTTTGATTTGATGGCCGGGCGTTACCCGCGCGAGCCCACGCCGCACAGTTTCAACTTCAGGTAGTTCTGGCACAGCTTAGCTCTGGGCCTCTGCCCCCATTACGGTATGTCTTTGCACTATAGCAGCGGCAAAACTAGCCAGCACTACGCTGCTAGTCTTTGTACCCTTGACTTGTTGCCTGCGGGTTTATCGGCAGTGCCAAAACCCTCATCAGCAAGCTAAAGAATGTAGGGTCCAAATCATTATTTTGCTGAAGTCAGCTCTGCTTGGGTTGCGATCGCCTGCCTCGCGAGGGTTTAGGCAGCTTCATCGCCGGATGGTGCAGGGCTAGGGCCTGGTGCAGGCCGTCGAGGGTTAGGGTCGGCGGGTCGTTTTGCTGGGCCAGGGCGACGGCGGTTTGGGCCAGGGTGGCAATGTCGCCGCCGCTGAGCGCCAGATGCTCGGCTACGTGAGACCAGCGCAAATTGCGGTCTTTTTTGGTGCCCTGGGGAATGGCCCGCTTCCAAAGCACTTCGCGGGCGGCGGCATCGGGCAGGGGGAACTCAACGACTCCAGTCATGGCCTGCCGCCAGGAGGGTTTGATGCTTTGCAGGTAGGGGCTGGCCAGCAGGGTTAGCCCCGGCTGGCGGCGGCGCTGAATGGTCCACGACTGCACCAGGGCGGCCTCGAGGGTGGGGGTGCGGCCAAACCCTGTCTCTTATACACATCT
>PYGV01000507.1 GCA_003022385.1 filamentous cyanobacterium CCP3 | reverse complement strand
CTGCAAAAGCTCACCTGCCCCCTGCTGATGCTCTGGGGCGAAGGCGACCCCTGGATGAACTGCCGCCAGAAAGGGGAGCAGTTTCGCCAGTACTATCCTTCACTGACGGAGCACTACCTGCAGGCGGGCCACTGCCCCCACGACGAGGTGCCCGACCAGGTAAACAGCCTGCTGCGCGACTGGGTGCTGTCTACGGTTCAGCTAAGCGAATCTCGATAGTCGTTGAGCAACGCCAGCACTTGGATCAATTTGCGCTGGTTTTCCGCAGACGGATCAGCCAAGTAGCTTAAGAGTGCAAGATCTCGTTCAATTTCGACTGCAGCTCGGCGAGACGCCTGTTCTTTTTCTTCAGCTCGGCGTTGTTCTTCTTCAGCCAGGCGGCCTGCTTCTCGGTTTCGACGGTCCCACTCAATGCCGAGCGTGTTAGTTTGGCCAGTGCGCTTAAGGAAAAATTAGAGGCCTGTGGCAAAGTCTGGGACAGCGCCCTGGCATCGGGCAAGCGCAGCCAGGAGGGCCGCCACGGTGAGTCGGTTGCTCCAGATTCTGGGGTTAGCGATGAGGCCGAGGAAGGTGAAGTCTTGCTCATTGTAAAACCGCAGGAAGGCGATGCTGATCAGAAGCAGAGTGACGGTGGTAGCCGGAACTAGCGAGAGAAAATTGAGCCACGGCATCATTATATGAATGCTTTTAGCTTAGCGGATAGGAGCGCTGGACGGCTGCACTACCCAGAATGCCCCGACGAGGAGGTTTTCATCAGGGCATTCACCGTGGTTATCCAAACAGGGTGCGAGGGGTTTGCCACTCATGGAGCAGGGTGAGAATGTAGTGGTGCAGGTGGGGTTGCCCCTGGGCTTGAGCACAGTCTGCAGCTTGGTAAAGATCGGCTAGGCTGCCAGCGCGATCGCCCAAGCCATGCCTCAGCACCCCCCGCTTCAGGTAGGTGCGGGCGTGGTTTGGCTCTAGCGCCAGCACCTGATTGAGGTCAGCCAGAGCATCGCTGAGGCGACCTAGCTGGTGGCAGGCGCAGCCGTGGTTAAACAGCGCTCTTGTATCGTTGCTATCGATCGCTAGAGCTTGGTCAAAGTCGCGCAGAGCGGCCTGGGGCTGGGCGGCCATCAGCTTGGCCAAACCGCGATCGTCATAGATGTCGGTTAGGGACATTGGATCGGAGGCCAGCGCTACAGCCTGGTCAAAATCGGCGATCGCATCCCCAAAGCTGTGCAGGGCAACGTGAACCAGCCCCCGGTTGTAGTAGGCCCGGTAGTCGTCAGAGTGGTTGGCCAGAACTTGGCTGTTGTCGGCGATCGCCTCGGCGAAATGACCACTGCGGTAGAACGCCAGCCCCCGGCTGAGGCGGTAGTCAGCGGCTTCTGTTTGGGAATCGACTGCGCGATTGATCGCCTGGGTGCAGGCAGCGATCGCATCGTCATAGCGCTCCTGTTGGACGGCCATCAGACAGCGATCGCCAGATGCTATCGGCGAGGGAAGCGTCTCTGCTTGCGCTAAACCAGGCCAGCTTAGAGAGAGCAGCAGCCCTAAACAAACTGCGATCAGTCGAGAACCATTCATAGCCACCTCTGACGATAAAAAACCCCACTTGCAGAGTTACACCATACAAGCAGGGCAAAGGGAACTGGAGAAAGAAACCTGAACCTACCAACCCTGCTCAGCCTGACTGAGCACATAGGCCGCGACGTCGGCGATATCCTCATCGCTCAGTCGCCCCTTGAAGGCGGGCATGGCGCTCTTGCCGTTAGTCACCTGGGTCGTAATCGCCTCAATCGATGCCATACCGTACTGCTCCAAATCGGCCTTTTTCAAAGTTTTGGCCCCGTTTACCACGTTGCCGCCGCCAATGTGGCAAGCCGCGCAGTTGTTGCCAAAAATCTGACTACCGTGCCCTAAATCAGCCGCCTGGGCCGCAGATGCCATCCAGAGCGTGAAGGCAGCCAGCAGCACTGCCAATATCCAAGCAATTTTTTTCATTACCGTTCACAACTCAAAATCCTCTCTTGCCGGATTGTCTGGGCAAAAGCCATTTCAATCAAAAGACAGCCCGTCAAATATTACGAACTGCAAACCTGCGCCTGGCCCGCTCCATCCC
>PYGV01000184.1 GCA_003022385.1 filamentous cyanobacterium CCP3 | reverse complement strand
CGCCCCCGCTGCCCCGCCCGAACTGATCATTGAGGCAGGACGCACCGAAGCCCAATACTTCCGCGATCTGTGGCGCTACCGCGAGCTGTTTTACTTCCTCGCCTGGCGCGATATTCTAGTGCGCTACAAGCAGACAGCGATCGGGGTGGCCTGGGCGCTAATTCGCCCATTTTTGACGATGGTGGTATTTACGGTGGTGTTTGGCCGCCTGGCCAACCTGCCTAGCGAAGGCGGGGCGCCGTATCCCATTCTGGTGTTTTCGGCGATGCTACCCTGGCAGTTTTTTTCCAATGCCCTCAGCGAGTGCAGCAACAGCCTGATTACCAATGCCAATCTCATTTCAAAGGTATATTTTCCCCGGCTGGTGGTGCCTACTAGCGCCGTCATCGTCAGTTTTGTAGACTTTCTCATTTCAGGCATCATTCTGCTGGGGCTGATGGCCTGGTACCAGGAAATGCCCTCCTGGCGGGTGGTGACGCTGCCCGTGTTTGTCGCGATCGCCTTTGCTGCCGCCATGGGCGCGGGTCTGTGGCTGGCTGCTCTCAATGTGCAGTACCGCGACTTTCGCTACGTAGTGCCGTTTTTGGTGCAGTTTGGCCTCTACATTTCGCCAGTGGGCTTTAGCAGCAGCATCATTCCCGATCGCTGGCGGCTGTTGTACTCGCTGAACCCGATGGTGGGAGTGATCGACGGCTTTCGCTGGGCCATTATTGGCGGTGACGTGGCGCTCTACTGGCCGGGCTTCTTGCTGTCGCTGCTGCTGGTGGTAGTGCTGCTGGTCACAGGAATACTGTATTTCCGTCGCATGGAGCGCACCTTTGCTGATGTGATTTGAGGTAACGTTCTACCGCTCAGTGGGCATGGAAAACTTCAGGACTGGGCAATTCACTGTGGAGCTAAAACCCATGGTGCCAAAGACAAGACAAAGCGATCGCGCAATCGACCTAGATCTGGCGGCCTTTCTGCCCGATGCAGAACCGTAGCGATCCCTGATCGACCTGAGAGACCAGCTATCACCCGATATTTTGCCACCGTCAAAAAGACCTCCGGGTTCTTCAAGAACCCGGAGGTCTGGCTACAGAAGGAGTTTTCTACCGCTCGGTGAGCTTGGTCAGCAGGGTGTTCGATCGCTCCACGTAGGCTTTCATGCCGTCGGCATCAAAGCCCTTTTGGGCCATTAGCGCCGTGTCGTAGACCTGGTTGCAGATCATCGTCGCCATATCGCCCGCCGGGGAACTGCCGCCGTCGGCCCCGATAATCGTGCTCTGGCTCAGCGAGAGCAGGTTTTGAATCAGCGGGTGGGCGGTGTTGACCATCAGCATGTGGTCGTCGGGGAACTGCATCTCCTGCTGCTGAATCATCGCCATGGTTTCCTGCATGCGGCGGGCTTCTTCGGGCAGCAGCACCATGGCCGGGGGGGCACCTTCGCCCTTGAGCGCCTGGGGTTTGACGTTCACGCGGGGGCGGTTGATCGCCTGCTCAAACATCTCCTTAATCTGGTCGTCGCGGGTTTTGTTGGTGGCCGGGTCAACGATTTCGCTCTGCTTCTCTTTGTCGAGCAGGGTGTCGTCAAGGTCAGCATCCACCCGGACAAACTTCACGTCCGAATACTCCCGCTCCAGGGTGGGAATAAAGTGGGTGTCGATGAACGAATCCATGAACAGCAGCTCTAGGCTCTGGCTCTTAAATAGCTCAATGTAAGTGGCCTGAGAGACCTCGTCGGTGGCGTAGAAGACGCGGTTTTCGTGCTTGTCTTTATTGCGCTCCAGGTATTCGCTCAGGGTGGTGTAGAAGTTGCCCTTGGCGTCGGTGGCGGGCTTGGCGGCCTCAGAGACCTCCGACCAGGCGTCGCCCTCGTCGGTTTGGACTTCCACCTTGGGGGCTTCTTCCGCCTTGCCCAGCTTAGCCGTGGTGCGGAAGATCAGGATGTCTTTGACCTGCTCTTTGAACTTGTCGTCATTGAGGGAGCCAAACTTGACGAAGTTGCCCAGGTCTTGCCAGCTGGCGATGTACTTAGGCCGGTCATCGCGGTACAGGGCCTTGAGGCTGTCGCCGACTTTTTTGGCGATGTAGTCGGCGATGCGGCGCACGGTGCGATCGCCCTGCAAGAAGCTCCGGCTGACGTTGAGCGGAATATCGGTGCTGTCGATCACGCCGCGCAGGGGCAGCAGAAAGCGGGGCACCACTTCCTCGCAGTTGTCGGTGACAAATACCTGGTTGCAGTAGAGCTTAATGCTGCTCTTGGTGATGTCGATGTCGGGCTTGAGCTTGGGGAAGTAGAGAATGCCGTTGACCACAAAGGGGTAGTCGGTGTTGAGGTGAATCCACAGCAGCGGATCCTCCTGGAAAGGATAGAGGTAGCGGTAGAACTCTAAATAATCTTCGTCGGTGAGGCTGCTGGGCGACTGCTTCCAGGGGGCCTCGTGCTTGTTGACGACTTCGCCCTCGATCTTGATCGGCACCGGCATGAAGTCGCAGTAGGTCTTAATCAACTGGCGAATGCGGGCGGGTTCGAGATATTCTTCTTCGCCCTCCATCAGAGTGAGGGTGATGGTGGTGCCGACGGTGCTGCGATCGGAGGCGCTGAGCTCAAACTGGGTGGAGCCGTCGCAGCTCCAGTGCACCGCTTCGGCCCCTTCTTTGTAGGAGAGGGTGTCGATCTCAACGGTACTGGCCACCATAAACGAGGAGTAAAAGCCCAGACCAAAGTGGCCAATGATCGGGTCGGCGGCGGCGCTGTCTTTGTACTTGGTGATGAACTCTTCGGCGCTGGAGAAGGCTACCTGGTTGATGTACTGCTTCACCTCGTCGGCGGTCATGCCGATGCCGGTGTCGGAGATGCTGAGGGTTTTCTTGTCTTTGTCGAATTTGATTTCGATCTCGGGGGCGCTGATGTCGCCGGAGTATTCACCCGATCGCGCCACCATGGAGAGCTTTTTGATGGCGTCAACGGCATTGGAGACTAGCTCGCGCAGGAAGATCTCATGCTCGGAGTAGAGCGCTTTTTTAATAATCGGAAAAATATTCTCGGTATGGATCGAGATATTGCCCTGTTCCAGAATCGTCGTCATGGCGGTTCGGTGGTGGTTCAGCTAGTGGTTACTCTAGAAGCAATTTTTGACCCAGATGACAAAATCCACAAGCGGCGATTTCTCCCAACTGAGGTTCGGTTGACCCTACCGTTCGCCTGGCAGCAGCGGCCCAGAGGGTGTCTGAAGTAACAGTAACGGCTCAAAAAACTTGCTATCTGTACCTGGAAACGTTAAATAATCTGTGCATTGTCTTCGGCGTTTGCCGCCCGCAGCCTGCCCAAAACCGCTGGCACCTAAGACCTCTACCGCAAAAAGTCTATGCGCTACTTCGAGAAAATGCCCTCCGTTGAGCCAGCTAGCCTCGGCAGTTTTTGGCGCGGCTTGAGCCAGCGCCGTTCCTGGGGCATGGTGGCCCTGGCGGCGGTGCTGCTGCTGATTATTGTGCCCCCAGCCCTGGCCCAGGACGGTGGGGCTACGGGGGTAGACGCCATTTTTGCCCCCATTGTCGATGTCATGGCGCTGCTGCTTTTCTTCCCTATCGGTGGGGAGGCTGGGTTTCCGTTCATTGTGCTGTGGCTGTTTGTGGCGGCGCTGTTTTTTACCGTGCGCATGGGGTTTATCAATCTGCGGGGGTTTAGGCACGCCGTCAACGTGGTGCAGGGCAAATACGACGACCCCCACGACGAGGGCGAGGTGTCGCACTTTCAGGCGCTGGCCACCGCCGTCTCGGGGACGGTGGGTCTGGGGAATATCGCCGGGGTGGCGATCGCCATTCAGCTGGGCGGCCCAGGGGCCATGGTGTGGCTCACCCTGGCCGGGTTCTGCGGCATGGTGACCAAGTTTGTGGAGTGCTCGCTGGCGGTCAAGTATCGCCGCATTGACAACGACGGCACCGTGCTGGGCGGCCCGATGTATTACCTGACCCGAGGGCTGGCGCCCAAGGGTATGCGACCCCTGGGCCAGGGCTTGGCGGTGCTGTTCTGCATTCTCTGTCTGGGGGGCAGCCTGGGTGGGGCCAACATGTTTCAGTCGAATCAGGCCTACGCGGCGATCGCTAGCCTGGTGCCGGGGCTGCCCGCCTGGCTGTTTGGCCTGATCTTGGCCTCGCTGGCGGGGTTTGTGATCATCGGTGGCATTCGCCGGATTGGGGCGGTGGCCGAGAAGCTGGTGCCCGCTATGGCGCTGATCTATGCGATCGCCTGCATCTTTGTGATTGTGGCCAATATTGGTCAGGTGCCCGCCGCCATCAGCACTATCATCACCGAGGCCTTTGCCCCCACCGCCGCCGTGGGCGGCATCGTCGGGGTGATGGTGCAGGGCATTCGCCGCAGCTCGTTCTCCAATGAGGCAGGGGTGGGGTCGGCCCCCATCGCTCACGCGGCGGCCCGCACCGACGAGCACATCCGCGAGGGCATTGTGGCTCTGCTAGAGCCCTTCATCGACACCATCGTGATCTGCAATATGACCGCGATCGCGATCGTGCTCACCGGCGTCTACCAAGACACCGGGGCCGAACTCAGCGGCGTAGGTATGACCGCCGCTGCCTTTGAATCGGTGATCGGCTGGTTCCCCATTGTGTTGAGCGTCGCGGTGTGTCTGTTCGCCTTCTCCACGATCATCTCCTGGAGCTACTACGGCATTCAGGCCTGGGCCTACCTGTTTGGCGAGCGCACCACCATGGTGTTCAAGGTCATCTACGTGGTCTGCACCTTCCTGGGCACCCTGACCAGCCTGGGGCTAATTATCGACTTCAGCGACCTGATGCTGCTGGGTATGGCCTTCCCCAACCTGATCGGTTGCTACATTCTCTCCAACGAAATTGCGGGCGACCTAAAAGACTACTGGCAGCGGCTGACCACAGGCGACATGCAAACCTACAGCCCGGTCGCGGTCAGCTCGTCGGACGAGTCTTAGGGCTGTTGGGGTAGGTCAGCACAGGAGTCTGCCCCATTTTGACTTGGTTCACTTTTGCGAGCCTGCTCCAAATGAGTTATGAACTGATGGCGCAAACGCGGCGGTGTAGCCTGATAGTCACCGTATAGTTTGCAAAATCGCCAAAACTTTTCTGCCGTTGCCCAGGGTCGGCTGTTAGGCGCGATCGGGTCCAGCACCTCTGACGTTTGAACCATAGAAAGCCAAAGCATATTTACCTCCAGTCCTGGGATTTGCTGTTTTTTCTAACTGCCCTAAGCCTAAAGTGCCCCCGATTAAACAGCAAAGTATACCCTCGATAGCAACTATGCAAAAACACGATAGCTCTATCAGCTTGAGCTGATGAAACCATCGTTTGAAGGTATGTTGTTCAGAATGCTGATAGCGCAGTTCTAGTGCCGCAACACTAGAACTGGACAGCGAGCAAACCGCACTACCCGCTCAGCTACTGACCCCAGAAAAAATCTAGATAACCCCGTTCGTCCCCGAGACGGAATGACAATTAGATCAATTGCATTGCCCTCAGCGTAATCAATAATTTCAGAACTGGGGTTGCCAATCTTGACCGTAAACTTGATGCTCTCGTAAGTCTGACCAGAAAATTTTTCGTGGAATAGCGCTTTGATGTGATCGATGCGAGTTTGGTCATCTACCGTTTGCCAAACCAAGCCGGGTTGAGTTGGCTCTAGCGACGAGAGCACGTGGATCACGTGAAGAGTAGTTGCATTCCCAAAAGATGTCAGAGCTTCGTTCAGGGCATGACTGGCTTCCTCAGAAAAATCAATGGGAACTAGAACGTTATCGCTAGCAAATAAAGTCATCGGGCAATCCTCTTATGGCGGTAAAAACAGCGCAACTGACTTCACTATGAGAGCTAAACTCTCCTGGGTTACAGCTGGCAACAGGTTTTCTAAACTACGGGTCAGAAGAGCTGATTGGGAAAAGCTGGCCGAAAAAATTAAACTAATGGTCTCAGTCTAAAACGAACCCGGAGATTGTCCTGTGTCATCTGTTTCGATTTGTCAATAATTTTTGCGGCAGTGGGCTGTCGCCTCAGGTGCAACCAGCGGTTGAGGCGGCACTGGCGAAAGCAATTGAGCATTTATTTAAAAGCCTGGAGGCGTTGACAGGCAGAAGGTTAAAGTGCTGAACAGGAATTTTTCAATTGCTGAAATCAGCCTTTGACCTGATCACCAGAGCGATCGCAGGCCAGCCTATTGATATTTCAAATGTCTCTGTAGGGTAACTTCTCCAATCAAAGTGGGTTTTACGACCCTATGGGCACTTTAAAGCAGGGAATGGCTGCGCAGGTTTAATTAAACGGCAGCAGCTACTCCCCATTTAGACGGCTGAGGTGCTGGCAACGACTCAGGCCGATCTGAGGATCGTTGTCAGGGAGATAGCGCATACCGCAGTTAGGGCCGATAGGAAAAGCGTTGGGAAAATTATGGCCATCGAAAAAAACTCAGCCCATCGACAGAGTGACCTGGGGTTGTGGCTGCTGCTGCTTTTAGGCGTTCTGGGCAACTACTTTCGCTGGTCCTTCTTCTTTCATATCGACTTTTTGTTTGGCACCATTGCGGTCTGGCTGGTGCTTAGCCTTTATGGGGCGCGCTGGGGGGCGATCGCCGCCCTGGTAACATCCAGCATTACCTACTTCCTCTGGAACCATCCCTACGCCATTTTGACGTTTTCGGCGGAATTTTTGGTGGTGACCGGACTGAGCCTGCGCCGCCGCCCGCACAACCTGGTGCTGCTGTGCGCTCTGTACTGGGTGGTGCTGGGCATGCCGCTGGTGTGGCTGTTCTACAACCAGGTGCTGGGCTTAGACCTCAATCAAACCCAAATTATTGCGCTCAAGCAGGCGGTTAACGGCATTTTTAACGCCCTGGTCGCCAGCCTGCTGCTGGCCTACACGCCCATTTATCGCTGGCTGGGACAGCCTCAGCCGACCAGCGCTCTATCGCTACAGCAGACGATGTTTAACCTGCTGGTAGCCGCCGCCTTCTTCCCTACCCTGCTGTTAATGGCCCTCAACAGCCATCGGGTGGTGGCCAATATGGTGAGCGAAGAGCAAATTCACCTCAACCTTTTTTCTCAACCCCTGGTAGCCCGCATCGATAGCTGGTATGACCGCCATGCCGACGCTACGACAACCCTCGCCCAAGTTGCCGCTGACGTGGGTTTAAGGACAGCTCCGTTGCCTCAAAACCAGGCTGTTCTCCAGGCCCAAACCGAAACTATTCAAGCGCTAATTTCTGATTTTCAGCACCTGGTGGTAACCAACGGAGCCAATGAAATTGTCGCCCAGGCCGCTAGTGAGAATGGTGCTAACCAGGCCCTGCGCATTCCCTTCGCCAGCTACACTACCGCTGCACCCAAGCCGGTGCTCTCCTCCGATCGCCTGGGAACCAACACCCGTCAGGGAAATACCGTTTTGCTGAGCCAGTCGGTTCTCAGCCAAAACCAGGTTGAGGGGCGAGTTTGGGGCGAAATTGACCTGAATCCCCTACAGACGATGGTGGCAGAAACCGCCGCTGAACTCAATTTCCAGGTGGCTCTAGTCGATCAAAACCAGCAGGTGCTCATCAGCACAGACCCAAAGGAACCCGCAGGCAGGTTGTTTGACCTGTACCAAACCGGCGAAGTGATTGCCCTCGACGAAAACGTTTACCAATGGCTGCCAACTCTATACGGCAAGCCCTATGTCATGCGCTGGCGCAACTCGCTGTTTGTGCAGGAGTCGCCTCTGCCCGCGATCGCTGGCTGGACTCTAATTGTCGAGTCAGCGGCCCAGCCTCAGGTTTACCGGGTCCAGCAGGAGCACACCAAAAGCCTGCTCATCTTGATGGGGGTGACGGGGCTGGCGCTGGCCGTTGCCACCTGGCTGAGTCAGCGGTTTGTCGACCCGCTCTTGGAGCTGACCCAGGTCACCACCAACCTACCCGCCCAAATCCAGGAGCGGCGGGTGGTACAGTGGCCCGGCAGCCCCGTGCTGGAGCTGCGATCGCTGGTGCAAAACTTTCAGCAGATGGCCATTACCCTGACCCAAAAGTTTCAGGAATTGCAGCAGGCCAAGCAGACGGCTGAGGTGGCCAACCAGGCTAAAAGCGAGTTTTTAGCCAACATGAGCCACGAGCTGCGCACCCCCCTCAACGCGGTGCTGGGCTTTACCGACCTGCTGCGGCGTCAGCCTGATTTGGCGCCCCACTACGCCGAGCTCGACTTGATCAAATCGAGCGGCGAACATCTGCTGGAGCTGATCAACGACGTGCTCGACCTGGCCAAAATTGAAGCCGGGCGCATCACCCTCAATATGACCGCCTTTAGCCTTTTCGACCTGATCAGCCACCTGGAGAGCATGTTTTCGCTGCGGGCTAAAGCCAAGTCAATCCATTTTGCCGTCGAGCGCGGGGCTGACCTGCCGCAGTTTATTCAAACCGATGAGCGCAAGCTGCGCCAGGTGCTCATGAACCTGCTCAACAACGCAGTTAAATTTACCGAGGCTGGTCATGTCACCCTGCGGGTTTTGCCGGTAACGGGCCCCGGTTCCCAGGGCTACAGGCTGCGGTTTGAGGTCATTGACTCTGGTCCCGGTATTGCCCCAGAGGAGATTGGACTGCTGTTTCAGGCGTTCTCCCAGACCGAGTCTGGGCGGACTAGCCACGAGGGCACGGGGCTGGGGCTGCGAATTAGCGATCAGTTTGTGCAGCTGATGGGAGGCATGATTGGGGTACACAGCCAGCTTGGGCAGGGGTCACAATTCACTGTGGTTGTGCCGGTGCAGCGGGCCACTGCGGCTCAGTTGCCCTCCCTACCGCTAGCGCGTCAGGCCACCGGGCTGGCGCCTCACCAGTCGCCCTACCGGCTGCTGGTGGCTGACGACCAGCTCAGCAATCGCCGCCTGCTGAGGCAGTTTCTGGCCGATTTGGGGTTTGAGGTCCGCGAAGCCTGTAACGGGCAGGAGGCGATCGCCCAGTGGCAAACCTGGCAACCCCACCTGATCTGGATGGACATGCGCATGCCCATCATGGATGGCTTTGAGGCCACCCGCCAGATTAAAGCCCAGATGCAGGGGCAGGCCACCGCCATTATTGCGCTCACGGCCAGCGTCTTTAATGAGGAAAAATCGCTGGTGCTCTCCGCCGGCTGCGACGACTTTATTCGTAAGCCCTTTCAGCCAGCGGTGATTGTCGATATGTTGAGGCAACATCTGGGGGTGACGTTTACCTATGCCCAGCCCGAAACCGATGCCACTGACCCGCCTGAGGCTATTGACCTGCCGGAGGGTAGTCTAAAAGAGATGCCGTCTAGCTGGCGCGATCGGGTTTATCAGGCCGCCACCCAGGCCGACCAGCAAACCCTACTGCGGTTGATAGAGGTCCTCCCACCCGCTCAAGCTGCCGTTCGTCAAACCCTCCACCGCTGGATCAATAACTACCAGTTTGACAAACTTATGACCCTCACCCTCGGGGATGATGAGCACCATTTGCAGCCCTAAACCCGTCATTTTAGTCGTCGATGATATCCCCGATAATCTGCATCTGCTGACGCGGGAGCTATCGGCCCAGGGGTACGAAACGCGGGGCGTGCTCACCGGCACCATGGCGCTGACAGTGGCCCGCTCTACCCCCATCGACCTCATCCTGCTCGACATCATGCTGCCCGATATGGACGGCTATACCGTCTGCCAAACCCTCAAGGCAGACCCAGCGACCAGGGCAATTCCGGTGATTTTTCTCAGCGCTCTAGACGAGGCGCTGGATAAGGTCAAAGCCTTCAGCGTCGGCGGCGTTGACTACGTGACCAAACCCTTTAAAGCCATTGAGGTGATGGCCAGGGTCGGTACCCAGCTGAGCCTCAGGCAGGCCCAGCTGCAGCTGCAGCGGTTTAACCAGGAGCTAGAAACCCAGGTGCAGCAGCGTACCCACGAGCTGGGTACCGCCAACCAATCGCTGCAGGCCGAAATTCAGGTGCGGCGACAGGTCGAACAAGACCTGCGCAACAGCGAACTGCGCTACCGGCTGATTGCCGACCACATGGGCGATCTGGTCTGTCTGCACAACCCGGATGGGCAGTTTCTCTACGTCAGCCCGTCGGTTCAGACCCTGCTGGGCTACGCCCCTGAGGCGTTACTTGGCAAAACGATCGCCGATTTTTGCCATCCCGACGATGTCGAGTACGTGCAGATCCATTCTCAAGCGCCGCTAGAATCAACCGAATCCATCAAACCGATCACCCTCTGCTATCGATTCCGCTGCCAGTCGAGGCGCTACCTCTGGCTCGAAACCCTGGCTAAGCCGGTGCTCGACGAGGCCGGGCAGATTATAGGTACGGTCACCAGTTCTAGGGATGTGACCCGCCGGGTCAAAATTGAGAAGCAGCTGCGCCACGATTCGCTGCACGATGCGCTCACCCACCTGCCCAACCGCGACTGGCTAGCCAAGCGCCTGGAGCTAGAAATTTTGCAGTGCCAGCGCTACGGCCAGACCTACTTTGGCCTGCTGATGATCGACCTCGATCGCTTTAAGGCGGTCAACGACAGCCTGGGACACCTGACCGGCGACAAACTGCTGATTGCCGTGAGCAGCTTGCTCAAGGGCTGCGTTCGCGACGTGGATATGGTGTCGCGCTGGGGTGGCGATGAATTCGTCATTTTCCTAGACCAGATCGCCGATCTAAAAGAAGCGATTCAGGTAGCAGAGCGAATCAAAACCGCGCTCGAAAGCCCAATAGAGGTGGATGGCAAAATCATTTTTACCTCGGCTAGCATCGGCATTTTGATGGGCAACAGCGCCTACAAAACCAGCAACGAAATTTTTCGCGATGCCGATATAGCGCTGTACCGCGCCAAGGCCCTGGGCCGCAACCGCTACGAAATTTTTGGCTTCGAAATGTACCAGGAAGCGATC
>PYGV01000506.1 GCA_003022385.1 filamentous cyanobacterium CCP3 | reverse complement strand
GGTCTCGTGGGCTCGGAGATGTGTATAAGAGACAGACCTACGGGCAGCTGCGCGATCGCGGCAATCTCAACGCCGTGCGCGTCGTCACCTTCGAGGACAATCCCCGCGTCATTGAGCTGCGGGGCGATGAGGTGCAGCAGGTCAACCACGCCTACGGCACCAACGGCATTATCACCGAGCTAGAAATTCCCCTCGGCCCCGCCTACCCCTGGGCCGAGCTGATTGTCACCTTCGACGACTTTATGACCGCCGCCCACTTTGGTCAGGCCCTGGGCGATGCCGACGGGCTGATCAAAAAGCTGATCAGCATTCACGCCTGGCCCATTCCCAGCTACTTTGCCTCGCTCCAGCCCTACCTGCCTGAGGACAAAGCCGCCGCCCTGGTGATGGTGGCCGAGCCTTCTTTGGAACTGTTTGGCGAGCTGGTGAAGGCATTTGGCGGCACCATTACCTACCGCAAGTCGGCTCAGGAGGCCAGCAAAGGGGCACCCCTGGCCGAATTCACCTGGAACCACACCACCCTCCACGCCCGCAGCGTGGACCCATCGCTCACCTACCTGCAAACCCTGTTCCCCTACGACCCCACGCTGGAGCGGGTGCAGCACTTCTACGAGCACTTTGGCGACGAGGTGATCATGCACCTGGAGTACCTGCGCATGGGCGGCAACACCATTCCCGCAGCGCTGCAGATCGTGCGCTACTCGACCCCGGAGCGGCTGGCCGAAATCATTCGCTACCACGAGGCCAACGGCGCGCTGATCGCCAATCCCCACACCTACCTGCTCGAAGACGGCGGCATGAAAAAAGTAGATATGGCCCAGGTCAACTTCAAGGCCGAGGTCGACCCCCACGGACTGCTCAACCCCGGCAAAATGCGCGGCTGGCTTGAGCGACAGGAAGCTTTATTGGCCTAGAGCATCGGTTCTTATGGCTGCGATCTCGAATTTGCCACCGCAGGGTCTTCAGAACCCTACCGATTACTTGGCAGAACAGAGGTTTAAACCGATGATCGATTACTCCTTTCCGTCGGGTCCAGGGCGGCGGAACGCCCCTGGTCGACGGGGGTCTGGGGCCAGCGAAATGGGCCCCAGTAGCACTTTGGGCTTACCGCCGCAGTTGTGGCTCGCATGCCCTGGCCTCGCTGCGACACAAATACTGTGCCGATGGTCTAGGGGGAGAAATTATTGTGGCAATCAATCGTCCATTTACCGATGCAGATCGCATCGAGTCGCTAAAGGCGGCAGTGCTGGCAGGTGTCGCTGCTGGAATAGTAGCGGCAGCGCTACTTTTGGCCCACCGTGTGCCCACCCTCGGTTGGGGAGCAGCGTTTACGTCTGTCGCCTCTGGTCTTAGCGGCAGCACGTTCTGGGTTAGCGCCACGATCGCGGGCCTCTCCGGCGGCCTGTTTGGCATTACCTACCGCTACGCCGTGCGCCAGGACGAGAATGCTCAGCTCAAAGCCGGGGTGGTGCTGGCCTTTAGCCTGGTGCGGGGGCTGGCACTGGTGAACGTGGCAGCAGCGGTGAGCCTGCGAGGCTGGCCCTTTGCGGTGGCGATCGCCGAAAGCCTGCTGATTTTCGCCGCTGCCGCCGCTGTGCTGGAGGTAGCCCAGCGCCAGGGCTGGGTCAAATCCGTCAAGTAGGTGTGGGTTTCAACCTGTCCCTAGAATGCGCTGGGCCAGCCCCAAAGCCTGGGGGCGGCTCAGCTTGCCCTGGGGCGTTCTGGGAAGAGCGCTGACGAGAATCCACTGCTTGGGCCGCTTGTAGGCTGCGACCAGGGGGCTCAGCAGCGCTGGCAGATCTTGCAACCGAGATGGGGACACCATCACCACCAGGGCGCAAAGCTGCTGACCCCAGCGATCGCAGGGCAGCCCCACCACGCAAACATCCCTCACGCCTTCAAGGGTCAGCAGCGCCGCCTCAACATCTTCAGGAAACACATTCTCGCCGCCTGTGATGATTTTGGTGCTGTGCCGCCCGACGATATGCAGATAGCCGCCGTCATCAAAGTAGCCCCTATCGTCGGTAGTAAATGCCCCCGTAGGGTGGGCACTGCCCACCACCCCACCATTCTCCCCACCCCACTTCCCCAAATACCCTAAAGCCAGC
>PYGV01000505.1 GCA_003022385.1 filamentous cyanobacterium CCP3 | reverse complement strand
AGTGATGCACGAGCGCAATGCTCACAACTTCCCCCTCGACCTGGCCACGGCTGAGGCACCTGAAATCATCGGCTAGTTTCTAGTCCATTGATTTAGAAAAGCGCTCCCTTCGGGGGGCGCTTTTTAATGGTGCAAAAGCATTCTACTTGTCATTCACGATAGAACCCAGGTCAGCTCTCCCCCAGCAGAGGAGCAGCCTATCAATTGGATAGGGCATAGCCAGGGCCATTCAGCATCAGAGATGATAGCTGCCCACCCGGAACCAGCGGTACCCATAGCTCTCTAGCTGAACCTGACAAGACTCGTGCTGAACCGGTTCGTAGGGCTTATCTCCCAGGAGATCGATCAGCGGTGTGGCCTCGTCGTCACTTAGTTTTAGCGATACAACGCAAGACTCCCTCGACAAGTTGTGAATGGCGATCACGGTGCCGTCTTGCCAATGGCAGCGGTGGGCAAAGACGGTCGGACAATCGGTATCAATGATTTCCCAACGGCCCCAGCCAAACTCAGGGCACTCTTTACGCATGCGAATGGCGCGTTCCATCCAGTTGAGCAACGATTCAGAATCGCGTCGCTGGGCAATCACGTTGAGCTGCTGGTAGCCGTAGGGGCCTTCGTCAATGACCGATCTCACCAGCGCTTCGGGGTCAGCGGCTGAAAAGCCGCCGTTATTATGATCTGACCACTGCATAGGCGTGCGCAGCGCGTCGCGGGCTTCAAGGGACAAATCATCTCCCATGCCGATCTCTTCGCCATAAAACAAAACTGGCGTGCCGGGCAGGGTCAACATCAGGCTGTAGGCCAGACGAATGCGGCGCGGATCGTTGTCGAGCAGCGGTGGAAAGCGGCGACGAATGCCGCGATCAAAAACCCAGACCTGGTCCTTATCCTGGTTAAAGCGCCGCAGGATTTCGTCTTGTTCTTCAGCTGAGAGTTTGTCTAGAGTGAGCTCGTCATGGTTGCGCACAAAGTAGGCCCACTGTCCGACCTCGGGCGGCTGGGGCTGTATTTTTAAGCCGTTGATCAAGGGGGCAGCCTCTTCTCGGGCCATTGCCAGGGTAAAGGTCTGGTTGCCCATGAAGCTGAACAAAAGCTGCATGCGATCGCCTTCTCCAAAGTAGTCGGCGATCTTGTCCATCGGCTCGTTAACTTCTGCCAACAAGATGGCATCGCCGCGCCGCCAGGACAGAAAATCGCGAATTTCCTTGAGGAACAGCAGCGGATCTTTGGCCTCGGCGGTGTCTTTAATGCCTTCTAGCTCAATTAAAAAAGGAACAGCGTCGACTCGAAAGCCCGAGACACCCATCTGTAGCCAGAAGCCCATCACTTTATAAATTTCTTCTCGTACCTGAGGATTGGCAACATTTAAATCGGCCTGATGCTCATAGAAGCGATGAAAATAGTAGGCCCCAGCCGCCTCGTTGTAGGTCCAGGTGCTGTCTTGATACCCCGGAAAAATAATGCCTTCGTCAGCATTTTCGGGCTTTTCATCAGCCCAGACATAATAGTCTCGGTACTTAGAGGTTTTATCTTTACAGGCTGCTTGAAACCACGGATGATCAGTTGAGGTATGATTGACCACCAGATCAACAATAATCTTTAATCCCCGCTGCTCGGCCTGGCGAGTAAATTCAACAAAATCGCCTAATGTTCCTAACCGTTGATCGACGCTGTAGTAGTCAGTAATGTCATAGCCATTATCGCGATTAGGGGACGGATAAAACGGCATTAGCCAAATGCAATTAACGCCCAAACCAGCAATATAATCGAGGCGATCGATCAGCCCAATAAAGTCTCCAACTCCGTCGCCGTTTCCATCCATGTAAATTTCTACATCGAGGCAGTAGATCACGGCATCTTTGTACCAGAGATCGAGCATGATCGCCTTTGGTTAGGGGCGAAGCTATACTACCGTTACTAGCCGCAGCCCCAGCATCTACCAGCAGACACATTTAAATGTCTCGGATTAGCTCTGAAAGATTGAGTCTACAAAACTGTTGGGCTGAGAAGCTGTGCTACCTATCGGCACAGCCGTGGATTGGGGGCGCATCCAGCGGTTAGGGGAGTAGGCCGAAAAAAGAGGGTGCAGGGAAAATAGTCTCTGCACCCAACACAAAAT
>PYGV01000504.1 GCA_003022385.1 filamentous cyanobacterium CCP3 | reverse complement strand
ATAGGGGGTAGTGGTGGCGAGTTGCACCTGGGGCGACTGGCGCAGGGTGGCGAGGCGATAGTCGGCGCTGATGTAGGGGTCGGGGTTGGGCACCTGGGCGCTGACCAGCACGGTGTCGCCCTCGATTTGGTAGAAGAGGGGGTCGTGGCGCAGCAGGTCGGTAACCTGAGCCAGGCCACTGTCGTCGCGGCCGCTGAGGGCCAGCACCACCCGCTGCGAATTCCAGGGCGAAATGACTGATTTCATTAGCCCTTCGCCGTCGGGGAGGGGCTGTACCTGGGTGCTGCCCCACTGGCGGGTGCCGCTGCCGCGCAGGGCAAAGCCGTCTTCGCTGAGCAATTCCGGCAACGGAAATCGAGACTGGGGGCCGATCGCGACCAGGTTCTTGTCGTCGCGATCGGTCTGGGGCAGATCGCCCTGACGATAGACGGCGAGCTGCACCGAGTCGGCCATACTCAGGCGGCCCAGGCGCTCGGCCAGCTCCAGCAGAACGGTGATATCGGTGTTGGTGGTGGCGTCGGGCAAAATCACCGCCGTGGTGGAGAGATCCTGCGGGGCGGTGAAGGGGTAGCCGGTTTTGAAGAGATCCAGGTCGGGCAGGTTGGTGATGGCGGTGCGGTTGAGGCTAAAGCTGGTGTCGCTGTGGATGGTGCCCCAGAGCTGCTGGTCAGTGACCCGGCTGCACGATCGCCGCTCGCGAGGGTCGAGGCGAAAGTTGACCTGTAGCTTGGAGGTGGGGGTAACGCGATCGCCCGGCAGATCGACCTCCAGAGTGCGGCGGTTCGAGCCTTTCACCTCCGTCAGCCGTTCCCCGGTGATCGAAACCCCGTCTAGTTCCACATCCACCAGGGAGGTGAGCGGGTTGATCTGGGGGCCGTAGCTGTAGGAGAGGCGCATTTTGCTGCCGCGCAGCAGGCGATCGTCGGGCAGCGCCTTAAAGTCAATTTCCATGGCTGGCGAGTGGGAGCCGCGCACTGTCATTTCATCCAGGGGCTGGCGATTGAGGTCGGTCAGGTCCGTCAGTAAAAAGTCATCCTCCTCGGGCAAATAGCCGGGCCACTGGCGGGGCGGCAGCGGCGGTAGCTCTGCCGCCTGGTTGACCACGACGCCGTGGCCGGTGGCAATCTGCTGGTCCTGGGGCTGCACCAGGTACTGCACGGCCTTCGCCACGCCCGCTTCGCCATTGCCGGTAATCACCAGCACGGGCGAGCGATCATCTGCCGCCGTCGCCCACATCAGCAGGCCCGACTCCGGTGGCACGGCTTTTCCCGCATCATCCACAAACTCGCCATCTTCGAGAGTAAAGGGCAGGGTGAGATCGGCCAGGGCAGGCTGCTGGGCTGGAGTGCCTAAAATTACCAGCCGCTCTTCGGCGGCCAACTCCTCCAGGTTTTTCACCAGGCGGGTGTCGAGGGGGCGGTAGTGGGCGGTGCGGCCCAGATAGGTTTGCAGTCGTGCCGTAGCGGTTAGCCAGGGGCTATCGGCCTGGGTGGGCTGTAGGTAGGCGATCTGATTGGGCTGCAGGCTCAGGGTGTCAAACAGCGGGTAGGGAAACTGGCTAAAGTCGGGGGTTATCGCCTGGGGCTGGTAGTCAAACACCAGCTTGGAGTCGGGCAGTACCTCGGTCCACAGCGAGGGGTCGAAGGGGTCTTGGGTGCAAGTGGGGGAGTTGTTTTGCAGGGCGGCCAGCACCAGCTCGTTGTCGTCCTGCAGCAGGTCGGCGGGTACCTCTAGCACCGCATCGCCAATTTCGCCCATGGGCTGGTTGAGGGGCAGGCTGCCAATGCTGGTGCCGTTGACGAGCACCGTGAGGTTGGAGCGGGTGGCGTAGAGGGCGGCGGAGTGGCGGTAGCGCAGCAGCACCTTAACCGATTTAGCCGTCCAGTTGCGGGGGCGAGTAAAGTGCAGTCGCTGCTCGTCGTAAATGCCGCTAAAGCGCAGGCGGTTGCCCACCACGGGGCTGCGGTTGAATTCCAGCACGTACTGGCCGGGTTCGGCGGGGGCAATTACCGGGGCCGCAGGCAGGTCAGTCGGCAGGGCAATTTCTGCCAGGGCGGGAGATTGCTCTGCGGTGGGGGCGGCATCCTGGGCAAGCAGTGGTTGCCCGGTGATCAGCAGC
>PYGV01000183.1 GCA_003022385.1 filamentous cyanobacterium CCP3 | reverse complement strand
AGTTGTCGCCCACGGCCATGACCTGGTGAGGTTTGAGGCCCAGCAGGTCTTCGGCTAAAAACCGCACGGCTTCGCCCTTGTGGGCCAAAGGGTGGGTGGCCTCGACAAAGTATTCGACCGATCGCGTCAAATACAGATCTTGGGTGGGGTAGCGCTGGCTTAAATGACTCAAAATATCGCTGAGCAGGTCGATGTTGTTGCTCAAGGTCAGCAGCTTGGTGGTTTCGATCGCCAGGTTGTTGTTCAGCAGCATGGCCAAGTCGCCAGCGGCAATGGGGCGAATGCCCGATCGCTGGGCGTAGGCTTCGGTGTCGTCGATAATGGCCCGCACGTGGAGCTGGTCGTCGATGTACAGGTGAATCGACAGGTCGTTGTTGGCCTCCATGGGGGCCAGATAGGTCAAAATTTCCAGCGCTAGCTGCCGGGGCAGAGGCGTGTGGCGGTGCAGTTTTTGGGTTTTAGGGTCTTTGATAAAGGCTCCCTGGTAGGCCATCAGCGGCAGGGCTGAGCCCACCAGCTGGTGAAACCGCAGCGCCGATTGGTACATGCGCCCGGTGGCGATGGCAACAGCAACTCCCCGCTGCTGCACCTGCTGAATGGCTTCTAGCACAGGGGCGTTAATCTGGTTAGACTCTCCGGCCAGGGTACCGTCGATATCGAGCACGAGTAGACGAATGTCGGCAGTCATGGGGTGAGCTTGTGAACGTTTCCGCGTTTATTATCTCTGGCGAAGGGATGGATTGTTCAACGCTGGCTGGAGTCAGGCAGATAATAGGGGCGTTGTCAGGGATAATTCCCAATACTGCATGCGGGCACAGACCCGTATAACCAATGTATTGAGGCCCAGAAGAATATCAAGATCCTGCTGAATCCTGCTGAATTGAGGCCCGGCTTTTCTGCCTTTGTCGCTGTTGCAGCCTACTGCTCAGACCTACAGACAGCCTTCAGAAGGTCAGCTATTCGTCACCAGCAATTTCAATATTTCTTTACAAAAAGCCTCACGAATTATGGTTTGGTTTTAGCATAAAGGTAGGCTGTGGGTTAAAGAATTTCGCTGGTGAGGCAAATCCTTCACTTAGCCTATTCTCTACTTCAGTAAATGCCGTTCTAATGTCTAACTGGTGGTAGATACTCAGGCCTGAAATCAACTTTGTCTTCATAAAAAAATGGAGGAAAAGTTATGCCTATCACGCGTTATGGCCCCTTAAGTGACATCGCTCGGTGGGAACCCTTTCGAGGCATTGAGCGTTTGCACCAGGAAATGAATCATCTATTCGATCGCTTTCTGGCTGAAGGTGATGGCGACGGTGACAGAAACCTAAAATCGCTGTCCTTTATGCCTTCAGCAGAAATGGAAGAAACCGATGACGCCATTTATCTCAAGCTTGAGATTCCAGGGATGGAAGCCAAGGATTTAGATGTTCAGGTTACAGAATCATCGGTTTTAGTCAGAGGTGAGCGAAAATCAGAGTCCAAGCAAGAAGACAAGGGCTTGGTGCGCTCAGAATTTTACTATGGTCAGTTTGAGCGCACCATTCCGCTGCCCGCTCGCATTCAAACCGACCAGGTGCAGGCCGACTACAAAAACGGCATGGTGCATCTGACCCTGCCCAAACTTCAGTCCGAGCAGCAAAAAGTCGTCAAAGTCGACATTCACTAAGCCGTTGCGTGTGCGGGGCTGCGATCGCGATCGCAGCCCCGCACACGTTTCCCCAGTCGGCTTGTTCTTAGGAGGTAGACCATGCTCGATGCTGTTGCCCACGACATGCGGTTTCAAGACCGCGCCGACGCCGGACGACAGCTCGCCGATCGGCTGCAGCGCTACGCCCATCGAGACGATGTGCTGGTGCTGGGGCTGCCCCGAGGGGGAGTGCCGGTGGCCTACGAGGTGGCTCAGGCGCTAAACGCGCCGCTGGATGTTTGCCTGGTGCGTAAGCTAGGGGTGCCAAACCACGAAGAACTGGCCCTGGGGGCGATCGCCTCGGGTGGGGTGCGCGTGCTCAACGACGAGGTCGTCAGAGGCATGACCATTTCGGCCTCGACAATCGACGCGGTTGCAGCCAAGGAGATGCAGGAGCTACAGCGCCGCGATCGCGCCTATCGGAGCGATCGGCCTCCGTTAGACGTCCGCGATCGCACCGTCATTCTGGTTGACGACGGCATCGCCACTGGGGCCACCATGCGGGCTGCCGTCTCCGTGATCAAGCCCCAGCAGCCCGCCCGGCTGATTGTGGCCTCTCCAGTTATGGCTCCGCTCATTTATGAGGAGCTGAGCCTGGTGGTCGATGAGGTGGTGTGTGTCGCCATGCCCGAAGCCCTGCGCGCGATCGGGTTTTGGTACGAAGACTTTGCTCAAACCAGTGATGCAGACGTGCGCCAGCGCTTGGCCGACCAGCCCTGAGATATCACGATTTGACTTGCCAGGCGGCTTCAAAAAAGGCCAGTTCGCAATCCATCGCGTAGCGGTAGGCGGCCCGGTGACTGAGGGTATCAACCGCTTGAGCATCAATCAGCGCTTCGAGCTGAGCGGCCAGGGGTTCAAACTGGTCGCTGCTGTAGGTCTCTATCCAGACGCTGTAGCGGTGGGGCGGCGGCTTGAGCTGCGCCAAAGACTGCCCCAAAAAAGCATAGAGCCGCATGCAGGGGGCCATCGCGATCGCCGTCGCCTCAGACGACTGCCCCCAGGCGGTGCTGAGCAAAAAATCGGTGTAACGACGGGTGGCCGCACCAGGGGTAACCGTCGCGAGGTCAACGCCCCATTCCTGGGCATAGCTGCCGTGCAGATTAAGCTCGGCCAGCACTCCATCCGCCAATTGGTGAAAGGTTTGGAACATCTCCCAGGTAGAGGCCTTGGCAGCGGCAATGCTGTAGGCCCGGGCAAAGGCTTCTAGAAAAAAGGCATCCTGACCGACGTAGTAGGCAAATTTTTCGACGGCCAGCGTGCCATTACCCAGACCCTGTACGAAAGGGTGGCGCAGGCAGATCTCGGCCAGGTCGTCGTTGGTGTGCCAGAGGGTTTGGGAGAGGGACATTGGGTGAGTGGATGGGTGGATGGGTGGATGGGAAGAATCGGGGGCTGAAGGGGCAGGGGAGCTAAGGAGCAGGGAGGGCTGGTACTCATGGATAAAAATTGAGCTTTGACCCAGCATTTTCGCTCCCTCGCTCCCCCACTCCCCTGCTCCCTCTTCTTAGCTTCCTCAACAGCTCACTAGGCTTTCAAAAGAGTTTGGGCTAAATCTAGTGAGAAATAGTAGGCGTTGCTGGCGTCGCCCCACAGCACTTCAAACGGCAGGCTGGGTTCGCCAAGATGACTGATCACCAGGCGAGCACCGGGCATAGCATAGCTGCGAGTGTAGTCATTGACTGTGACAACGGTGGGGAGTCCGGCGGCGATCGCTGCTTCTACCCCCTGCCGACTGTCTTCAATCGCTAGGCAGGTAGCGGGGTTGAGGTCCATGGCGTTAATCACCAGGTTGTAGATGTCAGGGGCGGGTTTTTTGGCTGGCACCATGTCTCCGGCGGCGATCATCTCAAACCAGGTGGGCGACTCTGACCCCAGCAGATGCTCTAGCAGCGGAATCACGCTGTCTTTGGCGCTGGTAGTGGCGATCGCCAGCCGCACCCCTTCTCGCTGGGCCGCCTCGATCAGTCGCCGTACCCCAGGCCGTAGCGGTATCACGTTGCTGGCGACCAGCGCTTGAAAGTGGCGGGCCTTGGCTTGGTGCAGTGCCACCACCAGCTCATCGGTATCGGTTTGATGCTGAAACGTCGGCTGGTAACGGTCAATGTAGTGGCGAATGCGCTCTTTGCCGCCTGCCACCCGCAACAGCTGGCCGTAAAGACCCACCGGCCAGTGCCAGGATAGATCAAACTCTTGAAACGCCTGGTTAAACGCGACCCGGTGGCCGTCTCGCTCGGTTTCGGCCAGGGTACCGTCAACATCAAAAATGAGCGCTTCAAGGGTTTTCATTGGGGCCGGAGGCGAAACAAGGGAAGACAGGTGTTGGCTGCGGTATCAAGCTGGCTGAGGCCGAGATTGTGCTCTGAGGACAGATGCTGACTGCGTTTCTCCCTGTCAAACTGGGAAAAGCTAGGAGTTCCAATCGTTAGGATCCAGGACTTGGGAAGGCTCGCTAAACGTCAGCGAGATGACCACAGGACGTTCACAGCGTGTCTCAGGATGAGCATTGCACTCAGCGCTTCAGATAGACTATCGCCTCCCATCAGCATCTTCAAAAGCGGCCCTAAACCTGTAGAAAGCACAATGATTCTAGCCGAGAAGCCCACCGTTTCACCGTAGGATGAAGAGGCGACTTGCGCTAAAAAACTGGGTCAGCGTCGACCCCGGCGCAGCAGGCTGTTGTCAACGGTTACGAAGCATATGGATATCAAAAACGGTTTTGTCGCCACGGTGGGCAATACTCCCCTAATTCGCCTCCCCAGCGTTAGCGAAGCGACCGGCTGCGACATTTTGGGCAAGGCAGAGTTCCTCAACCCCGGCGGGTCGGTCAAAGATCGCGCCGCCCTCTACATCATTAAAGACGCCGAAGAAAAAGGCTTGCTCAAGCCCGGTGGCACCGTGGTCGAAGGTACCGCAGGCAATACCGGCATTGGTTTGGCCCACATTTGCAACGCCAAGGGCTACCGCTGTCTAATCGTCATTCCCGACACCCAATCTCAGGAAAAAATCGATCTGCTGCGCACCCTGGGGGCCGAGGTTCGCACCGTGCCCGCCGTGCCCTACCGTGACCCCAACAACTACGTTAAAGTCTCGGGTCGTCTGGCCGCAGAACTCAACAACGCCATCTGGGCTAATCAGTTTGACAATTTAGCTAACCGCCTGGCCCACTACGAAACTACCGGCCCTGAGATCTGGGCGCAAACCGACGGCACTATCGACGGCTGGGTAGCCGCTACCGGTACCGGCGGCACCTATGCAGGCGCAGCTCTGTTCTTTAAAGAGAAAAATCCTCAAATTCGCTGCGTGGTGGCCGACCCCATGGGCAGCGGTCTTTACAGCTATATCAAAACCGGCGAAATCAACATCAAGGGTAACTCGATTACCGAGGGCATCGGCAACAGTCGCATTACCGCCAATATGGAAGGTGTACCCATTGACGATGCCATTCAAATTGAGGACTCTGAGGCGCTGCGAACGATCTATCAACTGCTCTACAAGGATGGGCTGTTTATGGGTGGTTCAGTGGGCATTAACGTAGCAGCGGCGGTTAAGCTGGCCCAGCAGCTCGGCCCCGGCCACAAAATTGTCACCGTGCTGTGCGACGGCGGCTCGCGCTATCAGTCGCGCATTTACAGCCGCTCCTGGCTGGAAGAAAAAGGGCTGTGGTCTGAGGAGCTGGCCCCTGACGTTTCCGCCGAAATCGCTTCGCCTGCTGCCTAGATCTATCCCGTAATCCACTACCCAACGCGGGCATCTGTAATCGGGGTGGCTACCTACTTGTAGGACAGATGGTTGCAAAGCAGATCGACTACACTAGGACAGATTAAAACGGGACGCCTGGGTTCAAACAGGACTCAGCGCTACCCGAACTTACCCTGCTCTGTAATTTTCGGGGACACGCCTGTGACCGATCAGTCTGACAAATCTTCGCTGCCGCCCGAACCTGCCCTGAATCAAGGTCCAGGGCGTCGCAAGCAGGTGTCGCAGCCTAACCCCTGGGTGGAGGGGCTGCAAACGATTGGGCTCAGCGTGGTGTTGGCTCTAGGAATTCGTCATTTTGTGGCAGAGGCGCGCTACATTCCCTCTGGCTCAATGGAGCCAACGCTGCAAATCAACGATCGCCTGGTCATCGAAAAAATTAGCTATCACCTCAACCCCCCAGAACACGGGGATATTGTCGTGTTTTGGCCGCCCGAAAGCCTCACTCCTCCGGGCAAGCGCCGGGATGCCTTTATCAAACGCATTGTTGGTTTACCGGGGGATGTGGTTGAAGTGCGCGATGGTGAGGTGATTCGCAACGGCGAGGTGCTGAGTGAGCCTTACATCAAAGCCCCACCCGACTACCAGTGGGGACCTGAAGAAGTTCCTGAGGCGTCTTATCTGGTGCTAGGCGATAACCGCAACAGCAGCTACGACAGCCACGCCTGGGGGTTTGTGCCCCAAGAAAACATCATCGGCAAAGCGGTGGTGCGGTTTTGGCCGCCGGGTCGAGTCGGCCTACTCGACGATTGAAACTGGCTCTGCCAAAGCCGTTTCATGACAGTTCTTTTACTCTGTCAGATGCTTAAATTTTCTGGGTTTTATTCAGGGAACCTTAACACAGCCACCTAGGATGATCGGTAGCGTCCGGTTTGTGCAGGTTCCGGTTTATGCAGGTTCCGGTTTGTGCGGGTATCAACAGTCAGCTTTGGGCTGGCGCTGCTATCCTGGTTATCTGTCGGTTTTTCCCTAGAGCCTAGTTCTGGTGGCAGTTGCGCCGATGCTAAACCGTTGTTAGTTCAGCCTCTAGCAGGCTAGTTTTCCCGTTGGTTGTATGACTTTTACCTCTGCCGATAAACCGCCCTTTGCCATTACGACACCGCTGTATTACGTCAACGGTCTACCCCATATCGGCAGCGCCTACACGACCATTGCGGCTGACGTTGTGGCTCGGTTTTACCGGCTGATGGGGCACCCGGTGCTGATGATTACGGGCACCGATGAGCACGGCCAAAAGATTCAGCGCACCGCCGAAGAACGGGGCGTTTCACCGCAGGAGCATTGTGACGAGTTTGTGGCCGGGTTTGAGCGACTGTGGACGCTGCTCAAGATTGACTACGATCGCTTTATTCGCACTACGGCCCCCCGCCACAACGTCATCGTCAACGAGTTCTTTCAGCGCATGTGGGACCGGGGCGATATCTACAAGGGCCAGCAGCAGGGCTGGTACTGCGTCTCCTGCGAAGAGTTTAAGGAAGAGCGCGACCTGCTGCCCAACCGACACTGCCCTATCCACACCAACAAACCCGTCGAGTGGCGCGACGAGTCGAACTATTTTTTCAAGCTATCTAACTATCAGGAGCAGCTAGAGCAGCTCTACGCCGAGCAGCCCAACTTCATTCAGCCCGAGGCCCGCCGCAACGAGGTGCTGAGCTTTGTGAAGCGGGGGCTGCAGGACTTTTCAATTTCGCGCATCAATCTTGACTGGGGTTTTGCTGTACCCACCGACCCCGAGCAAACGCTCTATGTCTGGTTCGACGCGCTTTTGGGCTACCTTACCGCCCTGCAAGACCCCAGCGAGCCGCCCAGTCTTGAAAAGGCGATCGCCCACTGGTGGCCCATCAATATTCATCTCACCGGCAAAGATATTCTGCGGTTCCACGCCATCTCCTGGCCCGCCATGCTGATGTCGGCGGGGCTACCGCTGCCGGGTCGGGTGTTCAGCCACGGCTTTTTAACCAAGGACGGCCAAAAAATGGGCAAGAGCCAGGGCAACACCCTGGACCCCGTGGAACTGGTTAAGACCTACGGCCCCGACGCAGTGCGCTACTATTTTTTGCGCGAAATTGAGTTTGGCAAAGACGGCGACTTCAACGAAACCCGCTTCATTAACGTGCTCAACGCCGATCTGGCCAACGATCTGGGCAACCTGCTTAACCGCACCCTTAAGATGGCGGGCCGCTACTGCGACGGCAAGGTGCCCGATATCAATCCTCAAAAAATTGCGGCTGACCACCCCCTGCGGGCGATCGGCGCTGACCTCGCCGACACGGTCGCCAAGGCCTATACCCAGCTGGCCTTTAGTCAAGCCTGCACGGCTACCCTGGCCCTGGTGCAGGCCAGCAACAAGTTTCTAGATGAGCAAGCGCCCTGGAGCCTCTACAAGCAGGGCAAGCAGGCCGAAACAGAAGTCGTCCTATACGCCGTGTTGGAGTCGGTGCGGCAGGCCGCCTACCTGCTGTCGCCGATTATTCCTGACATCAGCAACCAGATTTATGCTCAGCTGGGCTTTGCCGTCGATTTTAATGACAAAGCCCTGGGGCAAGCGATCGGCTACGCCGACCACGCCGCCTGGGGGCACCTGCCTCCTGGTCAACTCCTAGGAGAAGCTGCTCCCGTCTTTCAGCGCCTAGAGCTGCCCGAAGCCACAGCCAGCCCCTGATCAAAACTGTCCAGCACGTTTTGATTTCGCTTTTAAAATCCAGCCGCTCAAGTTAACAAAAAACCCATTAAAACCCATGTTAGATACTCATCACAGCCATTCCTTAATTAGCGACGATGCCATATTCACCCCCGAACAGGTGCTCGACAACCGGGGGCGGGTGGCTATTTTTATCGACGGCTCCAATCTGTTTTACGCGGCTCTGCAGTTGGGCATCGAGATTGACTACACCAAGCTGCTGTGCAAGCTAACCGCGGGGTCGCGGTTATTTCGCTCCTTCTTTTACACCGGGGTCGATCGCACCAATGAAAAGCAGCAGGGCTTTTTACTGTGGATGCGGCGCAACGGCTACCGGGTGATTGCTAAAGACCTGGTGCAGCTGCCCGACGGCTCTAAGAAAGCCAACCTCGATGTCGAGATCGCCGTAGACCTGGTCGCGTTGGTCGACTACTACGACACGGCTGTACTGGTCAGCGGGGATGGCGATCTGGCCTATGCCGCCGATGCCGCCAGCTATCGGGGCGCGCGGGTCGAGGTGGTGAGCCTGCGATCGATGACCAGCGATAGCTTAATTAACGTAGCCGATCGCTACATCGACCTCGAAGGGGTCAAAGACGACATCCGAAAGCTGCCCCGCAGTACCGCTAGCCACAACTACACCTACCGACCGCTGTCTAACCTAGCTGCCACTGACGAGCCGCCGGAAGACGGCGTGGTGATTGGCGAATAACCTTTAGGGCAACCCATGGCAGCACAATGGCGGCGGTTAATGATTGGGGGAGCGGCGATCGCGGCTGTCACGATCGGGTTATACAGTCTGGTTGGTCCCCAGTCAGGTTTTAATCAAGGCACCGATGACGGCGCAGCCGAGCCAGAACCCGGCCTCACCCTGCGCGATGTCACCTTAGAGCAGCCCGATGACGACGGGCTGTTGCTGTGGCGGGTCAAGGGCGACGAGGTCACCTACAGCACTGATCAGCAGGTGGCCTTCATCACCCGCCCCGACGGCGATCTCTTTCAGGATGGCGAGGTGATTTACAAAGTCGTTGCCGACACGGGCGAAGTGCAAGAAAACGGCAGCGTTATTTTGCTGCGGGGCAATATTGTCGCGACGGGCGTTCAAAACGGCTCTGTTTTACGGGGCAGCGAAATGGAGTGGCGGCCTCAGGACGACGTGCTGATTGTGCGCGACCAGATCACCGGCACCCACCCCCAGCTGCGCGCCGCCGCTGATGAAGCGCGGGTATTTAACCGCGAAAACCGCATGGAGCTGGAGGGCAATGTGGTCGCCAGCACCGTGGTGACTGACCCACAGACTGAGTCCTGGCTCAAGCTCCAGGCTAAAGAACTGACCTGGTTTTGGGAGGATGAGCGCATCGAGAGCACTGAGCCTCTGCGAGTCGAGCAGTTTAAGCAAAATGCCATTACCGATGTGGTGGTCGGTCAGCGCGGTTCCCTTAACCTGGCCGAGCAGTTAGTCGCCCTGCGGGGCCAGGTGGCCATGCAAATGCTAGAGCTGCCGCTCAACATGACCAGCGAAGCCCTCGACTGGCAGGTAGACGAAGAGCAGGTCGCTGTCAACCAGCCCCTGACCTTGGTTCATCCCGAAAACAAAATTAGAGTGACGGCCCGTCGGGGCCAGATGAACCTCGCTGAGCAGCAGATTGTGCTCTCTGAGGATGTGGTGGCGGTCGGTGAAACCAATCAGACTCGCATGACCAGCGATCGCCTCAACTGGAACGTCGAAACCCAAACGGTAGTGGCCGAGGGGCAGGTCAACTACCGCCAGGCCGACCCTGCTATTAACCTCAACGGTTCCCGCGCTGTGGGTCGCCTTGACGACGAAACCGTAGTAGTCGATGGCGGCCGCGTCGTCACCGAAATTGTGCCCAATTAACCTGCTGGGCTGCGAATGCACTGTTTTGGATGCATATAGGGCTAAAGTGCGCGACGTTGCTGAAACCCAAAACCTACCCGCGCCTGGCCCCATTCGTTTGCTGTTGCCAAGTTCACCATGCCTTTAACCTGCCAAACTCTCATCCACAACCACCCCGCCGCCTGGGAAAAAGCCACTACCCACCCCTTTCTAATCGGCTGCCACAGCGGCACCCTACAGCCAGCCCAGTTCAACACCTGGCTGGTGCAGGATTTTTTGTTTGTCAAAGCCTTTACCCGCATGGTGGGCCGAGTGCTAGCCGCCGCCCCCGACGACCATATCGACGGACTGCTGGCGGGTTTGGGGGCGCTCAAAGACGAGCTGCTGTGGTTTGAAGCCAAGGCTAGCGAGCGATCGCTCAACCTGTCTACCCCGCTCCAGCCCACCTGCCAGCGCTACTGCGAGTTTATGGCCAGCCTGGCCATTGCCCCCTACCCGGTGCAGGCCACGGCCCTCTGGGCGATTGAGTATGCCTACAACCAGGGCTGGCAACTCCCTGGCCCCATGCCCGAGCCCTACACCGAGTTTGCCGATCGCTGGGGTAACCCCGGCTTCACCGACTACGTTCGCCTACTTGCTGCCCAGGCCGATGCTGCCCTGTTTACCGCTAGCCCCAGCGTCGAAGCCCAGGCCGAAGCTGCCTTTCTGCGGATCGCTGATCTGGAGGCCGCCTTTTGGCAAATGGCCTTTGCCTCTGGGGAGGATGGGGGGATGAGGACATAGCGGGATGAGGATATGAGGGGATGTCGTGATGCAAATGTGCAGCAGCTTCCTGTAGAAGGGGATAAATGAATGCAAAGTTTCTTAGAAGACGCTGCGCGAACAAAATTGAGAATTCAAAATTTTGAATTTTGAACTTTGCACTCCTCCCACCTCAC